>JAGROY010000114.1 GCA_020439995.1 Verrucomicrobiia bacterium
TGGGAGGCGCAGTTCGGCGATTTCTCGAATGGAGCTCAGGTGATCATCGACCAGTTTATCAGCTCGGCGGAGTCGAAGTGGGCGCAGCCATCCAGCATCGTTCTACTCCTTCCTCACGGATACGAAGGGCAGGGGCCGGAGCACTCCAGCGCCCGCCTTGAGCGCTTCCTTCAGCTCTGCGCCGGGAAGAATATGCAAGTGTGCAATATCACCACGCCAGCACAGTACTTTCACGTTCTGCGCAGACAGATGCGTCGGCCATTTCGTAAGCCGCTAGTGATCATGACTCCTAAGAGCCTGCTGCGTCATCCGGAGGCGGTTTCCAATATTGATGAATTCACAGGCAACACTCACTTTATCGATATCCTCGATGACCCGCAGCTGATCGATCAGCCGAACCGCGTGACCCGCCTCATTTTCTGTAGTGGCAAGGTGTTCTATGATCTGCTGGAATACCGGAATACGCACAAGCTGCGCAACGTGGCCATCATCCGCATCGAGCAACTGTATCCTTTCAACGAGGAGCTCCTCCAGCAGATCGTCGCGCGCTATCCGCGATCGCACAAGAAATGGGTGTGGTGTCAGGAAGAGCCGCTCAATATGGGAGCCTGGTCCTACATCTGGTCGAGGCTTGAGAAGAGTTCCAAGCACCGTGTCCGGTTCGCTGGAAGGGAGCGAGCCTCCAGCCCTGCGGTTGGTTCCAAGGCCATGCACGTCCGCGAACAGCGGCAACTCATTGAACAGGCATTCGAAGTTTAGGTTTTTATGATTGAGATCACCATTCCCGCAGTCGGCGAGTCCATCACCACCGCATTCCTCGCCCAGTGGCACAAGAAAAATGGCGAAGCCGTTGCCAAAGGCGACCTTATCCTGACCATAGAGACAGACAAGGTTTCCACTGAGCTGACTGCTGATGAAGACGGGGTTCTTGAGATCATTGTTGCCGAAGGAGAAGAGGTTCCAATCGGGGCGCTCGTCGCGAAGATTGATCCCTCAGGCATCTCATCGACATCCGCCTCTGAGGCTCCTGCTGCAAGCGCTCCTGCTGCTACGGCCGCGAGTGCTCCTGCCGCTCCTGTTGCGAGTGCTCCCGCTACTCCCGCTGCTCCGGCTCCAGAGCCTGCTGCACCAGCACCGGCGGTTTCGCCCAATTTGAGCCTCGTCCCTGTCGCTTCCTCTGCGCCAGTTACGGTTGAAGATGCGCCGCCGCCCCCGCTTGCGGACGATGGTCGCGTGACCCGCACCAAGTTGTCGCCATTACGGAGGAAGATTGCTACCCACCTTGTCAACGCGCAACAGACGGCAGCGATCCTGACCACTTTCAACGAGTGCGACATGAGTGCGGTGATGAAACTGCGTAAGAGCGTCCAGGACAGCTTCGTTGCAAAGCATGGAGTGAAGCTCGGATTTATGTCCTTCTTCATCAAGGCTGTCGTCGAAGCCCTGCGGGAAGTACCGCAAGTGAATGCCAGGTTGGAAGGTGACTACCTTTACCAAAATCACTTTTACGACGTCGGTGTCGCCGTGGGCACCGAGAAGGGGCTCGTGGTTCCCGTCCTCCGTGACTGCGACAAGAAATCGTTTGCCGAAATCGAGAAAGAAATCATCGACTACGCCACCAAGGCCAGGAACGGCAAGATCACTCTGGATGATCTTCAGGGAGGCGTTTTCACTATCTCGAATGGTGGAGTCTACGGTTCACTCCTGAGTACCCCAATTCTCAGCCCACCACAAAGCGGCATTCTGGGAATGCACACCATCCAGCAGCGTCCCGTAGCCGTCGATGGCAAAGTGGAGATCCGCCCGATGATGTACCTCGCTCTCAGCTACGACCACCGCGTCGTCGATGGCAAAGAAGCGGTCACGTTTCTGATCCGCATCAAAGATTGCATCGAAGAGCCGACTCGTTTGCTCGTAGGTGCGTAGTCTGGCGGTGGAATTTGGGACGTGATTTAAGAGCATTCCCTGAACTGGAGAAATGTCGACGCAGTGCTCTCAGGAATCTCTTCTCTCATGCGAGCTCCGGCCGGGAAGGGTATGAGCAAAATGTCCAATTCTCTACATTCTCGACTCGATCCATGCACCTGAGAGGTTGCGCAAACCTCAGGGAGATTTGTAGTGTGATTGCTCCGAAGAAATAGCCCGGTACCATGCAAGGGTGGCAGCAGTCACAGAAGCCGAACACGAGGGTTACCGCCGCAGGCTGATCCACAATTCTCAGTGATCCACCGATTTCGTGGGAAGATCCCGCCCAACTCCAAATCCACGCGAAGTGATCGAGTGTTAGCGTTTTTCCGACCTAAAGGGGCAGTACTACTCAGCCCAGGCCAGCCGCCTGGGGATACGGCGTGTAGCCCCAACGGGGCGTGGTAGAATGTTGCGCCATTCCACGATCACTCGCCACAATGGCGCAATCGATCAGCGCGATGTTTGGAGTTGTTAGGGGCGCACCTTTAGTGCTGTTGAATCTTTCTTCGACAAGTTCCAGGCCGATGGCCTGGGCTGGTGTAAGACCGCCCCGTTTGGGGCTGACTCGGCCTGATTGGAGAAATCCCGTGCCTCAGCGCCTCATATAGAACGGGAAGAGGGCGTCTCTCACTCTTAACTGCTCATTGGACATACGAGTCGCGAGTGTTGAGTTCTGTAAGTATCTTATCCAGCTAACAACAATAATCGATGTAGCGTGAGGTGCAATGTTACCATAGTTTGCGAAGAGCTATATCAGGTGTGGGTGGTGCCCTTCGCAAGTAAGGGGTTGTCGCAATTCTGTAATTGCGCAATTGCGCAAATAGTTAGATTTTAAGTGTAGGTGCGTATTACAAAAACGTCGCATTCTTTCTTTCGCTTCAGGTGAGGTTTCGATGGTTGTATCACCGCGTTCCCAATCTTCGAACTAAACCACGACTCTATGAAGTTCCTAAATTTGATCATCAGAAAGGGCGTAGTTGCCGCACTTGGTATAGCGGCAGTGATGTCATTCGCGTTTACTATTGCGATCGCAGGCAATCAACAGGCTACGCTTGTAACTGGTTCCAGCTCCAGCATGGAGCCGGGTATCATCTCGACCAATCCCGGGATGACCATTACCTCGGTGATGTCAGCGGGTGATGCTGTGCCTAATACAGATAATCCTACAGAGAATTACAGGATGGCTGGAACGCCTGATGGTCTGGGTGCGTATGACAACGGGGATGGAACGTATACTATTCTCATGAATCACGAGTTTGGTGGGAACCTGGGAGTCCCACGCCTGCATGGAGCCGCAGGTGCATTTGTCTCGCAGTGGATTGTGGACAGGACGACCAACTCAGTGCTGTCTGGCCGCGACTTGGCAACGGGCGTCTGGCGTTGGGATACTGCGCAGCGATCCTTGGTTCAGGAGTCTGGTGGTGGTGAAATAATGAATCGCCTGTGTTCAGGAGATCTGGCAGCACCAACTGCATTCTATAACTCAGCTACCGGAAAAGGGACACAAGTCCGGATCTACACAAATGGTGAGGAAACCGGCCCTCAAGGCCGAGCTTTTGCCTGGCCATTGACGGGATTCTCCGCACGGCAGGCAACGCACGTGCCGCACCTCGGACGCGGCTCGTGGGAGAATGTTGTTCCCTGCCCAGCTGAACAAGATATCACGATTGTTGCATTGCTTGATGATGCAAGTGATGGAGAAGTGTATTTTTACGTAGGCGAAAAGAAGTCAGGCGGCTTGGAAATCGAAAAGGCTGGTCTTACAGACGGCAAGCTCTATGGGCTTCGCATTCCCGGGAAGGAATTTGAGATTGGTGAGAATAGCGCGCATGCGATGATCGAACCGGCAGAGTTAGCGGACATGGGCGATGTCTCAGGGCTCGATGGGGATGGTCTGACTGAATTAGGTAACAGTCTGCAGGTTACGAAGTGGGGGCGTCCTGAAGATGGAGTTTGGGATCCACGTCCCGGAAAGAACAATCGTTTCTACTGGGTTACAACGGGCGGTTCGACCGGGGGGAACAGCACCCCTACCCGCCTTTTCTGTATGGAATTCACGGACATTTCGCAGCCTTGGCTCGGAGGGAGTCACTCAATCCTTCTTGATGGATGGGGGGCGGATCCAGACATTACTACTCTTGATAACATGAGCATGGATGAAAATGGAGTAATCTACCTTCAGGAAGATCCAGGGGGTTCTGCCCGTCTCGCAAAAATCTGGGCTTACCAGGTTGATACCGGTTCAATCTACGAATTCGCGCAGTATCGTCCCGATTATTTTACCACTGGAGGATCTAATTTCATTACTACCAATGAAGAATCCAGTGGAATTATTCCGTTACCTGGAACGCCTGGAAAGTTCCTCGTTGCTTCTCAGGTGCACGCGAGTGTGGATAGTTCAAGTAACTCAGGAGACCGGGCATTGCGTGAGCGTTTTGGTTTCACACCGGAAGTAGGGAAAGAACTCGTTGAGTTGGGGCAATTGCTAGAAATTGACGCATCGTCGGCAACGCCCGGCGCTACTTGCGAGCGTTTGATCGCTGCGGGATCTGACTGGTTCTACCAAGGTGGCACGCCAGCCCCAAGTTGGGCTCAGCCGGGGTTCGATGCGTCCTCCTGGGTTAAAGTAACCGGGCAGGTTGGTTTTGGCGAAGGTGACGAATCTACGATTCTTGCCGATGGCGATCAGGGCCGTTATTTCTTAAAGTCGTTCAATGTAGCTTCATCAGCGAAGGTGCTGAGCCTCAGCCTGTTCTTGAATCAGGATGACGGTGCACGTGTCTGGATCAATGGCAATCTGGTTGTCGATGAATCAGGGGCAACTACGAGTCGGCCTTATCAGGATTACTTGATTTCAACCAGTCATCTGGTGGATGGTGCAAACGTCATTGCGGTTCAGTCTTCCTACGCTGGTGACGGAACCTTCAGCTTTGACGCAGCATTGCTTGCGAAAGTGGGATCGAATGGCGGAGATGCTCCGTCTGCCCCTTCGTCCCTTGCTCTTAGTGTCCTCGGTTCGGACAAGATCGATCTACACTGGACTGATACAGCCGCTGACGAGTTCGGTTTCGTCATCGAGAGTCGATTGGGTGACGGTGGGTGGGATGTGGTGCCTGCCGAAGTCTTCTATGATGCACAGTCGTTCGTTCTGGCTGGCCTCGAGGCCAATGCTGACTACAGTTTCCGCGTGCGGAGTTTCAATGTGTTCGGTAACTCAGACTTCTCCAATGTGGTTACCGCACGCACACCAGCGGCCAATCAATACGCGTTGCACTTCACCGGGCCAAGTTCGAGTTTGGAGCCGACGCTGATTTCAACGAATCCCAAGACGGAGATCCACGCAATTCTGAGCACTGGCGACAAGGTGCCAAACACCGACAGTCCGGGGGAGTCTTACATGATGGCGGGAACTCCGGATGGACTTGGAGCCTACGATAACGGCGATGGAACGTTTTCGATTCTGATGAATCATGAGTTCGGCAACAATCTGGGCGTGACTCGAGCCCACGGTGCAATAGGTTCCTTTGTCTCGCAATGGGTTATCGACAAGACGACCTTCAAGGTGCTCTCGGGTCGGGACTTAGCCACATCCGTCTGGACTTGGGACAATGCCGCCTCGGCTCTCGTTCAGGTAGGTGAACCACTGCCTGAGGAGCCGGATTCTCGCGCCATTAGCCGCCTGTGTTCTGCTGACCTTCCAGCGCCGACTGCTTTCTACAACTCGGCAACGGGGTTGGGAACGACGGTGCGAATCTACATGAACGGTGAGGAGACTGGTAGCGAAGGCCGTGCTTTTGCCTGGCCTTTAACTGGTAGTGATGCGCGCAAGGCGATCCATCTGCCCCATCTTGGTCGATTCTCATGGGAGAATTCGATTTCGGCACCGATAGAACAGGATATCACAATTGTCGCAGGCATGGATGATGCCAGCGACGGAGAGATTTACTTCTATATCGGCAGCAAGAAGACCACTGGTAGCGATGTCGAGAAGGCGGGTCTCATCGGGGGTAGACTCTACGGTCTGCGGGTTCCCGGAATGCCTTACGAAGTTGGAGATGACAGCGCCCATGGGCTTGTCGAGCGAGTTGATCTTGCCGACCTTGGAGATGTTTCAGAACTCAATGGGACGGAATTGCGGGAGTTGGGAGACTCAGTAGGAGTGACGAAGTGGGGGCGTCCTGAAGACGGTGTCTGGGATCCGCGCCCGGGCAAGGGGAATCGCTTTTACTGGGTAACTACTGGGGGTAGTACTAATGGCAATCCGACGCCAGCCCGCCTTTTCTGCCTGGCCTTTGACGATATCTCCCAACCATGGCTTGGCGGATCCCAATCCATTCTGCTCGATGAGTTTGGGCCATCTGTGGATGTGGTCGATCTCGACAACATGACCATGGATGCCAGCGGGGTGATCTATATTCAGGAAGACACTGGTGGCTCTAGCCGTCTGGCCAAAATCTGGGCCTACAATGTTGAAACTGGAGACACGTGGGAGTGGGCGCAGTTTTCTCCAAAGTATTTTGCACCAGGGGCTCCCGATTTAATCACTACCAACGAGGAGGCCAGTGGCATCATCCCATTGGATGACATCCTTGGAGAGGGTTGGTTCGCTCTGGATTCCCAGATCCACGCCAGCGTCGATAGTGCCTCTAGCAACAGCGATTCCGCCCGTCGTGATCGCTTTGGATTGACGCTTGAAGAAGGGATTGAAGCGGTCGAGCTCGGTCAGTTGCTCTTGATTAATGCAGGAAACGCCATGCGCGGATTTCATTGCGAGCCATTTGTAGCGGCTTACGACGACTGGAAGTATTCTGTTGGCACCGCCCCAGAAGGTTGGGAGCAGCCCGGTTTTGATGATACTGCATGGCCAACGGGCAACGCTGAGATCGGTTTTGGCGAGGGAGACGAGGCAACTGTCGTAACGGGGGGAGTGCCTCAACACCACTTCCGTAAAACATTTGATGTGGCGGATGCGTCTCAGGCGACATCCCTCACCATTCACCTCAAGAGTGACGATGGAGCAATCGTTTACCTGAACGGGAATGAGGTACTCCGTAAGAACGCTGACGACATCGTTTCAGCGCCGGATGACGGCCAGACCTTCACAGAACACTACCTGTCCACTGCGGGATTGCTCGATGGAACGAATACTATCGCGATCACTGTGCTGCAGGTACATCCTTCCAGCAACGATCTTAGTTTCGATGCTGCCTTGCTGGCGAAAGTAGCGCAATTCGATCAAGTCGCACCAACCTCGCCGAACCAGTTGGCTGCTGTGGCAACATCACCGAACGATGTCATGCTGAGCTGGAACGACCGTGCGTCTGACGAAGTTGGCTACACTCTGGAGTGGCTGAACAGCGGGGTCTGGCAGGTAGTCGCTGGCGCGAACGTTCCCGGCACTTTGCTGCCGAATACCAGTTCACTGAGTGTTCCAGGTCTGGCCGCAGGCACGGAGTTCTCATTCCGCGTGAAGGCCTTCAACATACACGGAAACTCCGGTTACTCGAATGTGGCCACTGTTTCAACACCCGCCGCTCCGCCGTCGGTCATTCTTGCAGAGGACTTCGATGGCGGCCTCGGCCTCTGGCGACCAGTCAGTGTCAGCAGCAATGCAGATTGGCACATCGGTTCACTCAGTGGGCTCTCCTACGCTGAGATGAACGGTTTCGGAGCGAACGAAGCCAGCGACGATTGGCTCATCTCACCTTCGATCGATTTCGACGCCTTCAATGGAGAGGTGTTGACGTTCGACACAATTAAAGGATTCGATGGTCCCGCGCTACAGGCACTTGTTTCGACTGATTACAACGGTGGCCCCGCACCACAGCTTGCGAGTTGGATGCCGATTGCCGCTGCTCTGTCCGGTGGAGATTTTGCTCAGACATCTTCTGGTGAGGTCGACCTGTCGGGCATCACTGGGTCTGGTTATATCGCATTCCGCTACGTCTCGACTGGCACTGGAGGCGGCGATGGCGCGATCTGGCAGGTGACCAACATTAACCTTGCAGGAGTCTCTGCTTCTGGCAGCTCCTATCCATTCACCGCTCCGTTGCCACTGGGTGCTCCGATGCTGGAAGCCAATGGAGAAACGGTGGTGCGCAATGGTGGATTCGGATCTGGGATGGCAAAAGATCCGAACGATCCAGATGTCTTCTGGCTCATGACAGATCGTGGCCCGAACTTTGATGGCGGCCCGGGTGAGAAGATCTTTCCCGACCCTGCGTTCGCTCCGCAAATCGGGGTTTTCCGCCGCGTTGGTCAGGAGATGGTTCGGGAAAAGACGATTACGTTGAAGAACCAGGTTGGCTTCAATTTGACCGGATTGCCAAACCCGGTGGGCTTCGGAGGAACGGGTGAAACGCCGCTCGATCTCAACGGTGAGCAGCTTAGCCTCGATCCTACCGGTCTCGATCCTGAGGGCCTGGCGATTGCGCCGGATGGCACCTTCTGGGTCTCTGACGAATACGGGCCTCACATCATCCACTTCGCCGCGGATGGACGTACCATCGAGCGAATCAACCCATTTGGTCTCGGCATTGGCGGAAGAAAATTGCCAAAAGTATTCGCCAATCGTCGTGCGAACCGTGGCATGGAAGGCATTGCAATCACGCCGGATGGAAAGTGGCTCGCTGGCATCATGCAGAGTGCGATGGACAACCCGGCCGAAGACCGATCAAATATCCGCTCGAAGTCGAACATTACCCGACTGGTGATGTTCCACATCGCGACCGGTGAGACGCGCCAGTATGTCTACCTTCAGGACAAGGCAAATCTCTCAAACAGTGAGATTCGCGCTCTCTCGGACACCGAGTTCGTCATCCTTGAGCGCGATGGTGCATTCCCAGGAGATGGGGCTCCAACATTGAAGCGTTTCTACAAAATTGACATCACTGGCGCTACGGATGTGAGCGACCCGAACGATGGCATCTACGGTGGTACCTACGTGGTCGATGGTGTCGAAAAAACGTTGGAGCAACTCTACGATCAGGATCTGAGCGATTTTGGAATTGTTCCCGTCGAAAAGAAACTGATGCTCGACCTGGTAGCGGCAGTGCCAGACTACCCTCACGACAAGCCCGAAGGCTTTGAAATCTGTGAAGACAACGTCTTTGCGATCATCAATGACGATGACTTCGGCATCGACTCCGATGGCAATGGAAGCATCGTCACGAAGATCCTGCCACTCACTGGTCAAGCTGACCGGAATGTGATGCACTTTGTCAAGTTGCCTGCGTTCTCTGTGGATTTCGTTGCTGATGCATCAAGCGTCCTCAGCGTTGAGCCAGTCTCGTTCACCTCATCGGTGAGTGGCGGCGTGGGTAATCTCAAGTATCACTGGGACTTTGGAGACGGGAAAACTTCAGATAAGCAGAACCCTACACACGTCTTTGAGAAAGGCGGAGTATTTACAGTCTCTCTGACGGTGAGGGATCAGGATGGAGTTGAAGTCGCTTCTGTGAAGGCCGACCTCGTAGCGGTGACCAAGGCGACCGAGCAGCTGATTCCAGCGAGTATCGCCGATCTTCGCGTTGCGACTTACAATACTTCGCTCAACCGTGCGGCAGCAGGCGATCTGATCGCTGATCTCCGCATGCCCGACAATACTCAGGCTAAACAAGTGGCCGAGATCATCCAGTTGGCGAATCCAGACGTTATCCTTCTTAACGAGTTCGACTTTGATGCGAATGGTGAAGCGGTGACTCTGTTCCAGAAGAACTATCTGGAAGTAGGGCAGAATGGGCTCGATCCAATCGAGTATCCCTTCGTGTTCCTTGCTGAGTCAAACACGGGGATCGACTCGGGATTCGACTACAACAACAATGGCATCACTGGCGAGGCCGATGATGCATTCGGGTTCGGAAGTCATCCGGGACAGTACGGAATGGTCGTTCTCTCGAAGTTCCCGATCGATGGAACCAAGTCACGGACGTTCCAGAAATTCCTTTGGAAGGACATGCCCGGCGCATTGCTCCCGGACGATCCAGCTACTGTTGACCCAGCAGACTGGTATTCGGCTGAGGAGCTTGCGACGTTCCGTCTGTCATCCAAGAGCCACTGGGATGTTGTTGTTGATGTCGATGGCAAGGAAGTTCACATCCTCGCCAGCCATCCTACACCGCCAGTATTCGATGGTGCGGAAGATCGCAACGGTCGCCGCAACCATGATGAGATCCGTTTCTGGGCAGACTACATCGATCCAGCGGCGTCGAGCTACATCTACGATGATAAGGGAGCTACTGGTGGACTGGAAGACAGTGCTTTGTTTGTGATCGTTGGCGATCAGAATGCCGACCCGAATGATGGCGACAGCACCAACAATGCAATCGACCAGTTGCTCGGAAGTCCGTTCGTGAACGCACGTTTCGTGCCTCGCAGTGAAGGTGGCGTTGAAAACAGTGACGGTGGAGGAACGCAAATCGGAGATCCGGCAGAGGATACCGCGAGCTTTAGTCTCCGTGCGGATTACGTTCTGCATTCACTTACAGGCCTCCGCACCCAGAGGGGCGAAGTGTTCTGGCCGATTAGTAGTGACGTGCGCTATGAAGCAGTAATCGCAGCATCAGACCACAGGCTGGTCTATCTGGATCTTGATTGTCGGCCAAACTCGCACTTCAACCTCCAGGTGATCCACAGTTCTGACAATGAGTCGTCTTTCCAGGATCCTAATACATTGGAGCCAAAGATCCTGAACTACTCGCAGATTGTGGAGGGCTTGCAGGACTTGGCAGGAGAAGAAGGCGTCGCGTCCCTCTACCTGACCGCTGGTGACCACACCCTGCCGCAGCCATTCTATGAGGCGGCCGCGCAGGCACCATCGTTGGGGGCTCCTGGTCTTGGCGACATTGGGTTCTACAATGCTGTCGGCCTCGTCGCAAATGGCATGGGGAACCATGAGTTTGACGGTGGCATTGACGAATTTGCCACGATGCTGGCGAGCGCTCACTATCCGTTCCTTGCTGCAAACATGGATTTCTCCAGCGTCCAGCTCATGGCTGGAACGCCCGCAATTGCCATCGGGGTAGATGGTGGCAGCGTCATTGAGAATGCAGGTAAAGTCGCCCGCAGCTCTTACATTGAGCTCAATGGAGAGAAGATTGGTCTCATTGGAAGGGCACCTGCGGACTTCTTCAACGTCGTTGCTGATCCTGCGACTACGCTGCCAGGTCTAGACTTTGTAGGCGGACGTAATCCCGAGGACAATCAGCCTCTGGTATCAGCGCTGAGCCTGGTGCTGGAACAAGTCGATATCCTTAAGTCAAAGGGCATCAATAAGATTATCCTCATGGATCATGCTCAGGACTTTACGGGTGATCCGCTTTCTGCGCAGTTACTGCGGGATATCGATATCATTGTTTCCGCCGGTACGACTGGTTTCATGGGCAACGCCGCTGGCTTTGGCCCTTACAATCTGCTTCGCCCCGGCGATGCGCCGACCACTGCCTACCCGACCGTTCGTGATGACAGCGATGGCAACCCGGTTCTCGTGGTCAACAGCGATCAACTCTACAAATATGTGGGCAACTTGATTGTTGGATTTGACGAAATGGGAGTGATCGACTTTATCGATAAGCGTAGCGGGCCAATTGCGACCACCAGTGCAGGTGTTGCGCAGATGGGGCGCGAGCTTGGACGAATGCTGCAGCCGAGCAGTGAAGTGCTGCAGATCTGGGATGCCCTTCAGGCAACTCCACTTGTCCAGACGCAGTTCGAGGCGGTTGGCACTACGAGCGAGTCACTGGTCGGAGAGCGATCACAAGTGCGTTCACGGGAAACGAATCTCGGTCGCCTGGTCGCGGATTCTACTCTCTGGTATGCTCAGGAGTTTATTGATTCGAACAACATCAATATTGATGATGTTGACATCGCACTGAAAAATGGCGGCGGGATTCGCGACACTATTCTCGGGCCGAATGTGACACGCTTTACCATTGGTGCAGCGCTGGCGTTCGATAATCGCCTGGCAATTGTGGAGCTCACGGCCAAGGAACTGCTTGCCACGATGGAGAACGCCATCAGTCGAGTCCCCGCGCTTGATGGTCGCTTCCCGCAAGTCGCTGGCGTCTACATGGAGTTCGATGCAAATCGCGCAGGTGTTTCTGATCGTGTGACCATGGTAACACCGTCTCGCGTTGGAACTCTGGTGGTGCATCGTTCGAATGGCTCTACCGATACGGTGGTTCAAAACTTCGAACTGGTCGGGGATCCTAACCGGACATTTGTCCTTGCCACCAATAATTTCCTCCTTACTGGAGGTGATGGCTACCGTGCACTGAAGGCAATCAACGATGATCCCGCACGGCCCACCTTTGCCACCACTATTGGAGAGCAGGACATCCTGGCGAACTACGTCATGAACGTGCTGGGTGGTGAGGTCAACCTTCCTGATGCCATGGTCGATACCCGTATCGGAACTTATAAATCAGGCAACCCGCGTGCGGATTACTTTGCTGGAGAGTTTGACGAGGCCAGCCAGGAGATTGTGGCATACTGTCCGATCGCGAGAAGGCTGTTCGTGTCCAACGCATTTGACAATCGCGTCGATGTGCTCGATGCCAGGGATCCAGACAACCTCGTATTTTCCCACAGCCTCGCTGGTTTCGATGGCGCTGTGAACAGTGTGGCGACTCGCAATGGAGTGCTAGCAGTTGCTGCGCAGAACGCGGTCAAGACCCAGCCTGGATCAGTGTTCTTCTTTGATACCTTACAGACCAAAGAACTGAATCGCCTCGAGGTGGGTGCACTGCCTGACATGGTAACCTTCTCACCAGACGGTCGCTGGGTGCTGACCGCGAATGAAGGCGAGCCGAACGACGACTACACGGTCGATCCCGAAGGCTCGGTATCGATCATCGATGTCGGAGATCTCAGCTACGTCAGTATCGTGAATCTCGGTCAGGACGCAGTGCGGACGCTTGGATTTGGAGCACTCGACGTCTTCCCATTCATGCGTGACATTCTCAATGAGAACAATGTGCGCATCTTTGGTGAGATCCAGGACGAGAACGGCGACTTCCTGCGCTACTCGACAGTCAGTGAGGATCTGGAGCCGGAATACATTGCGGTAAGTGCCGATAGCAAGACGGCCTACATCACGCTGCAAGAGAACAACGCTCTCGCAATCCTCGACATCGAGACGGGCGAATACACCGATCTCGTTTCCTTCGGTCTGAAGGATTACTCGAAGCCTGGCAACGGGCTCGATCCGAGTGATCGCGACGGCGGCATCAATATCGCCAACTGGCCGGTTTTTGGAATGTATATGCCGGATGCGATCGCCACATTTACTGCCGATGGTCAGGAATTCCTGATTACGGCAAATGAAGGTGATTCCCGAGACTACGATGGCTTCAGTGAAGAGGCGCGGATAGGGAAGCTTGATCTTGATCCAGAGATATTTCCGAATGCCGCTGATCTCCAGGACGATGCAGCCCTTGGACGCCTGAACTCGACGACATCGACTGGTGACCTTGATGGCGATGGCGATGTCGATCGTCTCATGTCCTACGGTGCCCGTTCTTTCACGATCTGGGATACAAAGGGTAAGCTGGTGTTCGATTCGGGTGATCAGTTCGAGCAGATCGTTGCCGAGCGCTTCCCCGCATCCTTCAATGTTTCGAATACCAACAATACGTTCGACAATCGAAGTGATGACAAAGGCCCGGAACCCGAGGGGGTGGCGATAGGCGAAATCGACGGACGGACGTATGCGTTCATCGGATTAGAGCGATTCAGCGCGATCATGATTTACGATGTCACGTTCCCTTACAATCCAGTGTTCATCGACATGATTCTGAATCGTGACTTCACCCAGGATCCCGAGGACGATGCGGAGTTCGCCGGGGATATTGGGCCGGAAGGGCTTATTTTCCTCCCGGCGGATCAAAGCCCTACCGGCAAGCCTGCCCTGGCAGTCGCCTTTGAGGTCAGTGGTTCCACCACGATCTTCGATATTGCCATCCCGCCAACAGCAGGATTCCAGTTGCAGATCACCCACAGCTCTGACAACGGGTCGGCCTTCCAGGACATTAACACGGGTGAGGAGAAAGTGTTAGGCTACTCAGCAATCGTTGATGGTCTGCGCACGCTGGCTCACCGCGAGCGTATGGGGTCGATCCACCTAACTGCCGGAGATCACACGCTGCCTGGGCCGTTCTATCAGGCCTCTGCTGAGGTCGATGAGTTCGGCAAGCGCGGTCTGGCCGACATCGCGATCTACAATGCCATGGGGCTGACCGCGAATGGCATCGGTAACCACGAGTTCGATGGCGGAATCAACGACTTCGCTGCGATGCTGGCTACTGCCGACTATCCGTTCCTCTCGGTGAACCTGGACTTCAGCAATGCAGTGCTGGAGGAGGGAACACCTGCGATCGAAATCGGTGTCGATGGTGCAAGCGTCGAGGAGAACGCGGGCAAGATTGCCAGGAGTTCGTATGTGATGGTCAACGGCCAGAAGATCGGTCTCATCGGGCGCTCGCCAGCGGACTTCTTCAATGTCATTGCGGATCCGGCGACAACCATGCCCGGGGTAGATTTCATTGGTGGTCGCAACCCGGAGAACAACCAGCCGTTGGTATCCGCTGTCGGTCAGGTGCTGGAGCAAGTCGCTCTGCTGGAGTCGAAAGGGATCAACAAGATCATTCTTTTAGACCACGCGCAGGACTTCACCGGTGATCCGCTGTCTGCTCAAAACCTGCGCGGCATTGACATCATCGTTGCTGCTGGATCTACCGGGTTCATGGGGAATTCTCCCGCACAAGGGCCGTTCAATTTGCTCCGTGCCGGGGATATACCACAGGCTGCCTATCCAACTGTCCGTGAAGACAGCCGTGGTGATACAGTTCTCGTGGTGAACAGCGATCAGCTCTACACCTACGTTGGAAACCTGATGGTGGCCTTCGATGCTGAAGGGAAAATCCTCAGCGTCGATGGTCGCAGCGGCCCGATCGCCTCCACGACAGAGGCCGCTCATCTGCTCGGTGAAGAGATAGGTGTGCCAGTCAAGCCAAACGCAGAGGTGGCTCGTATTCTTGGCCTTCTGCAAAATACCGATCTGATCAAAGACCAGCTGGGAGTTGTGGGAACGACCGCTGCCGCGCTCAACGGCGATCGGGCAGCAGTGCGGTCGCGTGAGACAAATCTCAGCCGTTTGGCTGCGGATTCGACTCTATGGTTTGCCCGCGATTATGTGGCTGCCAACGAGCTCGTCGTTCCAGTCGATATTGCTCTCAAAAATGGCGGCGGCATCCGTGCCACGATTGAAGGGCCGAATGTGACACGTCTCGCCATCGGTGCGGCGCTCGCATTCAATAACAAGCTGGCGATTGTGCAAATGAACGCTGCAGAGTTGATCGCGACGCTTGAAAATGGAGTAAGTCGCAATCCATCGCTGGATGGAAGATTCCCGCAATTGGCTGGCGTGTTTCTGGAGTTTGATCCAAGTCAGCCGGGGATCTCTGATCAGGTGTCGATGACCACTCCATCGCGGATCAAAACGCTCGTTGTAACGCGCCAGGATGGATCAGAGGATGCCGTTGTGGAAAACTACACTGCGGTTGGCGATCTGGGCCGGATGTTTGGTCTGGCGACAAACAGCTTCCTGTTAACGGGGGGCGATGGCTATCGCTCGCTGGCAGCGATCAATGAAGATGCTTCCCGCTTGGTCATTGCCCCAGATCTCGGTGAACAGCAGATTCTTGAAGACTACATTGTCAATGTGCTTGGAGGCGCGATCGATCTCCCAGATCCGCCTGAGAGCCCACGCGTGAACAGCGCTGAGCCAGGCATTGGGAACATCAGCTTCTTCCGCTGGGCGGCCGAACAATATCCCGCTGGAGCCGAGAGCACGGGAATGTTCGACGACTACGACGGCAACGGAGAGGCTAACATTGTCAGTTACGCATTCGCGGGTTCCGACACCAACAGGCCGAGGCTGAGCCTTGGTAGCAATAATGATATAGTGATGGAGTTCACGATCGTCGACGATGTAAATCTGACTTGTGTGTTTCAGCGATCCGAGGATCTTAATGAGTGGAGCAACCTTGAGAAAGGCATGCACTACCAGACCGTGAACGATGAGCCTAGTGGATATGGGATGCGGAAGGTTACAGTGAGCTTTCCACGCGGCGACGGGGGACGGGGGTCTTACTTCCGCCTGGAGTTCAAGTAACATTGGTAGTCTAGACAGACGAAACACAGAGCGGGAGGGCCAGGTGCTCGCTGAAACTGGGCCTCCCGCTCTTTTCTCCCAAACTCCGAGCGTTATTATATGCGGAAGTCAATAGTTCTCCTGTCGGCAATCGGGCTGGTCACAGCGATCGTCCTATTCTCAATCCGGCCTGCTCCGCATGAAACACCGCAGGAGCCTGGAGCGGGTGTAACTGTGAAAGAAGAGACGGTTTCCGACGCTGAGCAAGCTGCTCCAGCGAATCTCTTGATACCAGATCTTTCAGGAGTATGGCGATTGGCGGACGATGATCGCGGCACCAATGCGGAAACCGTTCTAAGTGCCGGTGGCAACTTTGTCTCTGGTCAGGCCAAGCCGGCAAAGATTCGTCTGGCTGCTGACAGTGGCCTGGGTCAAGCGATCAAGAGTGTTCGCTATGCATTCAATGTTGAGGGCAATACTCTGGAACGCGTGCGACTGACTGGGAATAACCGGCGTACCGAAGCGGTTTTCAAAGTGATCGCTACTCAGGGTAGCAGTGTGCGCATGGAGGATTCGGAAACCACTGCGCCGGCGATGCTTACACTTAAACAGGATGGAAAAATCAACCTTCAATTCCGCCAAGCGAGTGGTGCGGGAGCCACCCAGATTTTTGTTCGTGAAGGGTAGAGTCACGATCGCCAGTGTGGGGCTATTGAACCTGCTCCAATGACAGGGTGTAAGGTTTTCCACTACATGGATTGTAGTGGGATTACCGAAATTGCTGGATTATTGCACTTTCTTCATATGAAATCCCGGAGGAGTTCGTTCCGTGACCATGATGAAGAGATTGCGATTGTTCAGATTGAAGCTGGTAGCTGTGTTGTTGTGCGCTGGTGTGGTGTCGATATCAAGCCGCGCGTCAGGCGGGCAGGAAGTCAGTGTGCGTGACCTGGCCCAACGTGGGGTTGACAGGGTGCGTGATCAACTGGTGGTTGCGACGCAGCGGGGAGCTGGCACGACCTGGGCAACCCAGCCGGGAGCGGTTTCAGTGTTCTCGACCTCTGGCAAGCCGATGTCGGTCTACAAGTTGTATTCCGCTCCAAGTATGGTGGAATCCAGTGTGATGCGGCTTGGGAAGGATGTACCCGCCGATTGGAATGAGTATCCCGGGCGTTACGTCGATTTGAATGCACCTCGCGCGGATGGCGACGGTATCCAGTTTCCGATTGCTGATCCGCGTTCGGATGCGGAAGGATTTTCGTATGAACCGGCGATTGCAGGAGTGGTGCCAGGGCGCTTTGATGCGGCACGCCTGCCAATGCCTGTTACGTGGCTGTATGTGCTGGCAGATGGGAACGAGGGTTACCTCGATACTAAAAATCGATTCGTGGGGCCGGTCGCGCCGACCGAAGAGAATCCGATCGTCGGGCGCTATGCCTTTTGGGCAGATGACAATACCTTGCGGATCAATGTGAACACGGCATCCGAGGGGGTCTACTGGGATACTCCTCGGGTGAACACCGAGGAAGACCGCGCGTACGGAAGGTTTCAGCCCGCCTTCGGTGAATACCAGCGCTACCCCGGTCACCCGGCCCGGGTATCTATGAGCTCGGTTTTGTATCCGGATCGGAGATATCGATTGCCGGGAACTGAAAGCGGAATGGGAGTGCTGTCGCTTGATGAGACGAAAGCCATTTGGAATGCGGCCCGGGGCATCAGTGACGGCGGATCGTTGGGAGGCACGCAGGTGATTGACACGGGGATCAAAACCAGCATTGCTCCGCTTCCCGAGGATATCGTGCGATACCGTGATCCGATGCAGGTGGCCGCGAATCTTCCTGCGGGGGCAGCGGAACGGGTGACGAAGGGAAAGTTCTTTTTGACCAGTGACAGTCGATCATCAGAAACCAATCTGCTGGGCTACCCGCGAGTTGGGACATGGCCGACTCCGAACATTGTCACCAATCAGACGGTCTTCGACAAGGCGATTGCAGCCATCGGCACGGTTGGCCGACAGCCGTATTATGTTCAGCGACAGGATGCCTACAGTCGCCACGCGGAATTCTACAACAACTCAGCTGGCCGCAATGCGATTGTTTACGAATACCTCAAGGCAATGACAGATGCCACTGTGCCTGGATTTGGCAGCAGCTTTGGGTCAAAGTATGGCGCGGGGCGGTTTGATGACAGAGATCAGATTCTTGCGGAATCGCTCGACTACATACGAGGTGCCAACCTATTCGATGGAACAAACTTGGGGTGGAAGTACACCGTAGGGATGAACAGGGATGGTGCGATTGGACATGGTCAGACGATGGCGTATTGCCTCTGTGGCGGGTCATCAGCTCACGTCGCGCGGTGGTACAATCCCCGGTTACAGCCTGCATTGGGAACGGGGCGAATGATTGGCTTGAGCGAGGTTGCACTTATGCTCGTTCTCAGGGCTGAAACCAAAATGCCCGATGCGGACGGAGAGGTCGCGTATCTTGGTTCCCGCTCGGACCTGGAGAAATTCGGCTTATGGGACACCGGGAAAGATCAGGCCATTCCAGATAGAAAGCTCGTTCAAATGGGAATTCTGGTTGAAGGCTTTGCGCCTGCCCACGGATTTACCTCGCTGATTCCGCGAAATGGCATCGCTATCGGGTCAGGTGTAGGCAACGATTTCCCAGATTTGCCGGATTCTTTTACGCTTGATTTTGCTTCAATAAAGCGGGGGCGACCGGGGAACAAAGAGTATCCCTGGGCTACGAAAACCACTGCCCAGCGCCCCAAGGACTGGATTGCGTGGGGTGGCTAAGGGGGGGTACGTTTGTTTGAGCGGATGATCACGTTTGAGCCAGTGGTCATCGGGGCGAATGCCGAAGCGATTGATTTTGGAGGGGCGACTGATGAAGACCCGGTTCGGGTGCTGCTATTTGACAGCACGCTCGACTATGTGCAATCCGGAATCGATACGGGAAACTTGGTGCAATCTTATAACCTGGCATTTCCAAGAGCCACGTTTCCCGTGCCAGAATGGTGGGCCGGGCCGGACAGCGAGGCTACAGACGATTGGTTTAGCTTCGAGGAGCGAATGGCGTCGGCAATTAACGATGGAATTGAGAACCTCTACGATCCGGCGAAAGATGTCATTCAGTCGATGGTTCCACGCCACGGTGACTATCGCCTGGTCAATGGTCGGCGTGTCGTAGGTTCAGAGACGTTTGTTCCTCATCCAGAATACGGGAGATCGCGAATGGCACACAGCCTGGTGGACAGTAGCGGGCCGTTGCCAGGGGCTACGTTTGGGCGCGAGTTGATTCCCGGCGCAGGCTATGTGGCTGCGGTGTTCCCGGATCTGCCCTTTTCGCCCGGGGATCAGGGATACCTGAGTTCGGACGATGTCCTCAGCCGCGGCTCAATCGATCCGGCGGTCACGGGCGATTGGGATTCCGGTGTGGGGCCCGCGCCGGATGGTGCCTACAATAACAAGGGAGACGACGGCGACACTCGTGGTCTTGCGGATGACGGGACTCCTTACTTCGATGCTCTCACGGAAACGCTCACTGCAAGTGCCGCAAATGCGATTCCCGAGAGAATGGCATTGCCAGGTCTCATGGGATCGCTGTCGACCGGTGTGTGCTCGAACATCCCGTGGCAGACGTTGTTGTTCCGCCCTGCCGCTCCAGGCACTCACTTTGGTGCCACAGGGCTTCCCGATCACTTGTGGATGGATCTCTTTCGCCTTCCGGTCGTCGGTCCGATGCAGAACAGCGATGCGTTCTCCACCGACGGCAAGGTCAACCTGAACTATCGAATTGTTCCCTTTTCCTACATTCACCGCAGCACCGCCCTCCACGCCGCGCTGAAGTCAGAAAAGGTACTTGCTGTCCCGACCAATGCCGGTGCCACTTACAAAACGACTACCACCGCTGCGAACTGGCGTCATCATATCGACGCAGCGGAAACCCTGCAGCAGTGGGAAGAGAAATTCGATCGCGGCGAGTTGTTCCGTTCCTCCACGGAAATCTGCGAACATTACCTTGTTCCAGAAGGTGTAGTTTTCAGCCGCGAAAACATGGAGAACTTCTGGCGAGAACACGCTTTGACCGGAGACAACGTGAAGGAACGCCCGTACGCCAATCTCAATGCAATGCTGACGACGAAGTCGAACTCGTTCGAAGTTTACGTGATCGCACAAACCATTCGCAAATCTCCTGATACGGCTCCCGATGTTTTCGACCCGGCGCTGGATCAAGTGACGAGCGAGTGGCAGGGATCAGGGCATGTGCAGCGCTATCTTGATCCAGAGGATAAACGGGTATCGGATGTGGCCAGCAGGCTATCACGCCAAAATGATGTAGCCAGCCCGGATGAGCTTCATTCCGTTACCGCCAGCTTGAAGCCTCTGGACGATGTTCCATTTGAGATCGTCGATACTGAATACGATCCCATCCAGAGCTTGCTCACCCTGACATGGAACTCCAGCCCGTCAGAAATCTACGGTATTGAGTCAAGTGATGACGCGGAGCTGGGAGAATGGACGAGAGAAGACATCCCGGTCAGCCAGAAAAACAACCGCTACTATCGAGGTCTCCGCGCCCAAGGCTACACGACTCGCTTCACCATGCCTGTCGGGAAGAACACAGTAGCAGTGAGAGTGAGTCGCCTGTGAGCTGAAGGTGGGCACAATCGTTTGACTAGCGTCGTGACGTTGCGCAATCTGCTCTGATGAGCCTTGCTGCAGATGATCCCCAAGCTGCACAGGCAAGACTCGATTCGATCGGCTTGGATGAAGCGGGGGTGACCACGATTCGTAACCACCTTGACGAAGCCTCTGCACTCAGAAAGTGGCTTGAAGAGGGAGCGAAAGAGTAATCTTACGTCCGATCTAAGCTACTGGCTCCAAGGTCCGGTAGACGGTGTTTGGTTTCCATACATCCGACAGCGAGTTTCCTGCGTAACTGGGGCATATGAAATCTTCGCAGCTCAAACTCCTCAGCAATGCCTGTTTCGTCCTCGGTTTCGCTTCAATTGTCGGCTCAATAGCAATTTGGTACTTCACTGGTGGATCAGACGTTGATCATCAGGCGCACGCTGAGCGTTTCGGTATTTTTGTCGGTCTCTGGGCACCCACGTTCTTTATCTTGTCCAATCGGTTCGATCGATATTCAGAAAAGCAAACGTAATGACGGTGACGTGTCGGAATCACGTGGTGAAAAGTTGCGGCCGGTTCCATTTCACCTGAACTGCCATGTCAGTATTCCTGCGGTGTTTTACCGCTCCGGGTTTTTTGCTGGCAATCGAATCTTCCTTTAATCAGCTGACTGGGGCAGTTGCCTTGTTTGTAGCAGCTGCTTCCACGATGGACGCAGCACGCTTCTGCATGCGGCGGCGTTCGTGAGGGCAGAGGATGGCTTTGCGCAGGCGGATGTTCTTGGGGGTCGCTTCGACGAGTTCGTCTGGGGCAATGTATTCGATGGCGCGCTCGAGTGAGAGGCGGATCGGCGGGGAAAGCTGGATGCCTTTGCCATCGCCGCTGGAGCGGTGGTTGGTGAGGTGCTTTTCCTTTACGGGATTGACGGACATGTCTTCGGCGCGTGGGTTTTCGCCGACGATCTGGCCTTCGTAGATTTCGTCACCCGGGGCGACGAAGAGTTTTCCGCGATCCTCGAGGGCGGAGAGGGAGTAGGCCATGGCGACGCCCGTCTCCATGGAGACGAGGGTGCCGGAAGTTCTTGTGGGGATTTCACCGCAGTGTGGAGCGTATTCCTTGAACAGGTGTGACATGACTCCGTGACCGCTGGTGATATTGAGCAGTTCCATTTCGAAGCCGATCAAGCCGCGAGTAGGCGCTGTCGCTTCGATCGTGGTGCCGAGTCCGGAGATCCCCATGTTTTCCACCCGGGCGCGGCGGTTGGCCAGGCTCTTCATGATGCCGCCGGTGTATTCATCGGGGACTTCAACGTAGAGTGTCTCGAAGGGCTCAAGGACGTTGCCATCGTCGTCACGCTTGGTGATGACGGTCGGGCGCGAGACGAGGACTTCGAATCCTTCGCGGCGCATCTGTTCGGTGAGCACGGAAATCTGCATGACTCCACGGGCCTTTACATTGAAACAACCGGCGCGGTCGGCGTCGGAGACTTCGATGGAGATGTTGGTCTTCACTTCGCGGAACAGGCGATCGCGAATTTGACGTGAAGTGACGTGTTTGCCTTCGCGACCGGCGAATGGTCCGTCGTTGATCGAGAACTGCATCTGCACGGTAGGAGGATCGATGGCAACGAAAGGCAGAGCTTCGACGGTTTCTGTGCCGGCAAGTGTTTCGCCGATGTCAATGTCTTCAAATCCTGACACGCCCACAATGTTGCCTGCAACTCCTTCGATAGAATCTTTGGAAGCGAACGCGCCATATTCGAAAACGCGCGTAACACGGCAGCTCTCCCGAGTGCCGTCTTTCCTGATGCGGAACACGCGATCTCCCTTTGCAATTTTGCCGGAGTTTGCACGACCGACGGCCACCCGGCCGACGTAGTCGTCCCAGGTGATGTTGCTCACGAGCATCTGGAAGTCACCGCTTGGATCGACTTGGGGTTCAGGTACGTATTCAAGAATGAGATCCATTAGTGGTGCTACCGATTCGCGTTCGTCGTCCAGGTCACGCATCATGTAGCCATCGCGGGCGCTGCCGTAGACGAAGGGAGCATTGAACTGTTCATCGTTGGCGTCTAGATCAAGGAAGAGCTCCAGCACTTTGTCGTGTACGGCCTTCGGATCAGCAGCATCGCGGTCGATCTTGTTGATGACGACGATGGGGCGCAACCCTTCTTCCAGTGCCTTGCGAAGTACGAAACGGGTTTGCGCCTGAGGGCCATCGAAGGCATCTACGAGAACGAGGACGCCGTCGACCATCTTCATCACGCGCTCGACTTCACCGCCAAAATCCGCGTGTCCTGGCGTGTCGACGATGTTGATGGTGCAGCCTTTCCAGTGTACCGCTGTATTCTTCGACTTAATCGTGATGCCCTTTTCTTTCTCAAGGTCCATGGAATCCATGGCGCGCTCGGTCACGGCCTGGTTTTCCCGATAGGCACCACCGGCCTGAAGGAGCTTGTCCACGAGAGTGGTTTTGCCGTGGTCAACGTGGGCAATGATCGCGATGTTACGAAATTCTGGCATCTGAAGTTAGTATAGGTGTGAACGGGAAATAGTCTTAGAAGGCGGTGTAGCTACGGAACTCGTGAAAGCGGGAATCAATCTGCTCCTGGGTCAGCCCCTGTAGTCGATCCGTGCTGAAGGACTCACAGTTGAAGCTGGCCATGACCGTGCCATAGACGATAGAACGCGATAAATCGCCGAAGTCCAATGAATCCTTTTTAAGGGACGAAAGGTAGCCGACCAGGCCTCCGGCAAAGCTGTCGCCGGCGCCGGTAGGATCGAGCACCTCGGTCAGGGGGTAGGCTACGGTGGAGAAGAACTGCCCGTTTCCGAACAGCATGGCGCCATGCTCGCCTTTTTTGATGACAACGTGATCGGGGCCCAGATCACGCAATCGGTGGCCGGCGGTGATCAGATTGCGCGTTTGCGCAAAAAGTTTGGCCTCGCCTTCATTGATGACCAGCAGGTCGATCTGGCGGAGCAGGTCGAGCAGTGCCTCACGCTCGCTGTTGATCCAGAGATCCATACTGTCGGCTACGATGAGTGCGCCGGATTCGAGTTGCTCCAGCACTTGCAACTGCTTCTGCGGAGCCATGTTCGCCAGCAGGGCCACGCGGGCGGCTTTGTTCGAAGGAGTGAGCTTTGGTTCGTAGGCGGCGACCACGTTGAGCGCAATGTCCACGGTCTCGCGCTGGTTCATGTCATCAAAATAGCGCCCGCTCCAGCGGAACGTTTCGCCCTCGGCGGTCTCGACGCCGTGGATGTCAATTTCCAGATTGCGAAAGATGTCCAGGTGCTCTCCGGGGAAGTCTGTGCCGACGACTCCGACCAGTTGAACTGGGGCAAAGTAGCTGGCGCTGATAGCCGCATAGGATGCCGAACCACCGAGCACGTTGTCCCGTTTCTCGGTGGGTGTTTCGATAGTATCGAGGGCAATTGGGCCTGCGACGATGACGGACATGAGAAGTCTGAGCCTACTGAAAAAAAGTTTAGATCGATCGCTGAAGTTCGAAATTCTGCCCCAGGATTGCGTCACTATGCGGGTCGCCAAGCTAAGTAGTAAGGATGCGCT
Organism: Verrucomicrobiia bacterium; assembly: GCA_020439995.1. GTDB lineage: Bacteria > Verrucomicrobiota > Verrucomicrobiia > Verrucomicrobiales > DEV007 > JAGROY01. The sequence goes on from JAGROY010000114.1 coordinate 24,330, forward strand.
TACAGTCTCTCACATAAGCCGGGATGTCCTCGGCCTGGAGGATTCCTGAGACAATGACCACGCGCCTGGCTCCCGCAGAAAGGACAGACGGTAGATTCTCTTTCTTGATTCCGCCAATACAAAATATGGGGATCGATAGCTGTTGGTGCACGGTCTGAATGTCGTTGATTCCGATGGGAACGTAGTCCGGCTTGGTGGGGGTCGCGAAGAGCGGTCCGAAGCCGATGTAGTCCGCGCCTTCCTCAGCTGCTGCCAGTGCCTGTGCTACGCTGTGCGTGGATTTTCCAATGAGGGTACCATCAGGGACGAGTTTGCGCACCACTGCGAGTGGCAGATCGTCCTGGCCGACATGGATGATCTCCGCGCTTACTGACGCTGCTACTTCAGGGTGATCGTTGATTACAAGCGGTACGCCTGCGTCGCTGGTGATCGCGTGCACTTCTCTGGCCCAGCGGGCCACGTCTTCGGTCGATGCTCCTTTTGCCCTGAGTTGCAGCATGTCGACTCCATCACTTTCAACCATGAGGCGGGCGACTCTGGAAAAATCGGCGGGCGACGTGTAGCCGGCATCAAGGATCCCGTAGAGGTGGCACTGGTCGATCGATTTCATGATGTCCACAGATAATAACGGAAGTGGGCGGTGCCACCGAGGTTGAATCCGAACCCAAGCCGCTGCGATACCGGACTGATTACTTGCCGGGATGGCGGCGTCCTGCGAGGAACTGTTCCACCCAGGCGATGTGGTACTTGCCGTTGCGGAAGTCGGCGTTCTCAAGGATGGCGATCTGGAACGGGATGCTTGTTTTGATGCCGTCGACCAGAAATTCGTTGAGCGCCCGTTTCATGCGGGCCACTGCGATCTCCCGGTCGGCACCGGTGACGATCAGCTTGGCGATCATCGAGTCATAGTAGGGCGGGACTTCGTAGCCGGAATAAATGTGGCTGTCGATGCGGACGCCACGGCCGCCCGGAGCATAGAAATTCCGAATACGGCCAGGGGATGGTGCGAAATTGTTAAAGGGATCTTCCGCGTTGATTCGGCACTCGATGGAGTGTGCGCGTGGCTGATTCTTTCTGACGTGGGTGGAAAGAGGATAGCCGGAGGCGATCCGCAGCTGTTCTTTGATAAGATCGCAGCCGTAAACTTCCTCGGTGATCGGGTGTTCCACCTGTATCCTGGTGTTCATTTCCATGAAGTAGAAGTTCTCGTCGTTGTCGACGAGATACTCGATGGTGCCGCAGTTCTCGTAGCCGATTTCTTTGGCCAGGCGGACGGAAGCTGCGCCCATCTTCTTGCGTAGCTTGTCGCTCAAAAAGGGCGATGGACATTCTTCGATGATCTTCTGGTTCCGGCGCTGCAGTGAACAATCGCGCTCGCCGAGGTGAACGACGTTTCCCTTTGAGTCACCGACGATCTGGAATTCGATATGGTGCGGATCGATGATCAGCTTCTCGAGATACATGTCGCCATTGCCGAACGCTTTTTCCGCTTCGAGTCGTGCGGCAGCAAAGGCGGAGCCCATGCTGGCTTCGTTGTGCACCGGGCGCATGCCGCGGCCGCCGCCACCAGCCGAGGCCTTGACCATGACGGGGTAGCCGATCTCCGCGGCGATCTTGAGTGCTTCTGCTTCGTTTTTAACCACACCATCCGAGCCGGGGGTGACGGGAATCTTGTATTTGCGCGCGGTGGCACGGGCCTGATTCTTGTCGCCCATCAGCTCGATAACGTCAGCGGACGGACCGATGAATTTGATCTTACAGCTTTCGCAGATGCGGGCGAAGCGGGCATTCTCTGAGAGGAAGCCGTAGCCTGGATGGATCGCATCAACGTTCGCCACTTCGGCGGCACTGATGATGTGCTCGATCTTCATGTAGCTCTCGGAGCTGGCACTGGGACCGATGCAAATGGCCTGGTCTGCCAGCTGCACGGGAAGTGAGCGCTCGTCCGCCTCTGAGTAGACCATGACGGTCTGGATCCCCAGCTCCTTACAGGAACGGATGATTCTCAGTGCGATTTCGCCGCGGTTGGCGATGAGTATTTTCCTAAACATTCAAAAAGGTAGCGCTCGTGGTTGGTCTCGTATTGCCGTGGTTGGCTCTGTTCGCTTGCCTGCCTCAACCAAGGGGCCACAGGGTGTGATCCATTCGCGGGAGAAAGCTGAAAGTGCGGGCAGATTGAACCACTTTCAAATCACAGCCACACCGGCTCAACCGGGAAGGATCTCAAACAGCGGGTCACCGAACTGCACTGGCTTGCTGTCGTCAGGGAAGATTTTCTGGATCGTTCCTTTAGTCTCAGCCCTGATCTCGTTCATCACTTTCATGGCCTCAATGATGCAGACGACGGTGTCTTCATCGACTTTGTCGCCTACCTTCACGAACGGAGGGGACTCAGGTTCTGACTGGCGGTAAAAAGTTCCGACTGTAGGTGCCTTGATAGTGACGGTGGGAAACTCAGAAACTTCCTCGACTGGGGCCGCGAGGAGGTGAGGCTGGGTTGGGCCAGGATCCGCAGGCGCCGCCTGTGGGGACGGAGCACCGTGAGCCAGAGATGCCAGTACTGCGTCAAGATCGGCACCTTTCTTGAGTTTGATTTTCACTCCGTCACGCTCCAAATGGAAGAGCGACAGGTCATGATCGTTCATCAACTCAATGATTTGCTTAATTTCTTTGATTTCCAAAGCGGCCTGGTGTGGTTCGGATTAAGAAGATTGCGACAGGGGGGTGATTGTCTCGCATGCGGAACAACCTACATGCTGGGAGGAAACGCCAGAGATTACGTGGTTTCCTCTCCGCGTCAAGATCAAGACTGATTAGCAAATGGTCGCAACCCTGCTTCTGAGCACTAGATTTGAATACTATAGAAATTAAAAGCTGGTGGGATCTAGTTCCAAATCGGGAGCCGCTGGTTCGGCAGGTGCGTCGGCGGCGGCTGCCAGCGCTGCCGGAGTCGCCTCGGTCAGAGAGTCGGGGATATTAGGCTCTGCTGGAGTCGTTTGCAGGCTTTGCACCACGGTGGTATCTACCCGATTGCTGGCGATTCGTCGAAGGGGTGATTGTTCCAGGTATTTTCGATTTCCCCGGGAGAATACAGCAACCTCGTTGATGGAAAACGGAGCAGTTGGTGTGGTTGCACCCGGATCGGGAGAATCCGTCGATTCTGCCTGCACATCGGGTTTCCAGCTTAGTTCGATGTAGCGGGATTTGGTCGCGAGCCGATTGAATGCAAATTTTCCGATGCCCTTCACATCCTCAAAGATGAACTCTTCTACTGATTCTGTCGAGTGGTCGTCACTGCTGCTTTCGGGGGTGGTTCCAAGTCGTTGATCGGCAGTCTGTAGCAATCTGAGGCGAAGCACGCCCGGTTGCTTCGCATAAAGCACGCCAACACGCTCTATCACAGGGAGACTCTGAAGATCGAGAAGCACCGATGGGCTCGGGTCATCGGCTGCAAATTCGCAGGTGGTGAACGAATTTTCATCAATCAACTGTAGCGCCTCGACTTCTGCGGGATTGGGGGCCGAAAGGGAGCTGATCCAAGGCACCCGCGCGTCCGATGGAGTAATCGTCAGGCTTATTTCGTCAAATTCCTCACTGAGCGGTTCGCGGATTTCCTCGATCAGTGGGGTGGCATCAACATCGGCAACATCCTCAGCACGGAGGATTTCCTTAAAGTTATAGTCGGCCGCAACGGTCAGGCCAAAGAGACCCAGGCTGTAAAGATTACCAGGTTCGGTGACTGAGAATTCAAGCCGGACAAACCGCGCCTCGCTTCCGACGAACCGAACCCGTGACGCTCTAGCGCCGGGGATGAGGTGAGCTGCCACAACTTCGACCCATGCCTCCTGATCAGTCGAAACAAAGCATTTCACAGTCCCGCGGGTATTTTCGTTCACGAATGCTAACTCGCTGACAATGTGTAAGTCATTCAAATTGAAGTGGACTGTAAAATCGCCATCTTGCAGCCGCAGCGGCACTGTGGGGTCATCTTTTAGCAGTGGGCATGAAGGCCCAGTGCCCCCGGTGACCCCAAGGTGGGCACGAAGCACATTCTTTGGGGTTCGTCCCCTCACATCCGCAGGGGACGAGGGCTCTGCTGTCAGGTGTCCGACCGTCAGCAGGCCAGCGATCGCAATGTTCACCCAATGATTCATCCGCAACTATCGCACGGCAGGCGAGTGAAATCCACAGTAAATACAGAAATCCTTATAATCTTGTTTATTATTGAAGATATGGTAAATTGAATCTGTATGATTGTTTCCGCCTCCAGTTCATCTCGAATTCGAGATGCAGGTCGTGCGCTTGCCCTGAGCAAGTGCGGCCTACGATGGTGGGAAGATGCGTACTATGTGAGGTCTGGCGACGTTGGTGGGAATCATCGGAGTCACGACCTCTCGTCTGGAGCGATGAACAAGCGGCGGATCACCGCCGTTTTAGTAGAAATGAGGGCAGGAGTTACCCCAAAGTTGTGCACTCTTCTGGTGTTTTTCGTTTGCGCCCTGGCGCTTGCGAGAGCTCGGGATTTTATGGCAGTGACTGCCGCAGGTGCGAGTAAAGATCCAAATGATCCGGTGCCATCCCAGAGGCAGGCCGTGGTAACTGCGGGCGAGGGCTTACCTCCGGCGGACGAAGACGGTTGGGCGATGGACGAGAGGACGGAGTTGGATCCGATCGTTGCGCTCCCTTCTCACGATGCGCGATCATCTGGAATGCCCGAGTATGGCATCCGTGACGATCGGGACAGGCTCGACAGTGGCCAGTGGCGGGGGCAACGCAACCTGGGGGCCGTACCGGAGTCAGCGCCTGTAATTCGTGACGGCGCACCGAACGGGGAGCAACTTGCCTCGGCTGCGCTTCTGAACCGTCCTCGTGATGGCGGCTCGCCCCATTGGTGGCAGAACTTGCGGCAGGACGGCAGCCAGGGATTTGGGGGAGCTGCTGAAAGTCAGCAGAGTTCCTTTAGTCGCTCCGATTGGTCGGACTGGCATGGTGGAGCGGGGCAGCGGGGAGCTTACACCCACGCACCCACCAGTGGGGGCGTGACATTAGACCCGGACATCGCTACCGGGCCGCTTGAACTCGATTTCATCGGGTTCCTTTCCTCTGAGTATACGGACAACCGTGAGCTAACTGCTGAAGACAAGGCGGCGGGATTCCTCATCGCTGCTGGCATCAACGCCAAGGCCACGCTGGATCTCACGGAGACGAACAAAATCCATTTCAACATAGGCGTGGGCGCAGATCAGTTTGCAGGAGACCAAGCGGATGAGGACGGTCTGCAGGTGCATGTAACGCCCGACACCTTTGCAGATATCGTTTTCGGGATTGGTGATCTTGAGATGCGTGTGTTCGATCGATTCTCGATGCGCCGGAACAGGCGTCTGGAATCGTTTAGCCCAGACGCGATCGACACTGGGGATTTCTGGAGCAACACAGTAGGTGCCTCAGTGATGTATCCCTTGAATGATGCCCTGGTTGTCCATGGCCTCGTCGATTTATCCAAGGATGAGGCACTGGCTGATGAATTCAGTGCAATCAACAATGACACGCTCTCTGCGAGCGCAGGTCTTACTTTCTCACCTAATGGTGAATATACCCTGGGAGTTCAGGGTTCATGGTCGCAGCGGGACTACGTTGCTAACTTTAACAACGACGCAGATATATCAAGTATCGGCTTCTTTGCCCACACCCCGATATCCGAGTTCACTCGACTGGAGGCCAGCGGTGGTTATCAGAAGTTTGATTTCTCCACCGACGGTGCCAGCGGCGATAACGACCAACTGGCTGACTACTTTGTGAGTCTTGCAATACGAAACGAACTCAATGATATGATGGCTCATTCACTGGTGGGTGGTCATGGCGCTGATTTTGGGGCACTATCGAATTTTGAATCGTACGATTTTCTCCGCTACGAGCTGAATGCGGAACCGATGGATGGAACGTCGCTGGATGTTATACTAGGTTATCGCTGGAATGACGAGAGCGGTGTGCGCGATGCAAAAGACGATACTTTCAATGTGGCGCTTCATGGAAGCCAGCAGGTAACAGACAACCTGGTGGTCGGAGTGCGTGGAACTCTTAGTCAGAATCGTGCGAATCTGAAAGGTCGCGACTATGATGAGAAGCGCTTGCAGGCCTACGCGCGGTTGAACTTAAATGAAGCTGCGAGCCTGAATCTTTCGTATCAGAGATGGGAAGTGACTGGAAGTAATCGGGGATTCACCGAAAATAGCTTGGTAACCGGTATGTCCCTGGATTTTTAAAAATTGGCTGCCGGAATGAATAAATCTATGAGCAACTACAAAATAAAGACATCAAGTGTGCTGATTGCGACAGGAATAACCTGTTCGAGTGCAGTGGCGCAGGTCTTTGAGATTCAAAGGCCGCCCCTGCCTGACGCGCCAAAGGCAAATGCCGTCGACGCCCAGGCGTCCTCCGATTCCGAGTTGATTGAAGCAGGCACGCCCAAAGACATTGCATCGACAGCCGCCAGTATGGCAACTCTGGACGATGAGCGAAAGCTCATGATCGCAGACGTACTAAGCTTTCAGGTTCTGGAAGACGGTGAGCCGGCGAAGCGTATCATTGTTACTGATTCCGCAGAAGTCGACATGCCTTACATCGGTCGGGTGAAAGCAGAGGGGCGTACTTGCAAGGATCTTGCCATCGAGGTTAAAAAGCGCCTTGAAAAGGATTTTTATCATAGGGCAACCGTTATTATTGGGCTCGACTACAACGCCTATGGCAGCCGGAATCCTGCAAGGGCAGGTGGCGGAGACGGGACAGGACGCAGAGTGGCTGTGGCAAGTGCTGAAGACGGTTACACTTTGATGGGGCAAGTAACGAATCCTGGTGTGTTCCCATTGCGGCCGGACTTTGAATTCAAACTAAGTCATGCAATCTTACAGTCTGGGGGGTTCCAGAAATTCGCCAACAACCGCCGGGTCCGGGTACTGCGAAAAGACGACAATGGAAACCTGGCGACGGTGACTGTGAATCTCCGAGACGTCATGGACAAGGGCAAGCTTGAAAAAGATCTCGTTCTGAAGAAGGGCGACGTCATCATTGTGGATAAGAAGCTGTTCAATTTTTAAATTGAGTTTTCCCGCTTTACGCCCCGTAAGTACTGATTCTCCCGATCACTAGATAGCAATGGACCGTCTCCCGCCACCCACGCAGACAGCTTCACAGAAGCTGACTCATTTCAACGACCGTATGCGGCGATACATGAAGCTGATTGCCCGCCGCTGGTGGGTGATTCTGCTGCTCGTCAGCGGTGCGATCTGTTTACAGGCCTGGAAGACCAGTAAGTTGCCTGACGAATACCGGTCCAATGCCCGTATCGTTGTCACGGGGCAGCTCGCTCTCAAGGAAAGCGTCCACTACCGCGAGGAAATGGCGAATTTTTACGGTACACAGGCTCAGATCTTGAACAGTGGAGAACTGAGGCGCAGGGTGGGGGAGCGTGTGAAGGTACTCCATCCGGGGCTCGCACCGTCCGTGGTAAATCTCACCATCGAGCGGCAGAAAAATTCCTCGGTCTTCGATCTGGAAAGTCTCAGTCGTGATGCCGCTTATGCCCGTGCTTATCTGGATGCTCTGCTCGACGAATACATCAACTTTCGCCGTGAGATGCGTTCACGGGTTTCTGAGAATACGCTGGACGCGCTGACGGAAGAGCTCGCTCGTGCCCAGAAGCGGGTATCTGCCAGCGAGGAAGAACTGAAGAAATTCCAGAGCGAGAACAACCTCGTGGTGCTGGAAGAAGGGCGCAATAGCTCTGCTGCCTATCTTGAAGAACTCAAGAGTAAGCTGGCGGATATGAAGACCGAGCAGAATCTTCTGCGCAGGCTGGATATTGAGCAGGATATCCTGCGCCGAAACCGATTGCCTGATACCTATGAAAGCCAGCGCAAAGGGGTTATGCCACTGGCTGAGTCAGAGCGCGATTTTCTTGAGACAAAGCAACAGATCGAACTGCTTCGTGCGGAATTGTCTCAGTTGCTTAAGGTCATGAAGCCCAAACATCCGCAAGTAGCCTCACTCCAGCACCGGATCGGGCAGGCGGAGACGATGCTGGCCATTTACCGAAAGCAAAGCGAGGAACAGAATGCCCAGCGTATCAAGTCGATTGAACTACAGATTGAGAATCTGGAAACCGAGGTGGAGACTTGGGAGGCGAAGGCGCTGGCGACACGCGATAAGTTGAACGATTTCCAGCGTCTCGCTGGTCAGGTGGAGAGAGATCAGGGATTTTACGAGAAGCTGCTGCTGAGCATGCACGACGTGGATCAGAGTCAGAATCTGAATCAGGATTCCGTTTCGATCATGGAGCGGGCGACAGCCGCATCGCTCGTGAAACGTGACCGTGCACGTCCTCTGGCGATGGGTGCGGTGATGGGCGGGTTGCTTGCTCTGGTGCTTCTGCTTGTCATCGATCGGCTCGACGATAAACTGCGCGCTGTGGGCGACTTCGCCCTCAACTTCAATGAGGAATTGCTGGGTGTGATTCCATCTGTGGATGGCAAGGGGAAGATTATGCCACTGCAGGCAAATGACGATCGACACATGTTTTCTGAGGCATATCGTAACTTGCGCTCATCTTTGCTCTTCAAAGACTGGAGGGGGCAGGAACCACACTCGATTCTCATCACCAGCGCTGTTCCTGTCGAAGGTAAGACTACCGTTGCGACCAATTTGGCTATCACAATGGCACTTGCAGGGTCACGCGTGTTACTGATTGATGCCGATTTACGCCGAGGAAGCCTGACCAAACAGTTTGAGGTTCCAGAGGGGCCCGGCCTCGGAGATATTATCCTTGGCGAAGCAACCTTGAATCAGTCCATAGTCAGAACAGCATATGAATACTTGGCACTGTTGGGACGGGGACGCGACTTGCCTGCCTGCTCCGAGAATTTCCTTGGAGTCGAGCTACGGGATTGCCTCCGAGATGCAAAAGAGCGGTTCGACTTTGTCGTGATTGACAGTGCTCCAGTTCTGGTGGCGGATGACACGACGACACTGGCACCGCTCGCCGATACAACCTTGTTCGTGATGCGAATCAATGCGACTCCGGCCCGCCTCGCCGACAAGGCGCTGCAGTTGCTTTACCGTCGTCAAGTCAACGTAGGGGGCGTGGTTCTTAATTGTGAGAGCGTTTCGACAAATGACTATCGCACCTACGGATACTATAAGTATTACTCTGCTCCCGGGCAATCGGCGACGAAACTGGACAATGTGCGTCGCCGCAGCATACCCTTTGCCGGGAAGCGTAGAGCGTCACGACGGCCGGTCGGGCTGGAGGTGAAGCCCGCTGCTTCCGCTGAGGAAGTTCCCGCAGATGAAATCTTCGTCGAGTGAAATGAATAGATGTCTTTCATCGTCTTTCGCGAATTCTGCCTGGGCGACTATGGTGCCTTTGCAGGGAATCCATTCCTGATTCCAGGTTGAAAAGTTGCTTTCAGATGCGGGACTGATCGCAAATATGGGAGTGGCATACATTGCTCTCATAATTATGAAAATTGTATAAAAATGCAATAATTACATTGAAGCGCCACTGCAATGGGTTTAACTGTATGTTGAAACCATGAAAAATTATTCTTCCTCACCAGCTTCAGAAAGGCATGTGCTGCTCCCGACAGCGGGATTCAGCATGGTGGAAGTGGTCACAGCGATTGCCATCATCGCTATCATCTCCGGTGTCGGATTTGTTGCCTTGAGCAAGTATCGGGAGAATACTGAAAGGACGAAATTAGAAAACGACGTAGCTGCAATGAACCGGGCAGCGCAGATGTTCCGGGTGAGTGGAGGAAACCTTTCATCACTTACCAGACCTGAGGATATTGTTGCGCAATTGAAGACGATCGAGGCTGCCGACGAAGCGGAGTATACGGTGGGATTCCACGGCCTGATGGTGGATAAGCGGGTGACGCCTGTGTTAATGACTGCTGCGGAGCAGGCTACCAACAGACCCCGCGCCGTATGGGTTCCCTCAGAGAGCCGTTTTAAAATCGTCACGGCAGGGGAGGGGATTAAAGAATTTGCTCTTGGCACCGTGACCACCGCAGCGGAATCCCTGCGGGAAAGTTCGTTCGAGTATGCTCGGGCATCTGACTGGATTTGGGATTATTCCGAAGACGAATCGTCCGAGCGTAGCGGATATAATGGATCCGTCACTCAAGCTGAGGAGGTGCCAACGACAGCCACGGGGGCGACCGGCACGCCGTTACAACAGCTCCAACCCCCAGTGATCAGTCTTCCAGGAGGATTCTATGCCAATGAGCTTTTTCCGCTTCAGGTATCTCTATCAAATCCGAATGCTGCCGGGCAGTCAGCGATCCTGTTTTCATTGGACGGATCCAATTGGCAGGTTTACACCGGCAATTCAGTTGTCGTTCAGGCGGCATCGCCGGCAGTGACACTCTTAGCCTTCTGTCAGTCTCAGGATCCTGACACCTGGCAGGACAGCATATCGTCATCTGAAGCCTATGAGACCTTCACGTTCTCTGGTTCGTCCTCTGGAACTTTCTCGACTCCAGCTACCACCTCTGGTTCAGTTTACACGATCGAGACAACTTCCACCGGTGGCTCAAAATTCTCCTGGGGAACTGTCGCAGCTGGCTACACTGCCCCGTCTAGCTTGACCTTTGAGGGTGCAGATTTTGAGAATATTGTGCCGGAGATCGAGTTCGTTGTAGGGACGCTTAGTTTTTATAATGGAACCATCTACGCAGGAACGGAGGCTTCTGGTGTGGAGCTCAATGTTGCTCTTGAGGTGGAGGTCAACATTCCAGTTGAGAATGAAGAGCTGGTCTTCCCGCTTGAACTTATCAATACTCCAAACTACGACTGGCAGAGCAACAACGACAACGCTGACTATGTAAAATTAACGTCGACCAGTACGACTTTTGTCACTGCGGCGGACGGTACCATCTATTACCTTGTGCTGGGGTTTGCTGATTCCACATCATCGGGTTTTACGACAATTGATGAATTTCACGTATGGGAAGGACAAACTGCGGTGGGGACTCTCGTTGCCAAGGTCACGACCGTCGTTCCCGGGCAGGAGGACACCACCCGACCCAATGTGATCCTGTACACATCGGAAAGCAACGTGAACGGTCAGTTCGAAGTTTTTGCGGATTTCAATGAATACGTTGATGGATTTGAAGTTTCTGATCTGGTGGTAACGAATGGTTCTCCCACAGGGCTTACAGGAAACGGGTTCAAGTTCTCATTTTTCGTAACTCCAGCCAACGACGGAAACATTGCTATCTTTGTGCCAAACGACATCGCCGTGGATCTTAAAGAAAATGGGAACAATGCATCAAACTCTCTTATTGTGACTGCGGATATGACGCCCCCCGTAGGAGTCTTCACCTACTCGATCAATGGCGGTGCGGACGGAAGCAGTGGCAATCCGTTCCGGATCAATGGGAATCCTACTATTCCCTTGGTCTTTACTGAGGGCGTGACCGGGCTAGGGCTAGACGATTTTACAGTGCAGAACGGTACTATTAGCAATCTTTCCGGTAGCGGTAGTTCCTACTCGTTCCTGCTGACCCCAGCGTCGGGTGGGGATGTGATCCTGACGATGGTGAGTGGTGCCGTTGTCGACGCTGTCGACAATCCCAACGAGGCATCCGATCCTGTCTACTTCAGGTTTGATGATGGGGCTCCCGAACTGGTTTTGGCAAGCGCCGAGACAACCGTTTCAGGCCCATTCGTAGTGTCAGGTGTTGTGTCTGAGCCGGTGACCGGATTCACGGCTGGAGATGTTACGGTTGTGAACGGAAGCGTGCAGAGCTTCACCGGCAGCGGAGCGAACTACACGATTACAGTCGCCCCATCCAATATAGGAGATGTCTTCGTCAGCGTGGCAGCGAACAAAATGGCTGACCAGGCGGGCAACCAGAACCTTGCTTCCAACACTGTCACGGTGACCTACGAGCAATCGGCCTATATCGACTTTGATGACTATGCCATTCTTTCGTTCGACAATAGCCAGGACGACGGTAGTGCCAGCGTATCAGGTGGTGGAAGTGAGTTAAGAATCAAGGATAACGCCTGGAAGGCGATCAATTTCCCATATACGATCACATCAAATACCGTGATCGAGTTTGAGTTCAAGAGCTCCAAGGAGGGGGAGATTCACGGAATCGGTTTTGATACGGACAATTCCATTAGTTCGAATCGCTCGTTCAAAGTCTATGGCTCCCAGAACTGGGGCTATACGCACTACGATAACTACAGCGGAAGCAGTTGGAAAAGCTACAGTATCCCTGTAGGGCAGTTCTACACCGGTTACTTCACCAAGCTGGTCTTCATTGCAGATGACGACTTTTCTGGAAACGGTCTCGGTGAGTCGAGATTCCGCAATGTCCGTGTCTACAATCAATAGGGTGGATGGCAGTGAAATTGAAGGCTTGTGCGTGAGTAATCTTGAGTGAAGGGTCTCTCGACGGATTGCCTGCACTCATTTGTCCCGGAAAACACTACCACTCTTCGTTGTCGTATGCGCTCTGCTCTGGGGATCTGCCTTCCCTGGAATCAAGTATGTCTATTCCCGTTGGGACGGAGCGGACACCTTTTCCGTAAGGCTGGTGTTTGCCGGCGTTCGCTTCGCTCTGGCAGGTTTACTGTTGCTCCCGTTTTCCCGCAGCCCGGTCTGGGGACTGCCGAGGGGAAGTCTCTGGCCGCTCGTCATCATTGCGCTGACACAGACATTCGGTCAGTACCTGTTCTTTTATTCAGGGTTGTCCGTGTCGAGCGGGGTTCTGGCTTCGCTCCTGGTGTCGACTGGAAGCCTCTGGTGGGTGTTGCTTGCTCCAGTCATGCTGGGCAGTCCCAAGCCGGGGCGCAGGCAGTGGCTGCTTTTGGCCCTCAGCACCACTGGTATCACCATTGCCGTCTACAAGCCGGGGGCGGGAGCCGGTGATCCGATCTTGGGAGCCACACTGTTTCTCTGTGCAAGCCTCTGTGGAGCGGTAGCACTGATCCTGTTCCGGCGCCTTGATTCCGCGATCGATCCAGTGAAGGCGACATCCTTCGCGCTCTTTACCGGAGGGATCATGCTCCTGAGTGCGGGAGCTGCGGGCTGGTCTCGCTTTATCGCATTGTTAGATGTGCCCACGGCATTGATGACCGTCTATCTTGGCGCCGTGTCCGCCACCGCATTTTGTCTGTGGAACCAATTGGCCCAGCTGTTCCCGGTGAACCTCCTCGCCGGGTATCGATTCCTCATTCCTCTGTCGGGCGCACTCATGTCTGCGTCGCTGGTTCCAGGTGAGTCGATCGGAGTCGGGGCGTTGATCGGAGGCTGTATGATTTTAACCTCGCTCATTTTCTTAAACCGCATCGGTAAAAGTGGGCAGTGACAGCATCGTCAGGAGCCATTGCGAAAGGATCGCGCTGCCAGTCCGGCCGCTGCCAGTGTCAGCACTGCGCTGAAAAGAAACGCGATTCCTGGCAGATGCACTGGAGCAGAGTCACTAATGAAGTAGCCGAAAAGCCCGGTTGCCAGTGGTGTTCCAATGATGGATGCCACGCTGTTGAGGCTGCTCATCGAGCCCTGTACCCCGCCCTGTTCGTCGTCACCTACTCCGCGTGAGACCATGCCCTGGATCGCGGGGTTGGCGAGACCTCCCAGCGAACCGATCACGATGATCGCATAGATCATCCAGCCCTGCGTCGCCAGGCCGTAGAGGCAAAAGCTCGTCGCGCTGATTCCCAGACCGATCAGTGCCGCTTTCTGTTCGCCAGTCTTCGGCAGAATCCTGCGCGTCAGTCCGCCTTGAACGATTGCCGCCATGATGCCGACGGCACCTAACGACATCCCAATATGCAGCGGCTCCCAGTTGAACCGATACTTGGTGAACAACGCCCACGTCGCCGGCAGCGCCTGATGCGCAATGCTTGCCAGAAAATACACCCCCGCCAGCCCCAGCACCATCGGGTACCTTCTCAAGTGAAGCAGCGCACCCACCGGATTCGACCGACCCCAGCTGAACTTCCGGCGATTTTTAACCAACAGTGATTCCGGCAGCACCAGCAGACCGTACAGCCAGTTCAGCAGCGTGATCACGCCAGCTACGATAAACGGAAGGCGCAGGTCAACCTGGCCTAACAATCCTCCAATCGCCGGCCCTATACTGAATCCCAGCCCGAATGCTGCCCCAACCAGGCCAAAGTTCGCTGCCCGTTTTTCGGGAGTGCTGATGTCCGCTATATAGGCAGTGGCTGCGGAAAAATTGGCACCGGTGAATCCGGCAATGATGCGACCGACGAAGAACCACGCCAGTGACGGTGCCCATGCCAAAAGAAAATAATCAAGCCCGGCCCCAAACAGCGAAATCAAAATGACGGGGCGCCTGCCGTAGCGATCGGAGAGGCTGCCCAGCAGCGGAGCAAAGAGGAACTGCATCAAGGCATACAGCATCGCCAGCAGGCCGTAGAGATAGGCAGCAGCATCCATTGTTTTTCCCGACAACTCTTCCACCAGCGTCGGCAATATCGGCACGACGATTCCAATCCCGAGGATATCCAGGACAAGGGTAACAAAAATGAACCCGAGCGCGGGTTTAGCGGGGCTGCGGGCCATGCGGCGCACCATGACACGCAAATGCCTGATGGTCGACGGTGATTTTTACTTCGTATGCTCCGCCCGCACCTACTCCGCCACCTCGACCAGCTGCTTTTCCACCAGCTTGTCCGGGGCTGCTCCCAGCGACCGCGCCGTGGCATAGTGCCGACTCGCCAGCTCGATCGCCGGAGGTTTGCGCTCAAGATACATGAGCGCCAGATTGAAGTGCGCCTCCGCGTAGGTGGGATCAAGTTTGATCGCCTTCTGCAGTTCTGCCTCAGCTCCATTGCTCCACCCCAGTGATTTGATGATCACTCCCAGGTAATTGCGCGCCCGCGCATCATTTGGCCGTTCATGCACCGCCCGGCTGATCGCCGACAACGCCAGGTGAAGGTCTTTATCCTGATAATATATGAGCGATAGCGTGATCCAGGTGGCTGAGAGTTTGGGCTGTTGCTGCACCGCCCGTTCCAAGTGTCCGCGGGCCTCAGACATTTTGCCCATCTGGTATTCCACCGCGCCTAGATTTGACAATGTCAGAGCATTGTCCGGTTCTCCTTTGAGCATTTCCTCATACGCAGACCGTGCCGCCTCCCAGTCACGCTTGGAAATTGCGTTTGCCGCTTTTTTTGCCAGTTCAGTGGTGAACGCCGGTAGCCGTCCCGTATCGCCATCTGCAAATCCCGTTTTGAACGCAGAATCGCTGCCCTCCTGCGCTTGTGTCGCAGTCGTCAGTACTGCGATTGCAATTGCAAAAATTTCTAGAACTAGAGCTGAGGCGGATTTTCGCCGTGGTAGAGGTGGGAGTGCAGGCGTCGATGACATTCAAGGCAATAAAGAGCAAAAAATACTTGCACGAAAGAGGAATCTATTATTCGTTCACAAGAACACTGTTCGTATGCTTACCGAAAAACAGCAAAACGTATTAGATTACCTGCGCGACTACCAGAGGGACAATGGCGTCATGCCATCCACGCGGGACATTCAGCAACACTTTGGGTTTGCCAGTCAGACGGCAGCCGTCAGTCACTTGCGTGCACTTGAGAAAAAGGGCGTTATCCAGCGTCTCGCCCGCAAGGCGCGAGCGGTCGTCTTCCCGGAAGATCTGGTCCGTGACGAGATTATCGACATTCCGATCTATGGCAGCATCGCTGCCGGTATGGCCACCGATCAGGAGCAGGAGCAGGAAGGCTGTCTTTCGGTCGATATCGCATCGCTCGGTCTATCGAGAAATGCAGATATCTTCGCCCTGAAGGTGCGCGGCGAATCCATGATCAATGCCCACATTCTTGACGGCGACTTCGTCATCCTCGAGCACCGCCAGCCGCGCAACGAAGACATCGTCGCCGCGCTCATCGACGATGAAACTTCCCTCAAGCGCTACATCAAGAAAGGTAACAAACCTTACCTAAAAGCCGAAAACCCCGACTACCCCGACCTCATTCCTGCACGTGAACTCGTCGTTCAGGGAGTAATGGTAGGATTGTTGCGTCGCGGCGGACGATTCTAGCCTAATTGTGACCGAGCCAGTCCAAAAGCAGTGGCGGAATTCTGTCACCACAAACGTCCCTGCCCTCGTCCCGCAGGGGTGCGTCAAAGGCAGGGACGGCTCTCCGAGCCGTTCACACAGGCAACGCCTTGGGTTTTCGGAAGGCGCACTTCCGACGATCATTCCAACACTTCCAGTACCCCATTCATAGTGCCGAAGTGGCCCGGATAGGTGCAGACGAAAATGTAGTCACCTGGTGTCGAAGGAGCGAACAATGTCAGGGTTTCGGACTTTCCTTTGCCGATGATGGGGGTGCCCGCAAGCACGCTTGGTAGCTCGGGAATGTAGTTTTTCCGCAGGCCTTCTTCATTCGGCAATGCCACCATCTGCACTGCGGCTAAGCCAATTTCCTGTAGAGACCCGGGCGTGCCGATTACGAGATTGTGATCCTGACTATCATCGTTTTCAAAGGTGAGCTTCAGGGGCTGGCCTGCGCGGACTTTGATCTCTTTCTGGTCATAGAGCAGCGCAGCGGGTACCGCCTTAATGGTGATAGCATTCATGACATAGGGTTTCAGTTGCTCCGGCCATTCCGCTTTAGGAATCAGGTTCAATGCCTCGATTGCGGCAAACCGCCGTTCGTTGCGGTGCGTGGCGTCGAGAATGTTCTTGCTGAGCAATTTGAAGGTCGATGCGCGGTTGGCCGGGATGTGGGCGATGGCCAGGAAGGCCGCCCTTCGGGTTTCATCGTTCTGGTATTTGAGCATGGCCTGGCGAATGGGTTGGTAACAGGCGTTCAACGTTTCCTCATGATCAATGAGGAGTAGCGAAAGGTAGAGATCGCGCGCTGACTGGCCGGACAGCGAGGCAACGCCCATATTGCCTTCTGCCACTGTTAGACCTGCCAGAATCAGGTGGCGGATTTCATCGGTGGGCGCTGAGCTGGCGAACTGTGTCAGCTGCAACAGGTGGCGCTGGATGTCTTCCGGGTCCGTGTTCAGGAGCAAGGGAGTCAACGTTTTAACTGCGCCGGTCTCATCCGCCTTCAGGTTGCCGATCGCATCGACGAGGATCCTGGCACGGCTGAGATTCTTCTCTTTCATCGCGGCCTGCATGGCGCGTTCCTTTTCTGCGATCGAGCAATCCGGACGACGCAGAATAGCTTCTGCCACCATCGGATCCATCGGCAGTTGCCGGAGTTCCTCCACTGGAATGATCTTCAATGCGAAGCGGCGGCCGAGGTCAGAGGTGGGTTCGCCATATTTTGCCAGGACTTTCAATGTCTGGCGGATGCTGGTGCGCATGTTGTCGTCCATGGGCAATGTGGAAGCGTAGACGGTCAGCTCGCTGGCGTCCGCTGATTTCAGGAATCCGCTGGCTGTAACCGCTTCCAGGCGCACGCGCTGGTTTTCGTCCACGATGTGCTTTGCCAGTAGTTTGATTCCTTCGTCATCTGTGATGGTGCCAGCCACCAGCCAGTGGCGAATCACCCGCACGGCAGCAGCGCGGGCCATCGGTTCCTTCAAGGCGAGTACCTGGTTGAGGAGGGCTTTGTTAGTGACGTCCCGGCCTTCATACACCCAAAGGGCCTCAGTGAGCAGATGTGCGTAATCTGGATCGTTCTTGTCCAGTGCGGCGACCCATTTTTCAAGTGCGGGCATGACCTCACCCGCATCGCCTTTTTGTAAAAAGCGACGGGCCCAGTGGCGCACGTGATCTTCCGGTTCGCGCAGCAGCTCTAGAAGCCTCTCAGGCGATTCGCCACGGATCTTTGGCATCTTCAGCAGTGGTCTGTCCGCCGCTGTGATGCGCCAGATGCGGCCGTGTGAATGGTCGCGATTCACTTCTTTCCGGGAAAAATACATGTGGCCGATGCGAGGATTGCAGAAGTCGAGGATATAGAGAGCGCCGTCCGGTCCAAAGGCTGAAGCAACGGGGCGGTAGGTCGGGTCGCTCGACTGAATCAAGTCGGGCAATGCCTCGGTGCGCCAGCCGGAGCCATCTTCGATCAGCCGGTCCCAGCGCGTGCCTTGGAATCCGATGCACTGGTTGTTGAGATGGGTGCCCTGGACATCGTCTGGGAACTGACGGCTGGAGACGATCACGCTGCCAGCCATCGGGCGGCCTCGCTTCAGCATGGAAGCAGGCGGGATGATTTTCTCCGGATAGTTGAAGGCGGAAATGACGGCGGCAAAGTTGTAATGATTTCCGTCTGAGGCGTCGGAGAGCACACTCTGGCCCCAGCGGTCAAACGCCATTCCCCACGGATTGCTGTAGTCACGATGTGACATTACATCGAATCGCTGGGTGCTCGGTTTGAATCGATGAACTCCGGCATCGCGCGATCGCTTCGGCCCATACGGAGTTTCGACTTGAGTGTAAAGGAACACGCCTTCGTTGAAATAAAACGCGCCGTCCGGGCCCCATGTAAATGCCGATGTCGCGTGATGGCTGTCTTCCACAGAGAATCCCTCGAGCACCACTTGCTTGCGGTCTGCCTTGCCATCGCCATCCGTGTCCTGGACAAACCAGATGTTCGGCTGCTGCGCGAGATAGACGCCATCAGTGTCGAGCGCGAGTCCGGTTGGAATGAGCAAATCATCGAGGAAGATCGTGTGCTTGTCGGCCTTGCCATCCCCGTCAGTATCTTCAAAATAGAGCAGCTTGTCCTTCGGGTTGGTGCCGGGTATCAGATGCGGAAAAGTAGGCGAAGTGATTACCCAAAGCCTGCCTTGTTCGTCGAATGCCATTCCAATGGGGTTATATAGCGGCGAGTCAACCTCTGAGGCATAGAGGTTCACCTCATAGCCTGGGGCCAGGGTGAAGTTTTTTAACTGCTCGTTTGGAGAGGGGATCTTTTCGATGATCTCGGTTCCCGTTTCGGGGTCGATCCGGGCATTGGGATCTTGTGCGTGGGAACCAGTTGCGCAGGTCGCGAGAACTGCCGCCAACGTGAGTAATGGATTGATCAGCTTCATGGAAAAATGAGTGATTGAGGAAGTGTTAGGGTTTTGGACGCGCGCCATTGCGGCGAACCGATTCCATCCTGGGAGCTTCACCCTTGGCGGGCATGCCTTCGGGGCTGCACAGCACCGGTTGCTCCCAGATTTCGGCACCTTGTGGCAGCTTTCCCCACACCGCGCCGATCGATGGTTTTTCCGATTTCCAGATAGCCTCGTCGCGCATCTGCACCAGCGCCCCGATCTGCTCCAGTTCATCCATTGGCTGGTCGTCTTCCCAGCACCAGGCCCGCCCACCCCAGATGTAGTAGGGGTTCAGCGGCCGCCAGCAGAGATGGTAGAGATAGTTTTTCTCATGCACCGCGCGGCGCAACGCTTCAGCATTGTCAGTGGAAGCGATGTCCGCGCTGATCAGTCCGAGCGCTTCGGCGAGGTCACGGCTGGCGTGGTAGTAGCCGCGTTCGTTCAAGTGAATGCCATTCACGGTGAGTCTGCGGTTGTCCTTTGCTGCAGCTGCCATGTGTGTGGTCATTGGTTCGAACAAATCCACGAACAGAATGCCTTCGCTGGCGGCCACTTCGGCCATCACTTTCGTGTAGGCCTTTAACACGGCGTTGCGTTCCTCGACAGCTTTACCTGTCGGCATCGGCGCGCCCAGATCTTCGTGGGAAATCGGCGACACCAGCACCAGCTTCGGTGCCGAACTCCCGTTGAACTTCTGCGATTTCAGTCCGCTCACAAATTTTCCAAGCCGCATGCGCCATTGCTCTAGGCCGTCTTTGCCGGCGAAGGATTCGTTCATACCGAAGCAAAGGATCACCACATCGGCCATGTGCCAGCCCAGGTTCTCTTCGAATGATCCCGTGTTGTCCGCGCGCGGCATCAGGTCGACCTCGTCACCCGACCAGCCGAGATTGCGCACCGTCAGGTGGTGCATCGGATATGCGCAATAGAGTGCCGTTTCAAAATACCCGTAGAGCGCCATGCGCTCCGCGAAAGTATTGCCAGCAATAACGACGTTCTGTCCTGGCAGCAGCTGCAACCGATCCTCTGCCTGAGTCGACTGCTGGCTCAGCATCAGCATTGACATCAGAACCATCGCCAGCACCAAGCCTGGTCTGAGCGAGTTCGAAATCAGCCTGTTTCTGCGATAAGGTAGGAGATCCATTGGATGGGTGAATAATCGTAAAGGGTTTAACAAATTCAGCGTCAGTGCGGGACGTGACTGTTCCCGAAATTGCAGCACTTGTCGAGATTTCGCAAGGTCGGGGATGAGTGTTCAAAATTCGACTGATATCAGTCGGGGAATGCAGTCAAGAGGGCTGGACGCTTCACTGGCCCGATCAATGGGAATCTGGATCGCGAGTGGCTTTTGCGTCATCGATATGGAGGCCGTCGACCCAGATCGTGACTGGCTCGCTACCGCCTGTAGCGAATTGGAGGCTAAGGCGATCGACGTGGCGCAGGTCGGGGAGATCCTGGATCTGCCGGGCTACGGCATCCCTGGCGGTCGCGGCGTCAATGGGGGTCACGGTCCAGATCTGCTGATCGCCCTCTTTGTCTAACACTCCGCCACGCTTGATCACGAGGTTGCCCTTGAACAGGCAGGCGGCTGTTCCTGTACCTGTTGGCTCTGGCAGCTCGCCCTCAAGATAGCTGTGTTGCGCGATGTCATAGATCGCCCACTGGCTGGAGGGGCGGCCCTGTCCCTCGTGGTTCGATGGGGAGCAGCCTGCGATGAGGAACAGGCCGCCTCGATCGCCGACAAGGCCATCTCCCCAGCCGGCGGGAAGGGGGACCAGGCAGGAGCCGTGGCCGATTTCGAACGGGAGTGGGCCGAGGTCTGTGCATGGGGTTTCAGCGGCCTGCCAGTTCTGATCGATCCAACGCCTGGTGCCGGAGAATTTCGATGGCTGGAAAGTGGCAGGGTCGAACGCGAGCAGGCGGTCACCAATCGTGTCTGCGGCGGGCTGCGGCGTTATCCAATCGTTCTTGGTCGCGTAGATTTTGCCGTTGAGCAACGCGAGCTGGGCAGCACGGCTGAACCACCAGGCGTCGTCACCCTGCACGCCCGCCAGCACCGAGTGATCGTCGGCGGCTTGACCGTCCGCAGCCAGACCGACCCGGCAGAGAGGGCCGCCGAAATTCGGCCCGATCGCGTGGGCCAGGCCGAAGAGGTGGTTGTCGACAACGACTCCGCCATGATCGAGCGCGACAATCGTCGGATGGCGGTGCCAGCTCCCCTTGGCCAAGTCGAAGATCGCCAGCTGCCGCCCGTTCTCACTGAGGGGTGTGGCAGCGTCTGCTTCGATCGCCAGGATCAGGCTTCCCTTTGCTCCCAGCGAGGGGGCGAATGTCAGCAAGCCGTTGTTCCAGCTTGGGTTCGTGCCCAGTGATTCGCCGAGGCCAGGCAACTCGACCCAGCTCTTGCCGTCGCGGCTGTGGAACGCCCGCCCGCGATCGGCGCAGAACAGTTCTTTTCCATCGGTGGCTAACCCCGTTCCATCCTCCGTGGCGAGCCCGCAGTCATGGGTTTCAAATCTCAGCCGCTGGGATACGAACGGTGGGCGTGCTCCCTCGTGGGATACCGACCGGTGCCAGTCGCCTGTAACTTGGATGGGAACCTCTACGTATGTCCATCCCCCGCGTGACGCGCTCGCGGCGGCTCCACCGAGGACATTGCGTGGCAGGCCGTCCGCACGGATTGGCGTGTACTTCCAGGCCGCCTTGCCCGAGTGCAGGCCGACGATCGGTGTGGGAGCGCTGAAGCCGTGGTTGTTGTGGTTTTCAGTACGCAACCAGAAACCTATCGAGGAGGTAGTCGACAGGTCCACCGGCCCGACAGCATTGCTGAAATTCACCTGGATCCCGTTGCCGGAGTAGGGTTCAGCGTGCACCTTCACTGCCGTGTCTCCGACGAGGGGCGACGACGGGTCTGTCGAGATAGCAACCTTTTCAGAAGGACTGCCGGAGGTGGATTCCCAGCGGCCGATGTCGCGATCTGTCGCCGGGTGTTCCCCGGCTGCGGTGACGTAGATGTCGCGGTGGGCGATGTTGGCGAGCTTGCCGTCATCTACCGTCAGGCTGAGACTCTTCAGGCCGGGATTGTCGAAGGAGCACCGCAGTACATTGCCGGTGGTGATGGCACCGTCGAGGGTCCATCGATAGTGGATGGTACCGCCGCCCTGCTGGGCCTTGGCCGTCGCGGTGAAGGTGATCAGTTCGCCCACAGTTGCGGCTTCAGGCCCATCGAGCTCGACCTCGGGGCGCTTGTCTCCAGCGCCTGCGCCGTCGTGCTGATGGAGGTCGGTGACATCCTCGAAATGCGTGTCCTCATCGTTGTTGGCAAACCGGTTGCTCGATAGATCGAGTCCATCCGTGAACCGCCCGAAAATCCCGTAGCGATTGCCTTCGAGCCGGTTGCGCTGGATCACCAGGTGGCGCATCCGCCAGTCTTTTCCGTTCGATCCGAGGTCGCCGCGGAACACGATGCCGCCCCCGTTGTTGCCGATGCAGGTGTTGGAGTCGATCAGGGTGTGCGTGCCGGTGCCGTGCACAATGACGATGCCGCCATGACCGAAATCGGATTCTGGTGCATTGTGAGAGCCGGTGGCGAGGCCGTTGTGCGAGGCCTCATTGCCGACCAGCACCGTGCGGTCCGAGCCGCCCAGCCAGAACCCGTAGCTGCAGTGGTTGGACTTGTTGTCGATGTAGGTATTGCCCGGGCTCCACGACTCGAATCCGTTGTTGTGCGCGTGGCTGCAGTCGTTCCTGCGGAAGATGTTGCCAGTGGAGATCCAGCCATTGAGCACCCGGATGAAAACGCCGTCGCCCCCATGGGTGATGTCATTGTCCTCGAAGAGATTGTCATTGCTTCCGCTTTCGATAAGCACGGACGTGGAGTCTCGTGCGTGCACTTCACCTTCCCGAATGCGCAGACCATAGGAGAGGTTGCTGCGCAGGATCTGATTGTTGCATGCCCTCCACATCTTGAGGCAGACGTTTGAGCAGTGAGAGAAATCGCATCGGTCGACCTTGATGTTACGGCAGTCGTCCAGGTCGAGGCCGTTCCAGTTGCGCTGTGCCCTGCACGCCGTGATCTCCGCGCCATCCACCCCGCTCAATATCATGCCGCCGACCCGGTCCCCGTCCCCCCAATCAAAATCCGGATCGTGGTAGTTGTCAGAGAAATCGCAGTTTTCGATTTTCCATCCACCGCCGCCGCGAATGGCGATTGCGGTCTGGAACCCTCGGATTGTGAAGTTACGCAGGGTGATGTTGCGCCTGCCCTCGGCCACCAGCCCGATGCCGTACCCGGTCTTCGGATCGCCCGGTGCCGCCGGGCCAATGAGGATTGCACCCTTGCCATCGATGGTGATGTCGTCCGCCACCACGACAAGCGGTCGGCGGAGAACGGCACCCTGCGGTAGGTCTATGGATGCCTCGACCAGCTGGGGTTCAGGTAATTTCTGCCCCGGTTCCGCTGCGGAAGGCTGAGCTCGCAAGCTGAAAGCGGCCGCCAGCGCGATGGCGATGGTGACAATAGATCGGGGCTGGAGGTGCATGGAAATCATCCCGCCAACCTTCGGTGAGGAACCACTGATTGCCAGTGCCAATTGGATGCCCGACCGATGCGAGTGGCGGTAGCTGCAACAGGCCTTGCGTTCTATAAAGTGAATAATGATTGAGCGAAGCGATTTATTGCCTCTTGTTATGACCACCTTAAAGATGATGAAGCTCAAGCTCTACGCCCCGGTGGTATCT
Organism: Verrucomicrobiia bacterium; assembly: GCA_020439995.1. GTDB lineage: Bacteria > Verrucomicrobiota > Verrucomicrobiia > Verrucomicrobiales > DEV007 > JAGROY01. The sequence continues at coordinate 48,124 of JAGROY010000114.1, forward strand.
TTTATTGTTCTGATGACGTTGATGATCCCCGTGGCGTGCGAGGCTACTGAGGTTGGAGCTGGAACGATTGAGCAGCCGATCAATCTGTGCGAGAGGTCCGATCCGGGACGGATTCCCTTGGGAAGGGTGGGGACTGTGAGCAACTACAATTACGGAGTTCACCATGTCATCAGCGAGCCCAGGCCGTGTTCAGGAGGTGCGATGCGGTGGGGTGGGGGATCCGAACTGGATCAGAATCTTGCCAGCGTGTTTGGGATTTCGGTCGAGCCGGAAGATTCGACTTCTGTGCCGAGAGTCCCGGTGACGCTACGTCTGAAATCGTGGGCACCTCCCGCCTATAGTCCCTATTCGAAAGAGCAAGTGCTGGTGGCCACGCTTTGGTGTCTGTTAAGGAGTTGCAATACTTCGCTCGAAGTTAAGATCGACGCTGAAGGGAATGATGACAAATATCTTAAGAAGAAATACTCAGGTATTTTCTTCATCATGGGCACTGAGGATGAGAGAAAGGGCACCCGCCTCACGGAAGCCACTGGCACGGTACTGAAGGAGGATGAACGGGGCATCGCCTGGGTCATTTTTCCGGGCCTCGCGGCAAGGCATGATTTTGAGCCAATGTCACCGGCAATGGTTCTCTTCGATCGAAGTGGTGGCGACAACGCTGCTGCAGACGGGAAGTGGTTTCTTTTGCCAGTCTGGGGTGATGGCAACGAAGATGCCATTCCGCTGCATCTGAATCAATGGACGGCACCGATGGCCTATTCGTGTTTTCGCCGACGCGGGAGATTGGAAGCCAATGCATTTCTGCTTGCTGGTGGATCGTCGGCCTTTCGCTCTACCAGGGGTAAAAATGGTGCCTACTCTGTATCGATTTCATATCCTGGTGTGCCGGAAGACACACTCGCTGCGAACATCCTGGCCTTGGTGGTGGCGACGCAACCCACCGAGGCTTGCCCGCTTACGGTGGAATTCACGACCGATGGTTGGAGGCTTAGCCGCTACGGCGCATTCAATATTGCGAAGGATTGGGTGCGGGAAGAATTTGATCATGGTATGGTCGCTTTTCGGTGCGAGTTCGCCTGGGATGCCTCATCACAAAAGCTCACTAAGGGATCTGTTCCCGGAGTGAGATTCGATGGTCATAGCCTGATTTACTCTGAGCCACCGCAGGAGCTGCCATCAGAAATGATGGCAAGAAAGATTGCCGACGAAGTCTACCGCCGAATCAATCGAGAGCTCCACAGCGGAACGTTACAGGCAGAAAAAATCATGAATGATCGCCAACTGGCCGGATCGGGATTGAGTCGTGAACTTGGCATGGCGGGATACTACGCTGGGCTGGCCTGGTTCTGTAGTCAGAACGGAGTGGCGGAGAATTTGTTCAAGATTCCAATCCATTTTGGAAATTCAGACCTCGACCAGTACCACAGATTCGGCTGGTACATTGGCCTGAACCGTGGCCAGACGATTACTCAGGAAGTAAGGAAGGAGTTTGAGGAGGCCAGCGAGAAGGAGCAGAGTGAGGCGACTTCGGATTCCTCCGCGCAGTAATAGGAAGCTCGATCAAATCAAGCGGAACTCGGCTGGCGAGAGCTGGATGCTGATGTTGGCAAAATGATCTATCTATTTGCTTTGTCTGGTATCAACACCTGGTTGATCCAGTGAAGCCGAGCCGAGCTGCCTTACTAAGGCAGCTCTAGCCTGAACCATTGAACCGCTGTAGCAGGGGTGATCGACACTTTGTTCCTGCCGCCTTCGCTAACCACGTCGCCTGGAACATTTTGCCATTCACCCGCCGGGAGGTCGGTCGTCGATTTGAGCACCCAACCTGCCTCGGAGGCTGACCAGCTGAGAACAACAGCATCACCGATGGCTTCAATAGTGAGGCCGGGATCCGCAGTTTCGTTTGATGTCAGGCTAGCCTTGTCCAGTGATTCTCCCCGGAGCCCGGCTTCATACACTGCGGTGATTTCAGCGGGTGTCAGAGCACGTGCCCAGAGTCCAAGATCGTCGATCATGCCGTCCCAGAAACCTGGATTGCCTCCGTCTGGGAATGCGCCCGAGTCATCGGTTTTTACACCGATCCCCAAGCCAGGGATTTCAGATTCGATCAAGGCACCGGAGTAGGCGACGCGGGCAGCTTCGGCGCCGTCTTGATAAATTGCGAGCGATGCTCCATCCGCTGTGAAAGCAACATGATGCCAGACGCCTGTCGCGAAGGCGGTGTTCGTCCGTGCAAATGGCAGTGAGCCATCATCCGTAGTTAGGAAATTGCTGATATCTCCATCGCCCGCATTGAGGCCAAAGTGGAACTGTCCGGTAACTCCACCACCCCAGTTCTTGAGGATCGACCCCCATGTGCTGAGCGACTCAGCATTGACCCAGGCCGACACGGTGATCGCAGCAGTGGGCATCTCGTAGTTATCAACGATCACGTAGCTCCCGTTGTCAGATTCGAAGTCAAGCGCCCCTCCGATCTGACCCGCCACCCAGTAATTTCCATCGGTATCGTCGAAGTCCACCAATGCCCCAGCGGTGCCACTGTCCGAAGAATCGGCCAATGTTTCGCCTGAGATCTCATCGAATTTCCAGTGCCCCACCAGCCCACTGGCAATGTCGTCAGGAGCAACGGATAGCGAAATCACGGCGCTGGTAACGCTTCCTGCTTCGTTGGAAACGGTAAGACTATAGCCGCCGCTATCGCCAGCGGTAACACTCGTGAGTGACAGCGTTGCAGTCTTCGCTCCAGCGATCCGGCCAGCTTCGTCATTGAGCGCCACCCCATTCTTCATCCAGGAATAGGTCAGCGGACCCTGCCCTGAGATTTCCACCGTCAGGCTTGCGTTCTCCCCCTCTTGCAGAGCGATTGCTGTTGGCTGCGCAACAATGCTGACAGGATCAATCAAGTTGACGACGACATCCATCTTGTTCGCGATCAGTTCGAACGGATTACCCTCGAACTCTCCGTATGGTTCACTTGCGTCACGAATACCATTTCCATTGCGGTCATAGTAAGCGGTGATGAAGTAGTCTTCGCCTTCAGGCACATTGAGAATCGAAAATGCGCCGGGCACATCGATTTCCGTTTGCTGTCGACTGCCGCCAAAACCTGGCAATTGATCGGCCATGGTGGTGGCGTCTCCCAAGAAGTCGCCATCATTTCTTCCTGCTGTGACATCGGTCGCATTGCCATCATCGAATTTCCAGTAGCCGATCAGACCGCTCTCATTTCCCCTCAGAGGCAGATTCCAGGTAGCCCGGATTTCGCCTCTAGTACGCGCCTTATTCCAGATCGATATCTCATCAATACAGCCATTCATGAATTCGCTCGCGCCGTTAAATGACCCAAAATACAGCGGCGATCCATTGAATGGAATCGTGCTGTTGGAACTGTCACGACTTGCGATGAGCTCGCCATCCAGATAGCTGGCGAATCCTCCCACAGTGTCCTGTTTCCAAGTCATGATCACGCTGTGCCAGGTTCCGTCGATCGCGTTCCCAGTGGGAATACCAGCAGTGCCGCCGTCATTTGAAAGGATGTGCTGATTCCCCCAGCCAGCTACGATGTATCCCGCCGCCTGCTGTCTCACCGCCGACTGAATTGAGCTGCCCTTAAACCAGTACTGAATCGTAATCTCCGATCCCGAAAGGTCGTCAATCGTTCCTACCTCAACCGTATCACCTTCCCCATCCAGGCATAGAACCTGGTTCCCTTGAATCACTTGAGCGATCTCTACCATGATCTTGCCCGGTGCTCCTATGTCGGAATCAATGATCACGGCATCGCCACCTAATGTTCCATCATAACCGCTACCGCTCGCATCCTTTGCGGTACCATCGTCAAAGTTCCAATACGCGGAAAGTCCGTTTTCATCACCCACGAGTGGAGCATCCATTGCGGCTTTGATTTCCTCAGCCGTCAGTGCGCGATTCCAAATCGACACGTCATCCAGCATGCCATTGGCGAATTCACCCGCCCCGTTGAATGCACCGAGAAAGACATTCGCATCATGATTCGGAATAGGCTCATCAACACTGTCGCGACTTTCGACCACTTCACCGTCCAGATAGCTGGTTAACCCTCCAGCTGTACCCTGCTTCCACGTCATTGCCACATGGTGCCATGCGCCGTCGGTAGTATTCCCTGCGGCGATGCCAGCCGTGCTGCCATCATGTGACAGGATGTGTAAATTATTCCAGCCCGCGACAATGAAGCCAGCGCTCTGCTGGCGAACTGCCGACTGGATGTTACTGCCTTTGAACCAATACTGGATCGTCAGTTCTGGGCCGGACAAATCCTTTAAGGTCGTTTCGACAAAATCGCCGTCGCCATCCAGCGATAGAACGTATCCTCTCATTGATTCAGG
>JAGROY010000115.1 GCA_020439995.1 Verrucomicrobiia bacterium
CTTTTTTCCGCCGCGCTGTACTAGCGATGCTATCCAACAAGGCTTTGAGGTAACCTTCGCTCCAGTTGGGATGGGTTAGGAGTTGGGGCAGATGCCTACATGCGTCGGAGCCCATGCCCATCGTCAGCAATACACTAGTCAGGGAAGGATCCTCCGCCGCAGATCTACTGAAGCGTAGCGAAGTGATGATTTCCCGCGCAGCTGCAGAACTGTTCCCATTTTCCAAATGGGCAAGCGCACGAATGGATGTGGTGGCTGCCAGCGAACTGCCGACTGAAGAACAATAGGAGATCTGTCCCAAGCGCTGCTTGTTCTCAATGAGTTGGTCGGCCATAGGAAACCACTGACAGCGAGGGCGCGAAAAGGCTTCGGCGATAAGCTCAATTCCGGCGGCGGCTTTGCTCGTGGCGGAGAGAATATCAGTAGCCTTGCGCTTTGAATCTTTCGCCAGCCTGGTCGCGCTTTCGTTAAGCAATGCCTGGTGCCAGAGATCCAGATCCAGCCGGGATTGATCCCGAAAACGCTCGAGGGGGATATCGCTAAAGAACTGTTTCTCTAGCTCATTAAATTTCCGCATATAGGGATAGCCGCCGTTCTCCCGTGTGGGAGGCCCTTGAGGAACCACGGTCACATCAAACACCGGATGCATCGCCGCATTCTCCTCATCCGGAATGGCATCCGGAACGAACGTTCGCCAGTCGAGTGAATCTCCCCGGGCGAGGATCTCTGCCTTCGCCTTCTCCCAACGCGCACGGCCGCGCCAGTTCTCGACTTGCCAGGCGATGGCGAGGAGCGTCGACATGACGATCAGAAGATACAGCATCCTCCGCGAGAAAATGAAGCGGAGGATCCATCTGGCGCAATGTACCAGCGCCTTGCTTGGATTCGTGCGTGTGGGTGAGGCTTCGAGAGTCATCGTGGCAAATGGTCGTGAGAAGTTGAACTACTAATATCGGCCGGGTTCACTCAGAGGAAGGTACGCGGCAAAGAAACGTTTCGGGATTCCCGGTCTTCTCCCAATCCAGAGTAGCCAACTCCGCCTCTCCACCTGCGCCGATGCGGTAGTGGGGCGGCAGACCGGTGACGTAGTCGTGTGGTAGCTCTGTCAGGAATTCGGGGACGAGTGCTTCGAGCTTTTCTGGAAGCTCGCCATGCACGCGCCGGTGGCGTTCCAGGGCGCAGAGCAATCGGCATAGATCCCACTGGCTTTGAACGATGGCACTTTTCTTGAACACTTTCCACAGGTCGGGATCAGGTGATGACGAAAGGAAATTGTAAGGCGAGAGATCGCGAGCAGTTGGTGGTTTGGGTGCTTGTGTCTCGACAATCCGTTTCGATTCGAAGTCGTAATGTTGCAGGTTAATGCTAAGTCCCCTTGTAGTGAGATTGTTCATATTTTGGTAGAGCCAGCCGCGCGGCAGCGCTGAGATCAGCTCCGCTCGAAGTAGCTTAGATTGAGGCCACTCGCGGTGCTTTCCCATTTCAGCGACCTGGTCGATCGCCCATTGGTCGCCATTGATCAAAGCATTGAAATAATACACTCCAGCGGCACGAGTCCGACATAAAGTCTGGTAGAGCTGATCGAGGAACTCGGAGTCTGACAGGCAGTCCGATATTGCCTTCAAGTCTTGCTCGCTCCACTCGGGAAGGGATAGCAGAAGTGGTAGATGTCGGCAGGCAATGTCTCCGGTGGTGATGTTAACCAATGTGCCGATGATGGATCGATCGTTCATCGATTGGCTGAAGTGTAAAGAGGTGAGGAGTTCCGTGGCGGCGGCATGGCTATCGTCATTCTCCAGGTGGCAAAGGGCGCGGATGAAAGTAGCGGCAGCGAGCCCCTGGCTCACAGTAGCGAACTGAGATACCTGGCTGATCCGCAGGACTCCATCGTCCTCAAGTTGTTCGTGATATGGAAACCAATGGCAGCCGGGCCGCGAAAACGCTTCCGAGATCAGCTCGATTCCAGCTTCTGAATCTCGGGTCGCGGCGAGGATTTCCTGGGCTTGTCGCTGGCTTTCCGGCGGTTGCTCGATTCCGCTATTGTCACATACGTTGCGCCACCAGAAGTCAAGTTCCGCGTGCGATTCTCTCCGGAACAGATCCCCTGGAATATTCGAAAAGTATCGCTTCTCAAGTGGCTCAAAATCACGTTTGAACGCGTAGCCGCCATTCCTCTGGGTCGGCTCCTGAGGCACGATGGTCACATCGAACACTGGATGCATCGCCGCATTCTCTTCATCAGGCAATGCCTCAGGAACGAACGTGCGCCAGTCAAGGGATTCTCCAGTCGCTAAAATCTCTGCCTTTGTCTTCTCCCAACGCGCCCGCCCACGCCAGTTCTCGACTTGCCAGGCGATTGCAAGAAGCGTCGACATGACGATCAGAAGATACAGCATCCTCCGCGAGAAAACGAAGCGGAGGATTCCGGTCGTGGCCGGGAACAATGGCTTGGCCGTGCGGGCAGGCGGGCTTTCAGATGTTTGCGAACTCATGGCAGCGGAGCGGTGTTGAATTTGACGATCTCTTCGGGAAAAAGCAGCGCGAACAATGCTTCCGTTTCCTCCAGTGAGGGAATCGGCGGTGGCTGATGATTGGGATCAGGGGGAGCGATCCCTTGCGCCAGCTGCACATCTTTGAGTTCGCCCTGCCAGTGGGAGATTCCAATCAGAACCCAGCAAGCAGCGAGTGTAGCCCAGGCGATCGAGCGGAGATGCTTCCGCTTCGATCTGCTGGCAGCGGCTTCGGCGGCCTGAAGGATGTCGGCTTTCCAGTCGGCGGGTGCTTTCCTCTGCCGGTGGGCGCGGAGTCTGGTTTCAAATGGGTGATCGTTCATGGGAGCCAGTAGTGGAAATGTTAGAGCTTCGGAATGGGCAGGTGCGAGTGGTCGAACTCTCTGGCTAGCCGGGAGCGAAGTTTGTCCAGAGCGTAGCGGTAGCGACTCACGGCGGTTGCTTTTGATACGCCGGTAATGGATGCAATTTCCTCAAACGTCCTCTGCTCCCAGATGCGCAGCTGCACTGCGGCGCGCTGGTCATCTGGCAGAGCGCTCAGGGCTGCCTCGAGCCGTTGCCGCTCCTCTGCGCAGAGGTTGCTGTCGATCACGAAAAGCGCGGGTGCATCTTGAATAGCTGACTCAGCGGCCACTTTTTCCAGTAATCTGTCTCCTGCCTGCCGCCGCCGGACGAGATCGATGAACATCCGGTGCGCGACTTGGAGAAGATAGGCGCGCTCGTCCCGCGCCCCTGCCAGCATGTCAGGATTCTGCGCCAGCTTCACGAAGAGTGACTGCAGGAGGTCACGCGTATCTGCCTCGTGCTGTGTGAGATTCAGCAAAAAACCGAACAACGCATCGGCGTGCCTGTCGTAGAGCTGTTCTGTTCGCTGCTGTGCCATTCTTCGGTGCCCGAGTCATCAATAGACGGTTCCCGGCGAAGAATGTTTTTAATTTTTACTACTTAATTTTCGACCTCTCGGGAATCCGGTCTGCCTGGGGGATGTTCAGTTTTTCCTCAAGCTTGTTGAGATAGCTGATGACGGAGCCGAAGCGAATGTTGTCATCGTAGGTAGCCCTGAGAAGGTCGTAGGCCTCCTGTTCTTTTCCAGGGCACTCCGCTAAGGCGTAACCCGAGAAACGGTGGTAATAAGGTTTGGTGTCAGGGCAGGCCGCCGCCATCCTGTAATACTCGGCAGCTTTGCACCAATCTTCTGGGATGAATTTCTGAGCATGCAGCATGCCGAGTTGCCCGTAGATGCGATAGTCGTCGGGCAGATATTTTGCGGCCCCCAGCATGAAATCCGCGCCTTCTGCAACAGCCTCGTTGTATTTGCGCACCCAGTCAGCGCGCTGTTTTTCGTCTTCAGGAAATTTGAAGGAGTGGGTTTTGTCGTAAGCACTGTATTGCATACCCTGGAACCAATTGAAAAACGCGCGAGGCTGCAATTGAACGATTACCCAGTACTGGGCGATTGCCTGGTCGAACCGTCCCGCGTCCCAGTGCGTGAATGCCTGGACGGCCATGATCGAGGCGACCAGCGATCGGAATCCGCCGAGAGCCGCCGTCATGCCAAGCTGCCCGACTTTGTCCCTGGTCTCCATGCTCATGGTGTCGGGCCAGTAGTGCTTGGCTACCATGTCCTTTGCCATCGGCTCCTCCAGATACATGCGCCCATAGCCAAAGGAGATGAGGATCACAAAGGCAATCAGCAGGTTTCGGGTATGGCGGGACATTGTGGGCTGCTTTCCGGGACAAGTGTTAGAGTTCCTTGTTGCTGAACACGAAGGACGCTGCGGCCGTGTAAATCAGGAGGTAAAGGCACGTCATCCCGGACATTTGCAGCAGCAGGGTGGTGGCAACAGCTTCGCCAGACACGACGGCATCGACGATATCGTAAAGGTGAAAGTCCGGGAAAATGATCGCGATTACTCCGGCCAGCGGGCGTTCAAATCCGCCTTCGGGCGCTCCGCTCAGGAAGTAACTGCGGCCGAGATGCTGCCCGTGACCAATGATGAACACGGCGATCGAGCTGATGATGGTGAACAACGTGGTCGTCGCAAAAGTGGACACCAGCAGTGTGACCGCAGTCATCACCGAGGCCTTCAAAAAGATCGCCCACACCGCAGCCTGGAGATCCCAGCGCAGCCCGTAGTTGGTAATGGCTGCCAGCGCCTCCTCGCGTTGTTCCTTCCAGCTTTCATTCTGTCCGCGTTCGGGAAACTTCGCCAGCTCCTGATCGTAGGCATCTGCGGTTTCCTTTACCAGAATCTTCTCCCGCACGCCTACCACGGTGCAGAACAGTGCGTCCATGAACAGCATGCTGACAAAGATCAAGACGAGCATGCCAAGGAGCTTCCCCAGAAGGTATTCGAAGCGTGGCACCGGCTTGCAGAGAATGGTGTAGAGCGTCCGGTCCTCCAGATCTTTTGGAATGAGCAGGGCGGTGCCGGCAATCGCGAAGATTCCGGCGAAGAGCGACATGGCACCGAGTGACACATCCTTTAACAATTTCAATTCCTGCTCCGGCGTGAACCGCAGAAACATGAATGCCACAAGGATGATGGCCGCGCTGAAGAACAGCAGAAAGTAGAACACCCGCATGCGCACCATTTGCGTGAAGGTGTGCATCGTCAGTGCCCAGATCCGCGACGGGGAAAACATGCTGTGCGCCTTGCTTTCGGTCGCCAGTGCGGGGCCGCTGTATCCCGTGCGATTTTCGGCGGGGGCGGCCGCTTGAGTCTCTTGGTCGTCATTCATACTACTGAGTCTCCTCCAGGAACAGGCGCTCCAATGTCGTGCGCGGTCGGCCGATCGAGATCACTTCTGTCGAGTCCCCGGCAGCCAGCGCGCGGACTTTTTCCAGCAGTGCCGGGCTGGCGTTCTTCAAAATGATCTCGGTCTGATCCTCGATCGAGATCAAGTCCTCGAGTTTGCCCTCGCGCACCAAGTCGCCTTTGTAAATGATACCAACACGGTCACAAACCTCCTGCACTTGTTCAAGTAAGTGCGACGAGAGAATGATCGAGATCCCTTGTTCTTTCAGCGCCAGGATCAAGTCGCGAATCTGCCGGGAGCCGGATGGGTCGACCCCGGCCGTCGGCTCATCGAGCACCACCAGGCGCGGATTTTGCACCAGTGCCTGGGCCAGTCCGATGCGCTGCAGCATTCCTTTGGAATAGCCAGCGAGTCGCCGATCCGTGGCGTGCTCCAGATCCACCAGCTTGAGCAGTCGCGCGCTCTGATCGCGGCGTTCCGCCTTGGTGAGGCCGCAAATCCGACCGTAAAAATCCAGCGTTTCGCTGGCCGTCAGGTGTTTGTAAAAATACGGGTTTTCCGGGAGAAAGCCGACGTCCTTCCGGCTGTCGACCTGACTGCTGTCGCGGCCGAAAATCGAGCACTTGCCGGTGGTGGCATGGAGCAGGCCCAGCAGCACCTTCATCGTCGTCGACTTGCCCGAGCCATTGGGCCCGATCAAGCCGTAGACCTCCCCTCGGCCGACAGTCAGCGATAGATCATTCACTGCGAGGACCGTCTGCTTTCGCAGGGAAGGAACTCGAAACACCTTGGTCAGGTGCTCGATCTCGACTGCTGGCGCATCAGGGGTGTCGTTCATCTTGGTATTTCTTGTAACGGGTAATGCGCCGTGAGTCACAGGGATTTTTTACAAAACTCGGCAACCGTATCCTGTGGTCCACCGCGCCGATCCTGACAGCGCGCCCCGTATGCCACTTGCTATTCATCGATGGAGCATCAACACTGCGGCAAGAAATCTCCACTATGCATAACCAAGTGCGCTTGCAGTTGTTGGGAAAGCGTGTCCTGCACGAACTGCGGATGCTTATCCCACTGATCCTACTCATGCTCTCCTGCCTTATCCCTAAAATCAGTCGGGGAGAGCGGACGCAGCGCTACGAGTTTTTCCCGTTCAGCCACTTCCCAATGTATTCCGACTTCGATGAACGGGACTACTACGTCTACGTCACCGATGGCAATGATCAGCCGATCGCAACGGAAACGGTGGCAGCCGTGCGCTCGACAAAGTTGAAGAAGATCTTCGATACCGAGCTGGACAGCATCCAGAAGAAATACAAGAAGCGGAAAGACCAACTGAGCGCGGAGCAATGCCGACCTGGCGGCGACTACACCGTGAAATGGCTGTATGAAAATGCGTCGGACGCGGCGCGCGAAGTGTTCTCCACCGGGATGCCTCTGCGGCTCTACCGGATTTACATTACCGAGGAAAAGGGTGAACTGGTCGAAACGCCGCCGCAGTTGGTTGGGGAATGGTCACCTGGTAGAAAGGAGACCGCACAGTGAGCGCTGCGAAGACATTTTTCAAACCCACGCCGTTCGCCAGCTGGGAGCTTGCAGTGATGCGGATGCTTTTTGCACTGGTCATCTGGGATGCCATTCCCGGCGCGATGACATCCGTGGCCGTGCCGCAGCCTACAGGTCTGGCGCTGTTCTTTCCTGACATGGTAGTCGGGTTCGGCGCGCTGTTCGAAGCGGTATGGTTCAAGTCTCTTCTGGGGGTAGTGTTAGTGATCTACGCGCTGGGCAGCGCGGCAGTGATCACCACGCCGTTGCTGCTGCTGGTAACTGTCTTCGCTGGGACGCTCACGAACTCCCAGGGCGCAATCACGCACCACTCGCAGATTGTTTCGCTGGTGCTGCTCGCGCAGAGCGGCTGCCTGGTCTACGATCTGATCCGCCACCGTAAGTGGCGCACGGGATTGCTGGGGCAGCCAGTCGATCGCGAAATCCAGGTAGCGTATGTCACGCAGCAGGCAGTGGTAGCCGCCTACATGGTGAGTGCCTACACAAAGCTGAAGGAGTCGGGACTCGACTGGTTCGTCAATGCCGCGCGCTTCCCGATTCAGCTGAAGAAGAACACGCGTATGGCCTACTTCAACGAACTCAAGGAGCACGGCAGCGACAGCAGTTTTCTCGCAAATCTCCCGGCTCAGGCAGAGGCTCTCCTGATCGCCTCACCGGGCCTTTGCCGTATTATCATCGGCAGCGGACTGGTATTGGAAATTGCCGTCGTCCTGGCACTTGCGGGTCGCGCGTGGGCGTTCTTTTTTGGCGTCGCCTTCGTCCTGTTCCATTCCACGATCAGCAAAATCATGGGGCTCGATTTCGATTTTAATATCTATATTCTCTCAATCTTCTTCATCCTGCCGGGCGTATCCGCCGCAGTGGTGCGATGGAGCCGCGCGACGACCAAGCGCAGTAGATAGAGCTGCCCTGCCGAAACGGTCAAATCCTCTTGGCAGGGCAACGCCTGTGCGCTACCGGACACGCACACATGCGCGACTATCTGCAACTGCACGGCTTGATTGTGCTCTGGGGCATCACATCCATCATTGGGCGGTGGATTTCGCTGCCCTCGCTGGAGCTTGTGTTCTATCGCACAGCACTGGCTGCGGCGGCGCTGGGTGTGATCGCCGTCTGGCGAAAGCAATCACTCAGAGTCACCCGGAAAGACGCACTGATCCTGATGGCGAATGGCTCTGTGATCGCGCTGCACTGGATCCTGTTTTTCCTGGCGGCAAAGATTTCCTCCGCATCTATCTGCCTGGCTGGGCTCGCCACGTGCACGTTGTGGACTGCGCTGTTGCAGCCCTTGTTCTTCCGCACCTTCAAGTGGTACGGGCATCAAATCGTTCTTGGCATCGTCATGGCCAGTGCATTGACGATCATTTTCCACTACCAGCCTACGGCCTCTGTCGGCCTGGCGGTCGCACTGGGTTCGGCGTTTTTTGCCACCGTGTTCTCTCTGTTCAACGCGCTGCTGATTCGCCGACATCACTATCTAGTCATGACGTTCTATGAGTTGGCGGGAGCTGCATCGTTCTGCGCAGTACTCGCACCGGCATACGTCTACCATTTCTCAGATACCGGTACATTCGCCTTTCCAACCAGCGCTAACGACTGGACGTGGCTGCTGGTGCTTTCGCTTGTTTGCACCGTGCTTGCGTTCACCGGCTATGTCGAACTTCTCAACCGCATGGACGTTTTCACGATCAATCTCGCAGCGAATCTGGAGCCGGTGTACGGAATGATTCTGGCAGCAGCACTTGATGGCGACTGGCACAAGTTGAGCGCCGGATTCTACGGCGGATCGCTGCTGATCCTGACAACGATTCTCGCCTACCCGTGGTTCGAACGCCGGATCACGGGCAACGTTGAGAGCAGCACGGCATCTTGATGCCAGGATAGTGGAACGGAATGGAGGCCACCTCCCCACGGAGTGGAGCTCAGTTCCATTTATCCCGCTCCTGGAAACGGGCCGATCCCGCTACAGGTATTTTTATATGACTCTCAGGGAGTCACTTACGATCTGAAGTAAATAGTTGGCACGGGCTTTACATTAAGTGATCGCAACATCGGACAGGAAGCGTTCCGAGCGGTGACGACCAAGAACGAACAATCCGTTGTGGGTATGGTGAATTAGAATGCACCATCGATCGGAATGGGATAGATTTACCGGATGCAAAGAAATCGTGCTTCCATTTGGAGAATTTGGATAGAGGTAATCGTACCATGCCTTTTCCTGACATTGACACCACTACGGGCTGATTCTGGGAAAGCAGAACCAGCCCTGCCGGAATTTAAAGACGGTGAGGCACAGGTGGTGAAACGTTTCAGTGATCCTGACATGTGGATCCGCCATGACCTCTGGGTAGAAACAGAATTCGATTCGGACGGGGATGATCGACTCGATCGAATGCATGTAAGCGTTACGCGTCCACGACAAACGGAAACGGAAGGGCTGAAGTTGCCGGTTATCTATGTGACCAGTCCATACTTTGCCGGAACGGGCCCGAGCGGGACGGAGTATTTCTGGGAGCCACGCCAGCAAGTTGGGGAGGCTCCGCCTGAACGGAAGGAATCACCGGAGGTAGAACGCAAAGGGGAACGACCCATTATTTCAAAGAGCCATGTGAAAACCTGGGTGCCACGGGGCTACATCGTCGTGCATTCATCGTCGCCGGGAACCGGTCTCTCTCAGGGGTGCCCGACCGTCGGCGGGGACAACGAATCACTGGCTCCCAAGGCAGTGATTCAATGGCTCACCGGGGATGCTAAAGGCTTTACCACCCCTGATGGAGACGACGAAGTGACTGCTTTTTGGTCCTCCGGCAATGTTGGGATGACTGGCACGTCATACAATGGGACGCTGCCCCTCGCAGCGGCGACTACAGGAGTTGAAGGGCTCAAGGCTATCATTCCCATCGCCCCGAATACGTCCTACTATCACTACTATCGGTCAAACGGTTTGGTTCGGCACCCCGGCGGGTTCGTCGGCGAGGACATCGATTGCTTATACGATTTCATCCACAGCGGAAACCCTGAGAATCGCGACCACTGCAACTGCGAAGTTCGGAATAAGGAAATGGCTGAGGGATTTGATCGAGAAACAGGGGACTACAATGATTTCTGGGCGGGACGAGATTATCTGAATGATCTGGGCCCCATGAAGGCGGCGACCTTGATGGCGCATGCGTTCAACGATTGGAATGTCCAGCCCGAGCATAGTGTCAGGATCTACGAGGCCTTAAAGAAAAAGAGCGTTCCCGTACAAGCGTATTTCCATCAGGGAGGGCATGGAGGTGAACCTCCATTGAAGCAGATGAACCGATGGTTCACCCGTTATCTGCATGAGGTGCAGAACGATGTCGAAAATGAGCCGAGAGCCTGGATCGTTCGAGAAGGAGACAAGCGTGAGGAACCCACGTCGTACTACGATTACCCCAATCCAGCAGCGGCACCCGTCACGCTCTTCCTGAGTCCTGGGGCACCTGAAAGAGGCAGCTTAACTATCGATAAAGAGCCTCACCTGGGCTCCGAGACCCTGGTCGACAATTTTTCCTTCAGTGGAGAAGCACTTGCTAGGGCTGAGTGGACCGATCATCGATTAATATATGCCACGCCGAAGCTATCCAAACCGGTTCATCTTTCCGGTACTTCAACGATCAGTATCCGATTGGCCAGCACCAGGCCAGCTGCAAACTTGTCGGTCTGGATGGTTTCCCTTCCCTGGTCAACGAACAAGAAAGCTCCGATCACGGACAATATTATCACTCGGGGCTGGGCCGATCCACAGAACCACAGCTCGCTTCGGGACAGTGAGCCGCTCGTTCCGGGGAAGTTCTATGATCTGAAATTCGATCTCCAGCCGGACGACCAAGTGATCCCTGAGGGACAACAGATCGCACTGATGATCTTTTCCAGCGACCGCGACTTTACCCTCTGGCCCGATCCTGGCACCGAGCTGACCATAGATCTGGACGAAACTTCGATTTCACTACCTGTTGTCGGCGGATTGAAATCTCTGGAAAGCGCCCTTCTGCCAGTGGAGAAAGATAAAGAGACCAAAGGAGAAAAGGGCGAAAAGGATAAAGTGGATGGCGATGGCGACGATGGTAAGTGATCAGCCCCTGATGCGAACGAGCGGGTGCGGGACTCTTCTTTCGGTAAAGAAACCTCGAATATCCAACCGGGAATGCACGTTCAATGGGCGATTTTGGCAGAGAATGCGCCTCTCACCGAGCCGGAACAAGCCTACCTCCTGGCTATCGTTAGAAAACTTCAGGGCTTCAGCAGTGACACCTCAGCCGTTCTTGTGGCGCTCGCAAAGAACCAGGCAACTACCGATGCCACGCGGGCTGAAATCGCGCTACTCGCCACGGAACTGTCGCTCTTCTCCAGCGACGCCAGTCGCGTCACGGCGGCACTTGCGGAGACTCGCTGAGAACTCAAGATCAGAAAGAAGGATCAGGCTGCTGGAACCCTGAACTCAGTGACCGTGCTCACCAGTTTACCTCTTGCCGCGGCCAATGGTTGGGGCTACTATTGAGCTCGAAGTCGTGATCGTCCCAGATTCCAACCACCGATACGGGACGGGCCAAATTTGCCAGCGGTGCTTCATTGAGAAAGTCCCGGTGCTTGCGGCGGAAGTCTTCAAGCTCGATGGTATCAATGTAAAGAGTGTCGCCGGAGAGGCAGAGCAGGTCGGGCGAGAGTTTGCTAATCTCCTCCCAGACGCGCACGGTATCCTTTTTCACGCAGGAGATCATTACCGCCGTCACCTTGCTCTTGCGCGAGACATCAACGGTTCTGAACTTCAGATCATCTCCAGAGGCGAGGGTCTCCAACTCCCCAGATGGGGACAACTCTTCAATCTGGTAGCGATAATCGGTGGCTGTCTCGAGCTGAGCCACATGGAACTTGGCAACGAAGTCATCGACTGCGGCACTCTTCTTCGGATCCACGACTGAATCGGTAACCCGCAGTTCATAAAGGTGCGTGTCACTGCCAGTGTCGTGAGCGTCTTGGATGACGATGTAACGGACTCCGCGCTTCCCGGATGGAGTTTCGATGGTGATCGCTGCATCGTGAGGAGCAGTGGCAGGCGAATCGTCGCAACGGGCGATTTCAAAGCCACGCGCATCGTAAACAGTAAGGATCGGATCGAGCGATGAGCCGCAGCGACTGGCAGTGACGTCAATGTGGAGACGGCCAGTGGCACCTTGATCGATACGATAGACGTCGACGTCCTTGTTGCTGCCGATGGATCCGAGCACGGTGCTGCCGATCGTCAGGAGCTGGGCACCCTTGAATCCGCGGTTCGGTTCCTTTTCGACGACCAGCACTTCTGGCGAAACTATGGCGAGGCCGATGGAGGTTGTCTTACTGTCGCCGGACAGCACTAACTTGACGGTGTCGCGAACAAAGGCCTCGGCCACCGCAACATCAAGAGTGATCTGACGATCTCCCAGTTGCTCCGCCTTCCAGCCTTCAGGGAGTTTGGCTTCACCTTTTTCAATGATGGTGGCAGTGACACCGGCGCACGCTTCCACGGTGTTGATTTGATCAAGCGTCTGGCCGCGCACGATCACGCGCGAAGTCGTACCTCGGGCGATGGTGAATGGTACAGCTAGGCGCGCTGTCGGCGGCACCGACGGTTCCTTCGGCTCTTCAGCGATGGCGAAGGAAAAGCCCAGCAAAAAGCCAACCGTCAGCGGCAACCTACGCATAGAGTTGATGGATCAGACTGCCTTCGTCGAGGATGGCCATCGGGCGGCCATCGGGAGTGTGAATCTCGCTGTGGGGATCAATTCCCAGGCTGCTGTAAATGGTGTAGGCGACGTCTGCCGGCCGCACCGGGTCACTGATAGCGATGCCGCCTTCCTTATCGGTGGCGCCAACAACCTTGCCACCCTGCACTCCGGCACCAGCAAAGATGATCGAACCCGCGCGGCCCCAGTGATCGCGACCGGCATCCTTGTTGACCTGTGGCGAACGCCCGAACTCGCCCATCGCCACCACCAGCGTGTCGTCGAGCATGCCACTCGCAGACATGTCCTGAATGAGCGCGGAGAAGCCTTGATCGAACTCCGGCAGCTTCTTGTCGAGCGAGTCGAATATCTTGGCATGGTGATCCCAACCGGCGTAGTTCACTGTGCAAAAGCGCACGCCATTGGAGATCAAGCGGCGCGCCAGCAGACAACTCTGGCCAAACGTGTGGTCGCCGTAGCGCTCGCGCATGGCAATCGATTCCTGCTCGATGGCGAAAGCGTTCTGCGCCTCGGTAGACAACACCATGTCGGCGGCGTGCCCCTGGAATTCATCGTAAGTGGCGAGCTGATCGTTACCCTTGATTTCCCGGGAGAGCGTGTCGAGCGACTCCAGCAGCGAGCGCTTTCGCTCCAAAACCGCGCCCGGTTCAGCGGCGACTGACAGATCGCGCACGCGGTAGCCCTTTTCATGTGGGTCACCGGCTTTGAACGATTCGCAGCGCCCGCCGAGGAAGGCGCTCTTGCCCAATTCCCAGGTGAAAGAAGGATTGCGTGGCACGGCGACGTAGGGCGGCAACACGCCTGTGAATCCACTGCGCTTTGCCACCACCGCACCCATCGCCGGGTAGTCGCCGAAGGGTGAGCCGAAGCGCCCGCTCAGCACCCAGTTGGTCGCGGTCTCATGGTGATCGTTCTCATGTGTGGCAGAGCGCACCAGACACACCTTGTCCATCGTTTTCGCCATGCGGTGCAGCAACTCGCCAATGTGCGTACCGGGAACATTGCTCGGAATCGCCCGGTATTTTCCACGGATTTCCTCCGCAGCATCAGGTTTCGGATCGAAGCTGTCGTGGTGCGAGAGTCCACCGCCGAGGAAGACGAGAATTACTGACTTCGCATGCGTGCCTGGCGCGGTTGGCGATGTCGTCGCTGACTCTGCGCGTAGCAGTCCCGGTAGTGAAAGCCCCAGGGGAGCGAGCGCTCCAACGCGCAGGAAATCCCGGCGGCTCTGTCCATTGCACAGGCGGCTGGAGCGTGGATGCAGGGAGACGTCTAGCATAATTTGGGTGGCATGTTAGTGATTGAATGAAAACTCCTTAGTGTTAATCACCGCCCAGAACACATCTGCAAGGGCGGCGTTGCGCTCCGGCGCGGATTGAAGGTAAGCTGTAATACGGGCACGCTCGGTTTCGTTGGGCAGGCGGCACAGAGCCTCGAGGTAGAGACGGTCGACGATGTCGCCATCCCCCATACCTTCGTCAATCCAGTGGTGGAGCGTGCTTTCGCCGTTGTCAATTTTCTCGCGCACACCGCCATTGTAGAGGTGCAGAAGTTGCGGCAAAGTGACATCGCCGCTGCGCTCACAAGCACATGCCGTGACCCGCTCACTGCGCCCGAAGAGCTCGAGAAAATAGGATTTTACCGAAGGGTCCGGCACCTGCACCGCGCGCATTCCCACCGGGTAGCCATCGTAGAATTCCGGCACCCCAGTGATGTCGCACATGGCATCCAGCAGCACCTCCGCCGGCAGGCGTCGCGCGTAGTAGTGCGAGTAGAACTTAGCGTCCCTGGCATTGCCGTCAAGAGTCGTCGCGCTGAGCTGGTAGGTGCGCGACTGCATAATGACACGGACGAGCGCGCGCATGTCATAACCGGACTCGATGAACGCAGTGGTCAGGCTGTTCCACAGCGTGCGATTGCTTGGCGGATTGCTGTCGCGCAGATCGTCCACCGGCTCGACCATGCCGACTCCCAGGAAGTGTCGCCACACGCGATTCACCATTGCGCCGGCAAAGACT
The DNA here is from genome assembly GCA_020439995.1 of Verrucomicrobiia bacterium. Taxonomy (GTDB): domain Bacteria; phylum Verrucomicrobiota; class Verrucomicrobiia; order Verrucomicrobiales; family DEV007; genus JAGROY01. The sequence continues at coordinate 14,599 of JAGROY010000115.1, forward strand.
TCCTGCGCAGGTCCGGTAAGCCAGTCGACCAGTTGTTCGCGCGGATCCTCACCGGATGCAAATTGCAGTAGTTGCCGGTCCAGCGGTGCCGCTACCAGGCTTTGATTCGTTCTCGGCTGGCGTGCGGTCGGCGGGTTATCCCTGCGCTCGGTAAGTTGCTTTTCCAGATCGGCCACACGCCGGGTCAACTCCCCTGCTTTCTTTTCATCCTCCGCGCTGCCAAGTTCGGTGCGCGTTTTGTCCAAATCGCGAAGCAGCCGTGCCTCGTCCTCAGTTGCCACCACCAGCTCGGTATCGCCATCCCGGGGTTGCACCCGCTCCAGAGAAGTGCGTGCAAAGAATGCAGCAAAGCGATAAAAGTCGTCCTGTGTGTACTTCTCCAACGGATGATTGTGGCAGCGCGCACAGCCGATGCGGGTGCCGAGGAAAGCCTGGGCCACGGCATCCGGCACTTCCGATTCCTCGGCCCGCCGCTTCTCCCCTAACGTTGTGACAAAGTAGCCGACTTCCGGCGCATCCGCGACCGACCCTTTGGCCAGCAGCACTTCGCGCGCGATGGCATCCCACGGGCGGTTCTCTGCAATTTGCTCACGCAGCCAGTGGTGAAATGCTCGCACGCCCTTGCTGCCGCGCACGTCGTGATCGCGCTCCTTGCGATTCTGCAGAAGATCCGCCATCTGCAGCGTCCAGTAGTCAGTGAAGGCATCCGACTCCGTAAGCTTGCCTATGAGAGCGTCCCTCTTGCCAGAGGACGCATCGGCGAGAAATGCCTGCGTCGTCGCCGCATCCGGGAGTCGCCCGGTGGCATCGAGATACGCCCGCCGCAGGAACTCGGTGTCTCCGCAATCGGGCGACGGAGGAATGCGCAGCGCCTCCAGCTTGGCGAAGACGGCACGATCGATGAAACCATTGCCCCCAACATAGAGGGATGGATCGATGCCGACCGCGTGCGGTATGGTGAAAGTGGCTACAGCGACGAGCCCGCGGAAGTGTCCGCGCACGGTGGCCTCGCCAGCACGCACCGCTGTCACCTCACCTTGTTCATCGACGGTGACGGTCGATGAATCATTGCTGTAAAAGTTCGTCAGCCACGTCACATCGCGCACACGTCCATCCGCGTAGTGGGCAGTAGCAACCACCTTTGCAGTCTCGCCCGGCTGCATGTGGCGGGATTCTGGCGACAAAGAAACGTGTTCTGGCAGTGGAGCCTGGTCCGGTCCGGGCGCGCCCTGCCGAATCCACGCAGTGAGTGTTCGATAGGATTCCGAGCCCCTGATAAAGCGTGCGCCCCCCTCGTGGGGACTTTCGCCAGTGGCCTTGAGCAGCAGCAGACTCGCCTCGGCAGCACCCAGATTGATGCGCCGCCCGCGGCGTTCATTCATCAGCCAATCGTAGTCTTCCTCAGCTGAATAGCCGCGCAGGGAAAGGCGAAAACCGTTCTGCCCAGCCACCTTGCCGTGGCATCCGCCAGAGTTACATCCCTGCCGTGTGAGTACAGGAAGGACATCATCTTCGAATGAAATCCCTGACTCCGCACTCAACACGTCTGCCGCAGCCATACAGACGAGCATGACGATGATGAGAGGAAAGGGCGCTGAGCTGCGATTAAGATTCATCAGGTGTCATCAGGCATGGCCCGATTGGCTGGACATGGCTAAGAATCATAGCGGTCGCTCATCAGCCCGTCAATCCGCACGCTGAGGTGTTGAATCTTCATCACAGAAGAGCGGACTCCGCCTCTCCTGGGTTTGTTTCGCTTCATTGATGGCGACAGGTTCAAACACGCATTCAATGGAGGCACTTTTTCAATATTCGGCGACAGTTGTCCATTTCCTAAAAGCATGAAACGCTCCCAGTCCCTTTACGCTCCATGAAGCGTCGCCAGCTTCTTAAACTCGCCGCGCTCGGCTCTGCTGGGCCGGCCACACTTGGCTACTGGTTCAAAGTGGAACCGGGTCTGCTGTCGATTACCCGGCCGGAAATCGTGATGCCTCATTTGCCCGGCGATCTGGATGGGCTGCGCGTGGCGATGTTTGGCGACCTGCACTACAAGCCGGAGGTGGACGAGCCTCTGATGCAGAAGCTGGTGGATGCAGTGAACAGGGAAGCGCCGGATCTGGTGGCGATCGTGGGTGACTACCTCGAGTACGACGACGCGGTGATTCCGCCAATGCTGGAGCATTTGTCGCGCATCGAGTCGAAGCATGGAATCTTTTCAGTCATGGGGAATCATGACGGCTGGTACAGCGTCGGCTCACGCGTGAAGAAGATGTTCAAGGAGCGCGGATTCGACTTTCTGATCAACGAGCACTCGCAGGTCACGATTAACCAGGCGCGTCTGGCAATCGCCGGTACTGACAATGTGTGGAACGGCCATCCTGACATTGCGGCCACGTTTAGAGGCATCGCCAGAGACACACCGACTCTGGCGCTGATTCACGAGCCGGATTACTTTGACACGGTCGTGACGGGCCGGGACAGCATCCTTCAGCTTTCCGGACATTCCCACGGCGGCCAGTGCCGCGTTCCTTTGATCGGCTACGCGCCGCGGACCGTCCGATAGGGAGAAAAGTATATCTACGGCGAGTTCGAGCGCAGTGGGTCCAAGTTGTTTGTAACCCGTGGCGTCGGAACGACTGGGATACGTGTCAGGTTCGCCTGCCGCCCGGAACTGGCGATGCTGACGCTTCGAAGTCCCGAACTGTAGCATCTGTAGGGGCGGATCGGAGTTTAATGAGCCGACCATATTTCAATGAAACGGACAATTCACAGAAACGCGCGACCGCTGATCATCTGGGGATTGGCCGCTATAGCGATCATTCCGATTGCACTTTTACAGGCAAGGCATCTTCAGATCGTAGCCGAGTGCGAGCGAACCATGTCACTTGAAGATTGGAGGGGACCGCGCTGGCTGGTATTTTCATATCCGCGATTGGTCGTCATCAATCCTTTGATCAACAACATTGAATCAGCAGATGCCGAGATGGGTGAAAGCCTCAGCGCATTGAGATTTCATCGACTTGTGCTCGGAAACGTTCAGCCGGGATTCTTCGACCGTCTTGGCATTAAAGAGGAAGTAGACTTTGTGTACTTAAATGATGTTTGGAATGCCAACGAGGAGGTTGTTGCGGGTCTTCGGTGTTTTCCCGCAGTCAAAAAACTGGAGCTTCTCTCCATGGACTGTCCACTTGACACTTTGCCTTATTTCCGAGAGTTGGAGGCGTTGCAGATCACAAGTTGTCCGAAGCTGAATCGTGACATAATTTTAAGAATCGCCGAGCTTCCAAATCTGCGTGAGTTCAGTATCGCTGACATCGAAATTGCACAAACCGTTCTCGATGAATTTTCAGTAATTCGAAGTGATGTCAAATTGATCTATAATCCTTGAATCAGACTTCGACTGTTTGAATGATCCAGAACCTGGGAATTCAGGGAGTGACTCAGCCGCACGCGTTGTTGTAGGATGCAAGCATGTTGCGATTCCGAATCCGCCTGTCTGGGTGCCTTACTGCCTTGCTCTTCTTTTCCGTCAGCACCCATGCGCAGGAGCGCCTGCCGGGAACCGCTCCGTTGGACTGGGAGGGTGACATTGCATCGCGGCTGGTCGATTCCGCAGCAGCATTTCTTGATGCGGCGATCGTGGAAGCAGGCACCAGCCGTGAAGAGAAGTTCTGGCAAAGGGACACGACCTCAGCAGCGGCCTACGTGCAATCGATCGCGCCAAACCGTGATCGCTTCGCAAAAATCACAGGTGTGCGGGATCCGCGATTGCCCGCACGACTGGAACGGCTCGGCTTGATTGCGGAAACGGACACGTTCACCGTGACCAGCGTGCGCTGGGATGTGTTCACGCAGGTGCACGGGGAGGGGTTGCTGCTCGAACCGCGCGGTGCGGTGGTAGCGGATGCGGTCGTCATTCCGGATGCCGGAGAGACGCCCGAGCAGGAATGTGGGCTCGAAAGCGGTGTGCCTCCTCAGTGTCACTGGGCGCGTCACCTTGCTGGTCAAGGAGTGCGTGTGCTGGTGCCATTGCTGATCAACCGCGATGTCACGCATCGAAAACTGAGCAATCGCGAGTTTCTCTATCGCCCGGCATTTGAGCTGGGGCGGCACCTCATCGGCTACGAAGTGCAGAAAGTACTGGCTGCTGTCGACTGGCTGAAGGCCACGCAGCAACCGGATGGCCCGAAGCGTTTGGTGGGTGTGTCAGGGTACGGTGAGGGTGGACTCATCGCCCTCTATGCCGGTGCGCTCGATCAGCGGATCGATGTGACGGCCGTCAGCGGTTACTTTGGCCCACGCGATGGTGTGTGGAAGGAACTGGCGGACCGGAACGTGTTCGGCCTGCTGGAACAGTTTGGCGATGCTGAGATCGCCAGCATGATTGCCCCCAGAGCCCTGGTGATCGAGCCGATTCCCGGAAAGGACGTCACGGTGCCCCCGGGAACGGGCGGTAAACCAGGCATCCTGACTGGGCCGACCAAAGAGGCATCACTCGCCGAACTTGAGCGGGCACGCAAGCTGGTAGCCGGGCTGGAGCCTGCGCCTATGAGCTCCGGTGGATTTCCCGATTTTGTGCAAATGTTAGGCGTGCAGGTTACTGGAGATTTGCAACCGCCTGTGCCGCCGATCGTGTTGCACACCAAGGTCGATGCCCCCGCACGGCATGCGCGGCAGATGGAGGAACTGGACCGACACAATCAGTGGCTGCTGCGCGAAAGCGCCTATGCCCGCCAGGATTTTTTCTGGTCGAAGATCGATACTTCATCCGTCGAAGCATACGAAAAATCCACAGTGCCACTACGTGACTACTTTCGGACAGATGTCGTCGGGCAATTCGACGATCCGCTGGTCGATCCCGCGCCGCGCACGCGCATACTGAAGGAAACCGAGACGCTGATCTATTACGAAGTCGTGCTCGACGTTTATGAACAGGCTGACTTCTTTGCCTACGGAATCCTGATCGTGCCGAAAGGTTTAGCCGCAGGCCAGGCGCTGCCGTGCGTGGTCTGTCAACACGGCCTGGAAGGACGGCCGCAGGATGTCATCGGTGAGCCGAGCTTCCACTACTACCAGGCCTTTGCCACCAAGCTGGCGGAGCAGGGATTCGTCACCTTTGCCCCGCAGCACCTGTATATCTTCGAAGACCGTTTCCGCGAGCTGCAGTACAAAGCGAACGCTCTGGGCAAGACGCTGTTCTCACTGATGGTGCCGCAGCACCAGCAACTGGTAAAGTGGCTCGGTGCCCAGCCATTTATCTATGCCGACCGCATTGGTTTCTACGGTTTGTCGTACGGTGGCAAGTCTGCGATGCGCATCCCGCCGCTGGTGCCAGAGTACAAGTTGTCCATCTGCTCGGCCGACTTCAACGAGTGGGTGTGGAAGAACGCATCTACCCGCAGCCCCTACAGCTACGTGTGGACTGGCGAGTACGAGATCTTCGAGTTCGACCTGGGCAGCACCTTCAACTACGCCGAGATGGCAGCGCTCATCGCGCCGCGTCCGTTCATGGTCGAACGCGGCCACTTCGACGGCGTCGCTCCCGATGAAATGGTCGCGCACGAATTCGCCAAAGTCCGCCACCTCTACAACGCAAAGCTCAAGCTACCAGGCCGGGCCGAAATCGAATGGTTTGACGGCCCGCATCAGATCAATGGCAAGGGGACATTCGAGTTTTTGAAGAAGCATCTGTGATGCGCTACTCAACGGCCCGGTGATGTGCCGCGCTGTTTTAAACCGCAGGTCACGCAATACGTACCCTACACCGCCCGGCACGCCATCGCGCCATCGTTGAACCCTTCTACCCGGAGCAGAGCGAAGACGAACTCTACCAACTGGTCTCAAACTACCTCGGGCGGGACAACCTGTTCGCCCTGCCGCCTTCTTGCTTCGATAACAAACGGATCTTAGAGCGATAACTTACTCGCACCCGAAGCACAGCGGCAGGCCTCTCCAAGCCTGAGACCCAGCCCCCCATCATTGACAATACTCCCATACTCCTGTAGATATTGCTCTCATGAAAACGACGATTGATTTTCCTGACGAGTTGCTCTACCGGGCCAAGGTCGTGGCCGCTCAGCGGAAGATCACGCTTAAAGATTTGGTTCTCAGGGGCTTGGACTACGCCATCGAGCATCCCGATCTGCTCAGCGGGGATCCCGAAGGCCAACGCAAGCAACGTGGCGCGAAACTTCTCCAGCTCCTCGGGCAAATCGAAATGTCAGGCCCCGTCGGCAAGTGGAGTTGCGATGAACTCTATGACCGGCAGGATGGAAAACGGGAATGAGCGTGTTTTTTGATACCAGCCTCTTCGTCTATGCCGTCTCTCAGGCAGCGGAGGATCAGGATAAACGGCGGGTTGCCAGCGGACTCATTGCCGAGGGGGAATTCTCCCTCTCCGCGCAGGTGATCCAGGAATTCATCCACACCTGCCTCCGCAAAGCCCGGCTGGGTCAAACCCCGGATGCGATCCGGGCCACTGCCGAGTTCCTCTTCAATTTCCCCTGCGCTGTCCCATCGCAAGAGCTTGTCCTACACGCCCTCGCCCTGCAGGCCCGATTTCAGATCAGCTACTGGGATGCCGCCATCCTCGCCGCCGCCCGGGAACTTGGCTGCCCCCAGCTCTACACCGAAGACCTCAACCATGGCCAGGACTACGACGGCGTCCAGGTCATCAACCCCCTTCAATGAGTAAAAAACAAGAATTCGAACTCACCTGGATCGGGAAGGAGAATCGGCCGAAGCTGGAGCCGACAGCAAAGACCCCGGTGGCATTACCCAGGCGATCGAGTGGAAGGGAGGCGGCGGTTTCCGCTACTACAAGCTCGCTCCCTCCTGGCCCGGCAAAGCATGGAGGGAAGCCCTGGGAGTATCGCCTGATTCCTCACGACACGCTTTCTGAGAACATCGCCATTGATCACCTCGGACTTACGTGATCTTGATGATGGGTTCATTTTCCCGGAAGAATCCGGGAAGCCATCTGATCGGTGATGGTCAACGTCGACTCGAGTTTTTGAAAAAGCATCTTTGATCCTGCACCTTTTTCATCTTGAGAAAACGTGCAGCCGCAGGAATGGCCCTCGATTGTCATCTGCCCGATAGGTCACACGCACCCGCTCCCCGGTTGGGCCGGGCACCGGTTCCTCAGACTCTAGCAGTGTACCGGTGTTCGACCAGGATTGGAGGTCCGCTGACTGCTGAACTTCGATGGCGAGGCCGGGGGTATCGGCTGTTGGGCGTGTGTAGGCGATGCCAATCTGGTTCCGAACGATGACTGGCTGTGGGGCGCTGCTGCCTGTGTCTCGATGCAGTGGATGGGAGCCGAGCGCGCACTCGGTGGTGTTGTCCAAGCCGTCCCAGTCCGGGTCTGCGAACGGGGCGGCATTTGCACCGCGATCTTTGCGAAAGAACCGCGCCTGCCACTGGGCAAAGGCGGCGGGTCGGGTGTCGAGCACGATATCCCAGGGTTCGTTAGCTGTGGTGCCGGTGCCGATGAACTCCTGCGGCGTCCCGCCGTCCATATCGCCACGATTGACAAAGTGCTCACCGATTCCCGATCCGGCGTTGGTACCAGTATCGGCCCAGTAGATTTTCCCCGCCATGACATCGAGCACCATGCCATGGGGGGTATCCAGGCTGGTGTAGATGTCTTCGATGACTCCTCCCTCAAGGCCGCGCCGCTGAATCTTCTTTTCGTTGCGATTTACCCAGTAGATCTTCTCGCCCACGGGGTCGAGCGCTACACCACGGGTCTGACCCGCGATACCGCTGACTACGGTCTCCCTTTGCGAACCATCTGCGAGATTAACCCTGACAATGTTACCAGCGCTGAAATCTCCCCAGTAGAGCTTTCCTCCAGTCAGGTCCAGCGTCAGAAAATAGGGCCATGTTGTTTCAACCAGAGTCTCGCGCTCGCTGCCATCGTAATTGGCGCGTTCGATGACGTTACGGTCGCGGTCGCACCAGTAAATCTTGGCGGCACGAGGATCGGCTGTGATGTCGGCGGGAAACGACAGGCCTGAAACGATCTCAGCGACTATGCGAGCTCCATCCACCGCCAAGGGCACACGGAAAATCTTGTTCGCGATGTTGTCACAAAAGAACAGAACACCCGCATCGACATCCACTGCGAGTCCTCGGAACTCGTTGCTGCCTGGGACATCGTCCGCGGTCAGCAACAGCTCCGGATTACTACCATCGAAATCTGCGCGGTAGATTTCGTCCGGCCCGCGGTCGATCCAATAAAGCTTTCCTGGAGGCGGCCCCGGTTCTTGAGCGCAAATGGGACTGCACAACGGAACCATGCACAGAGACGCGAGGATTGCACAGAACGAAACCACTAACTGGCGAATTCTTAACTGCTGATACATCTGTGTTGAACCTGGTGCAGGATTGGAACCTCGATCCCGGCATAGCAAGGGGATCCTCATTGATCAATGCCGACTCTACTTCAGCCGATGGTTTGCTGGCAAGTTCCCTCTGGATCGCGGCCCTCACCAGATTGATATAGAAAACATGGAAAACATTTGAATTATTATCAGCTCGAGTTAGTATCAAACATATGTTAATATTTCGATACTGCCTTTTAAGCACGATCATTATGGTGGTGTTGGTTGCGCCGGACACTAAAGCACTCACCATATCCTGGGGTAATGATTTGGCTACCAACACTTTACAGGATTCTAATGACACAGCACTGGGAACTGAATTCAAGTTTGAGCTTGGAACCTTCACGGATCATAGCGGAGGCCAGCCCGGAACGGCGATCGATCCCTCAGGGGTCAGCTATTCCACTTGGGATACCTTCTGGAAGCCGATCGACTTTGCTGTTGATGGAGCAGGTTGGGATCCAGGGCTCGGTACTTTTGCCCGTGAATCAGATCTGATTGAAACAGCTGTGGGGTCAAATCTGGCGCGACCGGCGGCTCTTGGCACTTCGACAGACTTCTTTTCCGATCCACAGGGCGGCATCACCGGTGGCGAAAAACTCTATCTCTGGGTGCACAATGGAACGGTTCTGGGAGGCAGCGATGCCACGCAGGCAGCACTGATCACTGCCACAGGCTGGTTGATCCCGGATTACGAAACGCACACACTTCCCTTTGAGATGAACCTCCAGAACGCGGACACCGCAGTGGTGGGTAGTCTGTCTGTCAAAGACGTCAATCTACAACTGGCAGCCGTGCCGGAGCCATCCGCAGCAGCACTGCTTCTGTTGACTGCGGCCGGTGGTCTTGCATTCAGCAGGAAGCGCTGCAGGTAACTTTTTTGCACAGATCAACATGGGCACCCTGAACAACGCTTCTTTTCCGATGACCGGGATTCGCCTGTTTGTTCTTTTCCTGGTGTGTCTGTCAGGTGTCTCAACGGGCGCTTTTGCCAGTCAGATCAACTGGCGCAGTTCGATTGCGGCGACGAATCTTACCAGTGACGGAACGACGCTGATGAATGGATCGTTCGAGTTCCAGCTCGGGTCATTCACCAATGGCTTCCTGCCGACTGCGGAAAACGTGTCCGAGTGGGATGGTCACTGGCAGGCTCTGGACACAACAGCGTACAACCAAACGACGCGATTCTTCTCAAGCTCTGTTTTGCTGACGACCAATGCCTCGCCGTTCGCGTTGGGAACCAGCGGATACATCTGGGGAAGGAACAAGATTCAAGGTGCAGACAACGAGTGGATCCTGATGCGCAGCGTGCGCTGGCGCTGGCCTGTGGCGAACAACGGCGTCGCCTTTCCTGTCGAATGGGAAGTCGATGAGTCGACCATTGCCATTCTGGGCGAGGCGAACGGCGCGAACTTCCAGATGAAGAGCGCACGGGTGGAAACCGGCAATTCCAATGCGGCGGATGACTGGCTGGCTGCACACTTTACCGCTGCACAACTCGCTGATCCCAGTGTAAGTGGCTGGGATGCCGATCCTGATAAAGATGGCAGCCACAACCTGCTGGAGTTTACCACCGGGGGCGATCCACTGAAGATCGACAGCGAAATTTCGGCCACCACATGGAGCCAGACAAACCCTGCGACAAAAGGATTCACCCTGAAGCTGCCGGTGACGCCCGCCGCACGTGATCTGGTTGCGGTGAAGATGCAGTTCTCGACTACGCTAAAGGTCTGGTTGCCGCTACCGGCACAGGAAACTCCCGGAGAGAACAGCGTCTCGTTCAGCGTTACTCCGGGAAATGCGTCGCTTTACTATCGGCTGGCAGTGGCTTTTAAGTAAGTAGTCGGTTTGCGATGGCGTCACTCGCGGTTCTCCACAGGTGTTGGGGGCGCTTCCACTGGCTCATCGTCCGCATTTTCATCACGCAGGAGAGTCTGAGCGGCGAAAAGCAACGCATTGTCTAATCCGGAGCGCTCACGTTGATTGGGAGTCACCTGATCCGCCCAGGCCAAGGCCCCTTCGGCATCGGTCACGCTGATCGCACGCGCCAGGCCTTCCGCAGCCAGCGAGTAGAACTGATCTTCCGGGGCCAGTTGAGCGAGAAACCCACTAGCCTCTTCGGGTGAGCGTTTTGACCATACAAAGAACGCTTCGATCGTCGCTGCTTCGCGCATCTCTTCGTCTGGAATCGATCCCAGCCAGTTGAGTGCGGCCAGCGGCTCGGTTGAAATCCATCGCTGCGCGATCCGCGAAACGACGTCGGGAAGATTGCTGACCTTGTCTGGATTCAGCTGGGCCAGCCACTCCGCTGCATCGCGCGGCGATTCCATGTTATTGATCACGATGTTGGCGAACTGCATCTGCGCCCTGCCCTTGGGTGTTGCCTCCACCCACTGCTGGGCTTCGGAAATTTCAGACTCGGCCCACGCCTTGAGGACGGCACCAGCCGCACGGGATACCAGTGCATTTTCCTCGGACAGAGCTGCCTTCATGGCCGCGCTTCCATCCAGCTTTCCCCATTCGCGATAAAAGAGAGGCATCCATTTTTTCCATTGCCCGGGCTCCGCATCGATCAGGTGCTGGCGAACGTCCTCAGGCGCAAACTCCGCCAGTGCAGCGGTGAGGTTTCTCGCGCTGTCGATTCGTTTGGGCATACTGTTAGTGTGCCGCTCGCTTCTGTGACTTGCGGCTGCCGGCTCCGGCTGCGATTGCACTTTTGCAGCGTCGGTCTGGCTGTCGCATGCCATTTGGATTCCGGCCAGCAGGCAGATGCTGGCGAGATGAAATCGATTCGGTTGGTGCTTAAGGAACTTCATCGCTGGTTAAGGAGCTGGAATAATCCAGGCATCGTTTGCTGACTGTTGCTTAAGAAACATTCCGCGCCCTGCTTTCAACATAACTGCGCCATTCGCATCGAGCAGGCCAGTGCTGCCGATGGCATTCCAGTGGCTGCGGACGCCGAGTCCAAGGCTGGTGAGGTCACCGTTGAGCAAGTGATAGCCAGTGTAGCCCTGAGCACCAAGGTTTGCAGGATCGTCGGCCTTCCAGAGTTGAATCTGATCACTGCTTGAGCGGCTCAAGCTTCCGGTGAATCCGTTGGCGATGGTGATTCCCAGATCGTTCGCTACGGCAACGTTCTCGGGCAACACACCAGCTTGATCCGGTGCTGGCTGGCGATCCGCTGGCCATGAATTCCCTACGAAATTCCACCCGGATTTTAATTGGCAGGCCAGGGCGTTTTCTCGGACCATTCCCACGTAGCGAACGGTGAGGCCGCCATTTTGTGGATGAATGAAGAAACCTTCGCACGGTCGGATCACGCGGATCTGCCCCTGGTCATCGTACGAAGTACGGCTCGCCCAGCGGGTGACGTCGTCATGAGCACTGCCGTCGTATGCCCAGTAGATATTAAAGCTGCTTGCGGCATTGAAGAACAGCAGGCGATCGGCGGAAACGTGCGTGTTCGTAGCGACAAAATCCGAGACAGGGAATAGCTCGTCTATCACCCGGTGTTCGCGCAGCACGATCAACGCGCCAGCGAGATCCGTGAGATCGGCCAGCGCATCTGTGTTGTAGTTGCCTTCAGTGGTGGAAGTGGATACGTCTAAGTTGATGCGCAATGTCGATCCATCACCGGCGACTGTAGCGGCTTCATCCAACTCAAGGCGATGCCCCTCGTTGGCACCGTCAAGGACTTCGATGTAGTAGTTCTTCGCTCCGTTGATCAGATCCGCAAACGATCCCGTGCCCACCGATGTGCTGACATCGATGGTTCCTGCTCCGATGTTCACTGAATCAATCGTCCCGCTGAAGCTTTCCTTTTTCACAAAGGGATCGCCGCAGGTTTCACACTGCGTCCCAACTGTTTGCTCGAACCAGCCGAAGGTTTTCGAATAGTCAGTTTCGCCGTTGATCGATCCGGAAGTTCCGTCAATGCGCAGGCGCACGTAGCCTTCGCCGCCGTTCATTCCTGCGATCGTTTCGAGATCAGAATGCTTCACGGTTTCGGTGCCGTCGCCATTGCTGGTCACGGTTACCAGACCGGCAGCAACATTCATGTCCGCAGCGCTTGTGAGCCATTCCACCGTGTCCGGCCCGGTGCCGACGTAGGTATCGCGTGCTTCCAGCGTGTAGCTGATGTCTGCATGGCTGCCACTCTGGCGGATGAACGATGCCTCGTATTTGCCTGTAACGCTGTTGTACTCCACACAGAATGGCGGATGGCTGGCGATCCCAGTCGATGGGTTGAGGCACAGCGCATACTCCAGCAGATTGCTGTAGAGATCACCGTCGCCATTTGCGGTGACGCCGATATCGCCTCCGAGAGTTGCCGCGAATTCTGTTTCCCAAGCCTCGAAGTTGGCCAGCGTTTTCTTCTTCAACGGAATGTTGTTATTGATGACGAGCGGATCGTCTGGATGCAGTGTCAGCTGTGTGTAGAACGTGGTTCCGGTGCCGCTGGTCAGGCTGCCAGTTGTGGCATCTTCACCTGCGCCGAGGCTGTTTGGAACCGGTGATGAGGTCGGATTGTAGGGAGCCACCGAGAGGTAAGCGGTGTCCACTTCGTAACCCGCTGGAGGAGTGATCGACAGCGTGTAGGTTTGCTCTCCGCTGGTCGTGTTAGCGACGGTGAACTGGTATTCGCCATCGGCGCCAGTCTTGAGAGTGGTCACCTCTCCTGGCCCGGTGGCGGTCACGCTTCCACCCGGCACAATGATGCCACTGCCCGGAATGTAGAAGTATCCCTGTGGATCGAAATCGAGGTCATTGGTCACGCTGTCGCCATCGCGGTCGCCGGTGCCTTCGACCGCATCGGGAATGTTGTCACCGTCGGTGTCCGCTGCGAATCCAAAGTCGACATTCGCATTTACCTCCCCGGCAGTGAGGGTGATGTCGTATGTTCTGACGCCCAGGCTGGTGAGGAATCCATTGTCATCGTCATCTGTTGTGTCTGTGTCAGGATCCGGGCTGCCAGGAATGCTGATGAGACCAGCAAGATCCCCCGATGTCAGTTCCGCCACCGGAATGAACACGAAGTAGTCACCAGGCAGGAGCCCAGCGAAGCCGTAAAGGCCGCCACCGCTGGTGGTAGCAGTACCGACAGGCGTCGCCGATGACGGATCATCGCCTGAGCGGAACAGCTGCACGGTAACGTCATCGATTCCCGTTTCCGTTCCGGAGTCGTAGACACCATTGCCGTCAAGATCGTTCCACACCCGATTCCCCACCGAGGCATAGCTGGCCGTTGGGAAGAACCCGCTGTCATAGGAATTATCTGTTTCACCCTGAGTCAGGCTGGCAACGAGAACGCTGGTTCCATTGGAATCCGTATCGACCGTTCCCTGGCCAGTAGGGGTGGCCACGTGATTTGCGGGCACTTCGAAGCTGATGGAGTAGCTGGGATCTGCGCCGCTGGCACCCGTCGCGGTGTTGTAGTCCTCGTCGGCCAGCAGGTTGGCGAAACTGTAGGCCCCATCGACGGTAGTGGTCACCACGGTGACTGAATCAGTGTTAGGGTAGACGATGGTGAGGGTCACTTTCGTTCCGTCGGGCACTCCTGTTTCAGAACCCTGGATGCCATTGCCATCGGCATCGACCCATACAAAGTCGCCCAGTCCTGCTGTCGCCTTGTAGCAACCAAAGTCGGCAGTCGAGTTCGTCGCCCCGCCGCTCACTGTCACGGCGTATCCCGCATCGTTCTGACTGTTGTTGTCAATGCCTGCCGTCCCGTCCGAGTGCCAGGATCCCTCCAGCACGCCGGCCACATCGGTAACAACCACGGTGTAGGTTCCATCAGGCAGACCGGCGAACGCGTAGTTGCCGCTGCCATCAGTGGTGGCTGTGGCGATGACCGTGCCGGAGGCATCGATCAGTGCCACAGTCACACCACTGAGGTCTCCAGCCTCGGAACCATCGAGAACTCCATTCGCATCCGCATCTGTCCAGATCGTTCCGGCAATGCTGTTCGCACTGCCTGTTGCGGTGTAGCCAAAATCCTGTGCCAGAGTCGAACCTCCCAGCGCGTTCAGATCAACGCTTGCCTGATTCACTGGCGCACTGCCATCCGGGTCGATCGTGTTGCTCAGCCCGCTGGGGAGTGTCGATGGATCGATCTTCAAAATGTACGTGACGGTCGGATCAAGGTCTCCGAATCCGTAGGTGCCATTCGCATTGGTAGTGGTGGAGCTGAGCAACGTTGTGCCATCGGATGCGAACAGATTGACCACCACACCGGCGATGCCTTCGCCAGCATCGGCGCTTCCATTCGCAGCGCCACCAGCGCCATCTCCACTGTCGAGAAACACGGTATCGCCGATATATCCGTCGCCGATCGAATGACCGGAAGGCGCGAAGCCAAAGTCCTCGTCGTTGTAAACGGTGGTGGTGCCGCTGTTTACCACCACGGTGCTGCGTCCGTCGAGAGTTGCATCAGGATCACCGGTGGGGCTCCATTGGCTGAGCATCTGAGCGACATCGTTTACCCACAAGGTGTAAGTGCCGTCCGGCAGTCCAGGGAAGCTGTAGTTGCCACTGCTGTCCGTGGTGTCCGTGGCGATGACGTTGCCACTGCTGTCCAGCAGGACGACGCTCACGCCCGCGATGCCGGGATCCGTAACGTCTTTGACTCCATCGCCATCGATGTCCAGATAGACCGTGTCGCCAATGACGCTGCCGCCAGCATCGAGATTGTAGCCAAAATCGGCGTTGAGGAAAGTGTCACCGGGCGCGACAATGATCGCGGCGGTGGTGATGTTGTCCGTCCCATCTTCTCCAGCGCCGACGCCATCAAGGTCGGCGGTTGCGCTGTAACCGGCGGGCGGTGTCACGGAGATTTTGTAAGAGCCTACTGCCAGCCCATCGAAGAAATAGTTGCCACTGGCGTCAGTCGTCGTGGTGGTGCCAGTCGCAGTGTAGACACCGTCCTTGTCCGGATCCGCAAGAAGACTCACGGTGACACCGCCAATCCCTGCTTCACCGGGATCCTGCACGCCGTCCGCATCGGCATCGTTCCAGATGCGATCACCGATCCCACCCAGCGCACCACTCGATGCCGTGTGCGTCTCCGCGACGCTGGCGTAGTTGTAGCCAAAGTCTGCCGTCTGGTGGGCCTCTCCCACCGCCACAGTGACTGCCGAAGTGTGATCGGGTGCCGTGGCTCCGGTGTCCTCATTGTAAGTCGGGTTCGCCACCAGGCTGGAAGCGAGCGCGGCTCCGGTCAAGCCAGAGGGCGGCGTTCCTGATACGACACCCGTGTCGATGGTGACATTGTAAGTGCCCTCTGCAAGGTCAGTGAACAGGTAACCACCGTCAGCATCCGTGACCGTCCAGACCTCTCCGTCGTCCAGTGCTCCGTTGCTGTTGGCATCGAGAAACACGCGCACTCCGGCGATACCGGGTTCCCCGGCGTCCTGCAGGCCGTCCGCATCTTCGTCCACCCACAGGCGGTCGCCGATGCTCGCAGCACGCTCTTCGAGAAAATCGTTACCACCGCTGTCTGTGTTGGCGCTTACGACGATCGGCGTCTCGTCACCGATGACGTTGTTGTTGGCGCCATCCACATCACTGACAGATACGTAACCGAACGGCTGCACCTCACTCACGCGATAACTTCCTGCTGGCACATCGGCAAAAGAATACGCACCGGTGCCGAAATCCGTGGTCACGATGTAGTCCTGGAAGCCCGGCTGCGATGGATCGTCGATCGGATTGCCAGCGGAATCCAGCAGCAGCAACTGCACACCGCCGATGCCGAAATCCCCACCGTTGTCGTTGTCAATATCAGACTCTACGACTCCAGAGATCGATCCATTGGCCACTGCCACTCCAGCACTGGAGCTTTCTGGTGTGCCTTGCTGATCACTGGTGGCACTGGCAACGTTTGTGATGGTGTTAAACCCGTCACTATAGTCCACTGTCGCCGTGTAAGTGATCGACATCGACTGTCCGGGATCGATGATGTAGCCCGTCGCCAGATCAGGCGCAGTCGTTCCAGGAGATCCAGTCTGGGCAATGACAAGGTTCGCCGCGATGTTAATATCATCAATGTAGATCGTGTCGCCATCGCCCCCATCCATCGTGGCGGACGAAACGAAACGGATTCGGGCGGTGTCGGTGAGATAGGTCACAGGAATCGTGATCGGGGCCTGTACTTGATAAGTCGTGTCTGTGGTGGTCGTGGCATCCACACCGCTGATGCGGCCAATCTCGTTCCAGCCAGTGCCATCATTCGACACTTCGACGGTCACGTAGTCGGCAGCTGCATCGAGGTTCTTTCGGCGGTATTCGAATGCAACGGTCGCGGATGTCATTCCACTGAGATCGACAAGTCGCTGAGCACCGATGCTCGAAGTGGCATTTCCCAGGATCTGCAATCGTTTGCCTACCCCATCGAGCAGCACTCGGATATTGCCTGCCGTCGCTCCGTCGGCTTCACCGATCTCCAGCCAGTTACCGCTCCACGCGGGCGCACCACTTGTCGGGGTTCCACCCGTGTAGCCGTCGGAGTTCCAGCCTTCCGTGATGTTGGTAGTCAATGTTCCCGTCGCAGGCGCACTAACATTGACACCGCTGCCGTAGTCGATTGCTCCATTCGTCAACACATCGCTGACATCGATTCCGGTGTGTGTCACTGTGGAATTGTTGAACACATTTACCGTGTAGTCGACGCTGGCGCCGATTCCCACCGGCCCTGCGGTGTCCACTGTCTTGAGAACAGAGAGGAGGGGCAACGTGTAGCCTACAGAAGGACTCACCGTCGTCGTACCAGTGTTCACGGTCACTGTTTGTGGATCGTTTGCTGTGGTGAGAGCAGATCCCGCGGGCAGCGTAGAGTCATTGACATCCAGAATGGTTGAGCCCGTTGGCACATTGACAAAGTAGTTGCCGTCCGCATCCGTTACCACCACCTCGATATTCTTGGCACTGTCTTCGACAAACACAGTGACGCCACTTAAGTCGGGTTCGTTTGCATCCTGCGTGCCATCGCCATCGATATCGTGGAAAAGGTGGCCGCTCACTGCCTGCGGATTGTAGTATCCGATGTCGGCCGCGACTGAGCCACCCGCTGCCACCACCACATCTTGTGGATCATTCGCAGTGGTCAACGAGTAACCGCTGGGCACCGTGCCATTCACCACGTCCACATTCGTCGATCCAAGTGGCACCACGACACTGTAATTGCCACTGGCATCGGTGGTGACTGTCTGCGTGCCAGCAGCCGAGTCCGTGATCAATAGATCAACGTTAGAAAGTCCAGGCTCTGTTCCCTTGCTGCCATCATTGTCCCGATCAGAGAACACGTTCCCGGTAAGGACTGCGCCAGTGTAGCCAAAGTCTACGTCGATCACGTTTTCCGCTGCAGCGACTGTTACAGTACCCTCTCCATCAAGTGCACCAGCAGGGTCAAAGCTTACAGGCATCGGCGTCGGAAGGTCGGCAGTGTCGATTCCGACGATGTAGCTTCCAGCCGCAGGGACGGGCAGGTAGTAGTCACCATTTGCGTCAGTCGTTGCGGTGATCGGCTGCACTCCACCGGTTCCTGGGTCGCCGTCTACCGGGTTCCCCAGATCATCGAGCAGCTGCACGAGGGTGCCCGCCAGAGGAGCTTCTCCGATGCCATTGCCATCGCCATCTAGCACAACGGTGCCGGTGATCGACTGCGGTGCCTGCTCAACAAAGTTGTTGCCAGGCGTATCAGTGTCTGCAACCACCACTATCGGATTCTCATCACCGATGATGTTGTTGTTCGCCCCGTCGGTATCGCTGACGGATGTGAATTCGACTGGCTGGGTCTGAACAACTCTGAAGCTGCCGATCGGCACGTTTTTGAACGAGTAGTTGCCGCTGGCATCCGTCGTGGTCGTGAACGGTTGCACCCCGGTGGTCAGCGGGGCGGCGTCGATGTCATTTCCTGATGAATCCTTGAGGGTCAGGGTGACGCCAGCTATTGGAAAATCTCCGATGCCGTCGTTGTTTGCGTCAGTCGTCACAGAACCTGATAGGGATCCACTGACTCGGATAAAGGGTTCGAAATCGAAGGTATTGCCGCCGATCAAACTCAAGTCGCCATCGATCGCGGAAAATACCGGGTTGTCACCGCTGACGCCGTCGTCCGCCGTCGTATTAGACTCCATCTGGAACGTAAGTTTGCCGGTGTTCTCATAGATCAACACGAGGGCACCAGATGGATCGTCTTCGGCGACGTTTGATCCGAGGCCGGTGAAAAGGTACGCTGTGCCGTTGTTCTCCACCGTTACCCCGGAGGCAGATACCCCATACCCAGCGAAGCCATCCGCACTGAACACGCGTACCGACTCACTTTGCACGTCCTCTCCATCAACATCGTAGATTAGAAAGCGGAACGCCGGCAACGTCGTCGTAGTCGTAAAAGTCCCGCCGCCCTCGTAGAACTGAAGATTGTACGCCATCCCGCCGACCCCCATTGGCAGTCCGTCATCGTGGTAGTAAACGTAGCCAAGATCACCATTCGGTTCCGGAACGGTAGTCGACTTGTAGTCGGGTACGGAAATGCTGTAGTAGTAGTTGGTGGTAACATTCGACACCGTCACGCGAAGATCGATATCCATCCCCGAGCCGGGAGCCACGTTGATAAAATCCAGTGTCGTTCCACTGTATGTCGGGCCAAAATTTGCATTCGTCCCATCCGTCGCCTGAACGAGATTCGCAAAGCTAAGGTCGATCTGCGCCTGGGCCGACTGGACGAACAGCACAGCGCATGCTGGAAGGAGCGCCGTGAAGCACTTCTTCATAACTCTCTGTATTAGAGATGGATATTTCATTTTAGCGGAATAGAACGAGGTGTTTTGCCCCTTCTGGCAACAGAACCCAAAAGGATACTGAAGGTTCAGAGCTGTTTAGTTTTTGCTAGTGATAACAATATTACCCATCTCAACCATATCAAATCTATTTATCATATTTACTGTAATTATTGATCAGATTGCCTATGTGTCTTATGATCAATTTCTTACGTTCCATTTTGACAATTCTTCTCAAATTTGAATGTAAAGAATCTGTCCATGAGGGACACAACCTTGCCCAAACCACCCCCCCACAGGCTCGGTGAGTTCCTTATATCGGATCATGCGGGCAGTTGCCCTCCGGTGTCTGCGGTGGCAACCTTCGTGATGCGCAGTCCGAATTTAGCAGCTTTTGCCCTTCTCCAAGTGATGGTCGGGATTCCTTTCGCGATCCAGGCGGCGGGTCAGGTAAGCGTTGTCATGCTACCGGGGAGTCAGATGTTTGGAGGGGCGGAAATGGAGGTTTCCCTGCGATCGGAACCCCCAGGGCAGGCCATCCGGTTTACGACAGATGGGACGCTGCCTACAGCCGAAACCGGCACGGAATATGAAGCTCCCCTCAAACTCCAAGCCACCACCCAGCTCCGGGCTGTTGCTGTCGGCACCGATGGAGCCGCTGGCCTGGTCGCCACCAGCAGCTACATCAAGCTCGCGCCTGATCTCATCGACTACCAGTCACACTTGCCCATTCTGGTCATCGAAAACTTCGCAGGCGGCACCATCCCCGCGAAAGGATGGAACGGTACTGGTGCAGGGATCCGCCAGCAGCCACGCCAAGCCGCCGTCTGGGCAGCGTTCGATCGCAATGCTGCCGACGGTCAGTCAGCACTGATGGATCCTCCCCAGATGCTCTCGCGCATCGGCATCCGCGGGCGGGGTGCCTTCTCCACCACATGGCGGCAGAAAGGCTACAGCGTCGAAGCCTGGCAGGACGATGGCAACGCCGAGCGCAAAGTAGCACCACTGGATTTTCCCGAGCATTCCGACTGGGTGCTCTACTTTCCGGATCCCGATCAAAACAAGGATCCGACGCTGATGCACAACACGTTCATGTATGAACTCAGCAAACTGGCCGGCCGCTACGCCTGCCGCTTCCGCTGGATGGACGTGTTCATCAACGAGAATGGGGGCGACCTTTCAATGGCAGATCGCCGGGGCGTCTACGCACTGCTGGAGAAAGTATCACGCGGCAGTGACCGGCTCGACTTTTCCCAGCTCAGCGAAGACGGTAGCAGCGGCGGATGGTTGCTCAATCTCAACCGCATGGATGCCATACCAGAAGACGGCTGGCCTGCGCAGAATGGTGCCACGAGCCCGCAGTTCTTCCACACACCGGGGCCCAATCGGCGCTCCGAAACTCCAGCGAACACAGCCGGACGTGGCGACGACATCCCGCGCCAGAGCAACGGATTCCTCAACTTCGACAACCCGAACGGCTATCGCATCAATGAAGCGCAGCGCGCAGCGATCGAAGACTGGTTCGTGCAATTTGAGAACGTGCTCTATGATGACGATCTCTGGAAAGATCACGCCGCCGGCTATCGCCAGTACCTCGACGTCGATGACTTTGTCACCTACTTCGCGTTTCACAATCTTTCGCGCAACGGCGACGGTCTTTTGATCAGCATGTTTCCCTGGAAGGCATCCTACGATGGCCGCCTGCGCATGGGGCCTGCATGGGACTACAACTGGAGCAGCTACGATGTCTCCGGAGGTCCGACAAATACCCGCATGCACCGGTCAGACCGCCTGTGGTACGGGCGCCTGTTCCGCGATCCTGACTTCATGCAGGCCTACATCGACAAGTGGTTTCATCTACGCCGCTCGGTGATGAGCAATGAATCGATGGAGGCGATCATCGAAGGTCAGGCCGCTGAGATCGGCGACGCATTCGGTGTCGCCCAGGGATTCCGCTCCGCCGCTGCGTGGCAGACCGCGCGCAGCCGCATGATCAACTGGCTCCAGACCCGCGCCGACTGGCTGGACGGCGGATACACGCCACCGCCTGTTTTCAATCAGCAAGGGGGCCACGTCGAGGCTGGCTTCCAGGCGATCCTGTCCGCAGACGAGCACCCAGTCTACTACACGATTGACGGTTCAGATCCGCGACTGCCCGGCGGGGAAATCAGCCCGGTCGCGCGACAGTTGGGCGGCACGGTTCCCGTATCGCTCATCGGAGCCGATACGCCACTCAAGGTGCAGGTGCCGAACAGCGCGACAGAAGCTGAAGCGTGGCGACAACTGGACTTTGACGACAGCACCTGGCAGGCCGGCAGCGGCGGAGTGGGATTCGACAGCCCGTCCGGCGGTTACGTCGAGTTCATCGACACCGACGTCACCGAATCGATGCGCCTGACCAACGGCTCCCTTTACATTCGTGTGCCGTTTCACGTCGAAGCGGCAGGCTCGGTGCTCCACTTGACCCTCGGCGTTCGCTACGATGACGGCTTCTCCGCGTTCCTTAACGGCCAGCCACTCGTCGCTGCCAATGCTCCCGACACACTGCAGTGGGATTCTGTCGCCACCAGCTCCCATCGCGATGACGACGCCGTGGTATTCCAGCCATTCGAAGTGAGTGCCAGCGCACTTCGGGAAGGAGAAAACGTGCTCGCGATCCAGGCGATGAACAGCTCCGCATCTGGATCCGATTTTCTGTGCGAAGTCCAGCTAGACGGAGCAGTCGCCACCGTCGATGCCGGATTATCGATCACCAGCTCGCGGCGCATTGTCGCACGCGCGCTTGAGAATGACGACTGGAGCGCGCCCACCACGGCTCAGTTTTTCGTGGGAGCCGAAGTTGCCTCCAGTGAAAACCTTACATTGTCAGAAATCCACTACCATCCCGCCGACCCCACTGAGGAAGAACTTGCTCCCGGTGATCCAGATGCAGACAACTACGAGTTCCTTGAGTTCCTCAACAAGGGAACCGCACCGGTCGACCTGAGCAATGTCCGTATCGCCGATGGCGTCACCTTCGACTTCGCAGATGCCGCAGTGCAGCTGCTTGAGCCCGGAGCCAGACTTGTCGTTGTCGCCCGAGCCGAGACCTTCCAGAAGCGCTACGGCGCAGCGATCCCGATCGCAGGCGAGTACACAGGGAGCCTCTCGAATGGCGGAGAACGGATCGCCATCCTGACCGGCGACGAGCTGCTGCAGGGAGTCACCTTCGACGATGCCGCACCCTGGCCCACCGCCGCAGATGGCGCAGGCTCCAGCCTGCAAATCATCGCCGCCACCGCAGACGTCCAATTGCCACAAAGCTGGACAGCCAGTTGGGCTCCCAATGGCACTCCAGGCACCGGCGAAGGCAGAGCATTTCCCACCAACCCAGATGCCGACAATGACGCCGATGGCCTCAGCGCCCTGCTCGAATATGCATTCGGCACCAGTGACAACGATCCCACAGATGGCCCAGGCGCATTCAACGTTCGTATATCACCGGAAAACCTGAGCATCGACATCAGCGTCACCATTGATCCTGCCGCCACCGAGTTATCGATCACTCTTGACACCTCTGACGATCTCCAGAATTGGAATCCTTCCTCCGTAACGGCCACCATCGAACCTGGAAAGCGAACTTGGCGAATTTCCGCCTCATCCGTCCCCGTCGCCTCCTTTTTCCGGCTGCGCGTCACCAGCGGGAACTGACCTTTGGGTATGAATTCAGGCAAGCGTGGTCATGCAATGGACATCCCATTGTCATGTGCCCGTCACACTCACGCTCGATCTTGTGTCGAAGAATTGAAGAAGATGGGGGCCATTTGAGAGAAGCCGTTCTCAAACAACTCAACGCAGGCCCTAACTACCGGATCATTCAGTTTCAAGTGAACCTGACAGACTCTGCTCAAGACTCCCTGGCTATCCGTAAAGCGGCGGATATGAATGCAATCAAGTTCGATCCCGTCACCGGATCAGTCTCACTTGAGTCCAACTCGTTGTCGCTCGATATGATGTCCAATAAACAGGTAGTCGAGCGATACGGGCACCTCTATGAAATTCGTGATGATTCGGTGGATTGATCAGGGCGCTTCGTCAACATCCTGCTCCTGAAAGGGTTGACTAAATTCCTTGTCTTCTTCTTCGGATGAAAAGGTGATCGTGCGAGAACGCCCGCCGAAGAGCCCTAATTTCCTGCGGGAATCGACGGCACGAAGAGATGGCGGGGAGATCGTCAACTGCGCCAGCATGATGGCAAGACTAAGTGCGTCTCGTCGAACAGCATTTTTTGGTTATATCTCCCGCGATTGCGTGATAGACCAGAGGACGCCAAATCTTCAGATTCATCGGCGTATTCAAAATACGCAAACTTAAACCATAAAACCCCACCGAAATGAAGCAGCCTATCCCACTCTTCGGACGGAAATACCCCCTCGTTCTGATCTTGTTGTCTCTACAGAGTTTATGCCTCTGGCTGCACCCGGCACATGGGCAGTATGCAGATGCCGTTCTAGCAGACGACCCGGTAGCTTATTGGCGGATGGACGACTCTGATGGAACGCAGGTGACCGATTCCTCAGGCAACGGCAATCATGGGGCAGTTGATGGCGATTCCGGCTCAATCACCTTTGGTCAAGGCGGTCTTCTGTCTGCCGAACCCGAAGGCAGATCCATCAGCCTTGCCGGTCTGGATCGCATTGTGATGCCTGGCTTTGAGAAAGTCGGTGCGACAGGCTTTTCCGCTGAATATTGGGTGCGCGTGACACAGTATCCAGAGGCATGTTGTGACAGCTTGGTCAGCGATGGTGAAGCCGCCGGCGACTTCTTCATGATGAACTACCTGTTAGGCCCCGGGCAGGGCGACAATGGCGCCATCCGGCCGCATTTCGGCACTGGCAATGCGCCAGTCGCGCTGAGCACGGCAGAACCGAATGTGCTCGCCTTGAATCAGGTGTATCATGTCGTCACAACCTGGGATGCTGCGGATCCCGACAACAACAACGGCAAGATCTTTATCAACGGCGTCGTGGTTCTTGAAGGGAATGTGAGCGGCAATGTTCCCGCTCCCGGCGATACTGGCGACAACATGATCTTCATCGGTCGAGACAATCGGGAGAACCGCCCGAGTAATTTCGACATCGACGAAGTCGCTCTCTACGACAAGCCGCTCACGTCCGCCCAGGTGCAGGCTCACTACGCAGCGGGCACAGCGCAGCGCGCAAACTACGCCGATGAGGTGCTGGTGGATGAGCCAGTAGCCTACTGGCGCCTGGGAGGCGAAGGGCCGAGCGCTTCTGATTCCAGCGGCAACGGACACACCGCAGAGCCGGACATTGACCTATTTTCATTTGGAGCGGACTCGCTGATTCCACCGGACGGTGACACGGCGCTGGAACTCATGGGCGATCGACTGGTGACGGAACCTTTCGAAAAATTTGAAACCGGGTTCACGGTCGAGTTTGTTATGAAATCGGACACGCGCCCCGGTGGATTTACCAATCTCGTGGGAGACGGAGAAAGCGGCGGCAGTTTCAACCTCATGGTTTACCTGACTCCGGCAGGACAGCTGCGACCACACATTCAAACGGATGCTGGTGTGTTCGCGGCGGACTCTGTCCAGAACGTCGCAGATGGGCGGCTTCACCATATCGTTTCGACGTGGGACAAGGCATCGGGCGCGCATGCGCTATTCATTGATGGCGCGATCGCCGAAGTGAACGCCGTAGCCGGGGCGGTGCCGTTTCTGGGAGAGCCCGCGAACACGGGGAACCCGATCTTCCTTGGGCGCGATGGCCGAGAAGGTGGCCACACCTTTGTCCTCGATGAAGTGGCCATCTACAATAAGCCTCTCTCTGCCGAGCGTGTAGCAGCGCACGCTGCCACAATCGATTTTCCACCTCCACCGTCCGATGAACCGCTTGCAGATCCTGGTGACCTCGACGACTTGCCGAATGGACTGGCCCACTATACTGATTTTAACGAGGCTGCGGGAAAGAAGGATGGATTTACCCTGGACTTCGCATACGACCGCGCTGGTTCTGCAGACGGCAGCTTCGAAGGCAGCGCGGGTAGAGCGAGCGGTTTGATTGGCACTGGCGCGGCTACGTTCGACAATACGGTTGGTGCAGGTGTGAATGTGGGAATGGAAGGTTTCGAAACCTCTTCAGGCATCGCCGTCGAGGCGGTGATTGTTTCCAACTGGAGCGGCGCTGGCGGCGACTACGACGAAATCTTCCGCAAAGAAGACGGTGGCAACCGCATCCTCTTCGGTTTTCAAAACGATCCGTTCAGCGACGGCGCGAATCCACCGGTCACAGCGAACATTCCCGTCCTGTCTTTCGGGCTGAATGTGGGTGGCTATGGCGAGCTTGATCTTCCGCTGGATGGAACAGTGGACGGCGTAACGTTAGAAAGTCTGACCGACGGTGCACCGCACCATGTGGTCGCGAACTACGACAGCGTCACCGGAGAGAAATCGATATGGGTCGATGGCGTCAAGGCATGGAGTGTGGCCCTCCCGGCCGGAACGCTGGTCGTCAGCGGTGGCGGTGCACCTGCCTACATCGGAAATACCAATGGTGGAGGAGAACCATTCACCGGAACGATCGATGAATTCGCGTTCTGGACGCGGGCTCTGAGCGCGGAGGAAATCGCGGATCATGCCGCCGCGGTCGCTCTTAATCGGAACTATTTTCAAGGTGGTGGCGTAGCGGACAATTACGCCGCCGAGATCACGCTCGACAATCCCATCGCCTACTGGCGTCTGGGTGATAGCGGCCCGAGTGACGCAGTCGACTCGTCTGGAAACGGGCACGATGGTGCCAGCGAAGATGGCACGCTTGAATTCGGGCAGGCATCGCTGGTTCCACCTGATACCGACACATCGGTCTCGCTCAATGGCGATCGCGTCTTCGTCGATGGCTTCGACAAAGTGGACACCGGTTTCTCGGTTGAATTCTGGACGAAGATCGACGCGCCGACAGCATCGTTCGTGAATCTCGTTGGCGATGGCGATGGCGGTCTCAACTTCATGCTTATGGTATACCTTACCCCCGGAGGCAATGTTCGGCCTCACGTGCAGACGACGGACGGCTTTGGTTCGT
This sequence comes from Verrucomicrobiia bacterium, assembly GCA_020439995.1. Lineage (GTDB taxonomy): Bacteria > Verrucomicrobiota > Verrucomicrobiia > Verrucomicrobiales > DEV007 > JAGROY01. The sequence continues at coordinate 40,843 of JAGROY010000115.1, forward strand.
TAGATTCTGTCGCCACCATCACCGATGGGCAACTGCACCATGTGGTCTCGACCTGGGACGAGGCTTCGGGTGAGATGGTTCTCCACATCGACGGCGAGGTGGCCGATGTCGCCGTGAGTGCGGGCATCTTTCCCACTACGGGCGAGGCCATCAACAATGAGAATCCGGTCTTCATTGGTCGAGACAATCGTGAAGGCGGCTGGGATGGCCAGATCGATGAAGTGGCGCTCTATGATTACGCCCTGCCGACCGCGCGAGTGAAGGCACACTTCGATCGTGTCGATCGCGGAAACGTCGTCGTCAACCAGCCGCATCCAGATCCAGGAAACCTCGCTGATCCGCCCAGCGGACTGCTCCATTATGTTGATCTCGATGAAGCGGCAGGTGAAGTGGAGGGCCGAACGCTCAATTTCGCCTATGACCGAGTCGGCGATATTGAAGGAATTTTTCAGGGAGCAACAATGCGGGTTCCCGGGCTCGCTGGGCTGGGAGCCGCCTCATTCAATAACTCTGGAGGCATCGGCATCAACCTCGGCGCCGATGGGTTCGATACATCTACCGGAATCACCGTGGAAATGTTGTTTCAGTCCGAGTGGAGCGGCGGGGACTATGATGAGTTTTTCCGCAAGGAAGATGGGGGCAACCGCATTCTGCTCAGTTACCAGGCAGACGGCTTCAACAGCGGCGCAAACCCTCCCGTAGACGAGGGGATTCCCGTGCTCTCCTTTGGGCTCAATGTGGATGGTACCTACGGCGAACTCGACATGCCGCTGGACGGAACGAACGACGCCGGCCTCAACGTCGAAGACATCGCCGACGGAAAGACTCATCACATCGCAGCCACCTATGATAGCGTCACCGGTGAAAAGACCATTTGGATCGATGGGATCAAAGCTTGGTCTGTCAACCTCGGTGAAGGCGCGCAAATCACCAGCGGCGGCAGCGCACCTGCGTTCATCGGCAGCACCAATGGTGGCGAGCCATTTACCGGCATCATCGATGACTTTGCGTTCTGGGAACGAGCGCTGAGCGCTGAGGAGATCGCGATCCATGCTGCGAACGGCCTTGCTGGTACAAGCATTCTCGAACCAGGCGGAGCAACCATTGGATTTGCGGTTAGCGACTTCCTTTTCAACGTGGAAAGCAAGACTATCTCGATCAAATGGAACTCTACACCGCGAACAACCTACGCCCTTGAGTTCTCAGCTGACCTGAAAAATTGGCAGGAGGTGCAGGACGGAATCGACTCCGACGGGGCGGAATCAAGCATCGAAGTTGATCTCTCCGGACTTCTGCAAGATGCGACAGAAATTTACCTTCGCCTCATGAAGTTGTAGCGATCGAGCAATTGGTTGAAAGTGACCGCTGGGACCCACTGATGTCGCCAGCGGTCATTTCACCAAGCCGTCCCGCACTGTTCACGACTGCGCCGGTCTGGGTGTTGACTTGCAATTTGGTGTAAATGTTACGCAGATGCGTATCCACGGTGTGGAAACTCACCGAAAGTCGATCGGCGATTTCTTTCTTGATCAATCCATCGAGCACCATCCTGGCAATGTTCCCGCTCATCGGTGAGCCTCCCTGGGTGACGTCCCGGATCCCTTGGGCAATCTCCACGATGGGAGACGCTTTGAGCAAGTAGCCGGAGGCTCCAGCGCAAATGGAGTGGAAGACCTTTTCTTGATCACCCATGGCGAGAGCGATCCATGGGGCTACAAACCCCTCGATGCGTGCTGGAGACACAATCAATGGACGGGCGATCGGGCCTTTCTGGAGCGCGCCTTTCAGGTTTCTCGCGACTGCATCGCGCATGTTCTGGGCACTACCGATAAAGATCGCGACGGGTATCTGGAAGGGCCAGGCTTGATGGAGCAGGCGGGCATGGGTTCCGAGCGCATCACGTCGGCGTGCTACCTTTACGCGGCCTATGAAAGCCTCGCCTCCATGGCAGAAACGCTTGAGAAAGACGGAGCGGATACGTATCGGCAGCAGGCTGACCTGTTGATGCCCACCCTGATAATAAAAAGGCGTGGTTTTCGACGGCGTAGAAGGACGAGTCCTCCGGCAGCCCAGAGCCCTGAGCGCGATCAATGAGAAGATCAAAAGCTTGGCGCAGCCAGTTTGTCTGTGATCTAGCTGAAAAGGATCTTGACGCAGCAGCCCGTTGGTCATCGGTGAAAAACCGGACGTATGCGGCGTGTGCTCAAGAAGTGGTGATGATCCAGGCAACAATCAGCCCACTCTTGAACGCGACAAGGTCAGGCACATCCAGTGCGGCAAGCGCCGCCTTCTCTGCTCGTAGCACTTCGTTTTCGGGTTGTTTGAGTGGATGCATTTTGTGCTGAAGATGCACGTCAAATAGATTCGATTTCGCTGACGTTCCGACAGAAGCCGTGATCAGCACAGATTGATCGTCAGGCCAAAGAAACTCCTGCCCCAGCTTTGCCGGATCCCGAGCTGAAAACTCATTGGATCCTGACAATCCATAACGAAGTTCGATACCGAGTTCTTCGAAGCGTTGCTCGAACTCAGACCCGGGTAGACCTTTCGATCGCGCTACCATGTAATCCTTGATTGCGTCAATTTGTGGCAACGTAATCGAATCGCGATCCTTAACCTGAAAAGCGTACATTTGGATTCTGTAGCTTTGCGCCACAGTTCCACTATCACTGCACGAAACACAAGCCGTCAGTACGCACGCTAGCAGGAACAGGTAAGCTGACAATTTCATTGGAGTGATGATGGGGCGGGGGTAAGTGAAGTGTGCAAGGTGGGAATCAAGGGATCGTCGCCTCAACCTCTTTCTCGGCAATGACTGTCAGCGGCTTGGAAAGCGTCTCTCCGTTCCTTTCGAAGCGCAGGGTGTAATCCCCGGCGGGAAGTTCGTGGTTGCCCTCACCTGCGATGCCCTGGGCGACGAGGGCGTCACCTTTGTAAACCTTGTATGGAAGGGCGAGAACACGCTTCATTGCTTTGGCCAGTTCATCGGCGCTCGGGGCGTTAAGATAGCGGCCTTTCCCGAGGGTTGCCCAGCTCTCGAAAGTTTGCCGCAGGTCTTCGTCCTCGATGGCGTAGCCGACGATGTTCACACGCACGTTGGTGCCGCCGGCGCGGAGCTTGCGTATTGCGAGTGCGGGATCCCCGTCGCAGGTTTCCTCCCCGTCGGTCAGCAGGATGACGATTCGCTCGCCGGGCACCTCGGAAAGATCGGATGCAACGGCGGTGAGCGATGCGGCGATCGGTGTCTTGGCGAGGTTCTTCGCTTCAATCTTCCCGATTATGGAAACCATTTTTGCAGGATCGAGAGGGGTAAGCGGCACCTCCAGATCGGTGCGGCAACTGTCTGCCTCCTTGTGACCAAAGACACGCAGGGCGATGGGCGTCTTCGCGGGGATGGTTTCGGTGACGAGCGAAACGAGGGTCTCTTTGGCAATCTCGATGCGGCGCTTCCCATCCTGCCTCTGGAGCATGCTGCCCGAGGCATCGAGGATCACTTCGACCGCTGCGCCATCACCGAAGCCTGCCGCAGTATTCGGATGAACGGTGAGCTTGCCGGGTTTCTCCGGGGCGGGGACGACCTTGATCGGAAGTGTTGCGAGGAAAGCTCCCTTTCCAGTGTGGTAGCGGAGGATGTAGTCGCCGGGTTCGTCCGGCGCAGTCATCGTAGCGACTGGGTTCTCCGGATCGAGAAAGGCGTAGACGGCGGGTTTGGAATCCCCCGCCGCATCCCCTGAATGCATGAGGATGCGATCCTGTCTGTTACCCGGGCCGTCCCATTTTATTTCGAAAACGAATCCTGCCGTAACCTCATCGGAAGCCTCCAGTTTTGCGGAGACCGGGATGACTTCCAGAGCCCGGCTCCCCAGTGTTTTTCCACCGCTGATATAGCGGAGTTCGTATTTCCCCAGCGTCTCGGGAACCTCGATCCTCACCCCACCTTCCTTATTACTTCCAGTGTAGGCGTGGCCGGATACACGTTTCCCGTCGTTGTCGTAGAGAGTGATGAAGTCGCCCGTGTTATCTGGTCCTTCCCAGAGGACGTCAGTCGTACTTCCTGCCTGGACTTTGTCCGGAGCATCCAGAGTGGCGGCTGCTCCTCCTATGGTGATGGGGACTTTCGCGAGGATCACTTCGGACATCAGATAGGCCACGGTGTATTCGCCAGGCTCCATCGGCGCGCGGAGTTTCACGCTGCCGTCTTTCGAGTTCGAGGGGAACGCATACGCGAGGCGCTTCACTCGTGCGCCATCCTTTGAGGCAAACACTATTAGATCCTTGGGATAACTCGGCCCTTCGAATTTCACTGCGATGGTTTCGCCGATGGCAGCGGATTCCGGAGCGGAAAGAGTCGCCGTCACAGGACTGGTTTCAAAAGTGACGAGTCCGGCATCCTCCTTTCCCTGCTCCTTGAAAACAATCCCGTAGCTGCCCGGAATCAAAGGCGCGGTCAGCTTCAGCTTGGAATTCTTTTTCGGATCCGTATACGAATAGGAGGCGGCTTTTTCAAGCGCACTCCCATCTGCTGCGGTGATCTTAATAAGGCCTTTCGCATCGGCGGGCGCATAGGTGACCTCAAACTCCGAACCGACCGGGACTTTCGCTGGAGGTGTTATGGTGACTTCAGCGGCAGCGGGAAGTGCTGCGAAAACACCAGCCGCGAGCAGGGATATTACACGTAATTTCTGCATCACTCCCGCCTATCAGCCGCGCACTTGCGGTTCAAGTAAGAATGACGAGAGTATCACGTTGGACATATCTCTTACCTAGAGCAGCTGGTCGGAATTGCTTTGGGCGAGCGCTTCGGCTGCCTGGAAGCCCTCGTCCGGTAAACGACTTGGTCGGTCTGCCGCTTCAGTGGCCAGCACATCGCAACGTTCGTTTTGCGCATGCCCGGCATGGCCGCGCACCCATTGCCAGGTGATCCGGTGCTTCTGCCGGACGGCATCCAGACGCTGCCAGAGGTCGGCATTCTTCAGTGCTCCGGCCCTGCCGCGCGACCACCCTTTTGCGCGCCAGCCTGCGATCCAGTTCTTATTGATTGCATCGACCAGATAACTGGAGTCGGAACAAAGTGTCACCTCGCACGGAACTTTGAGAGCCTCCAGTCCGGCGATCGCGGCCATCAACTCCATGCGATTGTTCGTCGTGCGTGCGTATCCTGCGGACAGTTCTCGGGTGTGTTTGCCACTCACCAGGATCACCCCGTAGCCACCCGGCCCCGGATTGCCACGGCAGGCTCCGTCGGTGTAAATCGATACTCGTGCGCGTGATTGATCCGCCATTGGGGGGAGCGTTATTAGGCCAATCTGGCACTTTGGGCAAGGCGTTCGCTATGGGATAATCACTTCACTCCTGAAAGTTCTCCGGGCTCCAGACGAAGCTGGCTTCTCCTCCAGGCTGGTTTTTCTTGCTTAGAATCGGCTCCCTGACGTATTCTCCACGCCAAAGAACGATCAACTGGAGAACATGATGGCGGAAAGATTATTGATGACGGTAGCAGTTTGCCTGTGTGGTGCTGCAGGTGGATGGGGACTGCGTGCGGTGACAGGAGTAAAGTCTACCGACAACGCAGAGCATCGGCCGATCGCACATGAACAACAGAAGAACCGCCCAATTGAAGCGAACGCTGCGATCGACAACACCGGGAACGCCATACCAGCCTCATTCGCACTGCCGCCGGTCGAGGACGTTGTCGCCGCAAGCGGTGGTGAACTTCGACGACTGCTGGTGCGATTTCTGAGCGTGGCCACCGTAGAGGATATTGAAGCACTGCTGGAAGCATCCCAGAAGACGAACCGCTTCTTTACAGGACTGCGGACTTATCAGGATCTCATCTTTCGCCGGGCAGTGGAACTAGATGCGGCGGGGTTCGTCGTTTGGATGAAAGAGGCGGAGAGCATGGCCAATGGTCGTGAATACTCGCTGCAAAGCGCCTACAAGGCCTGGCTGCGCATCGATCCCGAATCTGCCATTGCGGCCAGCGCCACGGAGGGCGCAATCGTTCGCCGTGGTGTGCTGGGAGCGCTTGCGGAGACCGACCCAGACCGTGCGCTCGATCTGATGCGTTCCGAGGCAGAAGGCAAAGATGAGAGCTGGCAGAGAACGATCGACAACATCGAAGGCAAACGGCTCGCCATGCTTGCGGACGAGAACGTCGAGCTGGCTATTGGGGAAGCGATGGCGAATCTGTCAGGGCGCAAACGGACGAATGCGCTGAGTGGTATCGTCGCTAGCTGGGCCACGAAGGATCCGACCGCTGCCTGGCAGTGGTTGCAGGAACAGGACAACGTTGGCGACAAATTTGAGCTTGGGAACAAGATCATCTCCACTCTTGCAAAGACCGATCCCTCAGCCGCACGCGCGATGGTCGATGCCCTCCCGGACGCGGCTGACAAGACCGCGCTTGAAGTTTCCATTGTGAAGAAATGGGCGTCGCAGAATCTGGAAGCAGCCATGCAGTGGGCGTTGGGACAATCTGAGCCCGAGCACAAAAGCGAGATGTTCGCAGCGGTGGCCGATAAACTGGCGGCTGAAGATCCGCGCCGATTGTTCCAGACGATGATCGATCACGGGATCACGGCGGACGCGGGCGAACTGCTGAGTGGCTTTGATATTGACACAAGGGGGTCCGGCTGGGGCGGATCATTCAGGGCCTCAAGCGAACTCCGTCAAACAGTGGACAGAGCCGCCAACCAACTAGCCCAGGAAGACCCAAAACTCGCGCTCACATACCTGGCCACCTTGGACAACAGGGGCAATTTGTCCGATTCACTGACTACCATCGCCAAGCAGTGGGCGGGCAAAGACAGCGCAACAGCAGCGGCATGGGCCACGACTCTGCCTCCCGGTAAATTTCGCGGCCAATTGCAGCGGCCAATCATGGAAATCTGGGCCGGACAAGACTCCGCAGCAGCTGCGGCCTTTCTCACCGCCAACAATCTCACGTCCGATGCCAATCTTGTGAACTCTGTGACGACCAAGTGGGCGGCACAAGACGCGGAAGCTGCATTGAAATGGTCTGCCGCAGCCGGCCCTGCCGTGCTGCAGGGAACCTTGGGTGCCATCGCTGCATCCGATCCGGTCCGTGCCAGCACCGGAGTGGACGCTCTCACGGATCCGGCCCAGCGGGCCAAAGCGATCGCGAGCATCGCTGGCACGTGGAAAAACTCAGAGCCGCAGGCAGCCGTGCAGTGGCTGGATACGCGAGCCAATGTGGACGACGTCGCCAAACCTCTGCACGATTCCACCAAGGCCTGGGTGCTGCAAGCTCCAGAACAGGCGTCCGAGTGGATTGGCGCGATGGCGGAAGGCATCAGCAAGGACAACGCCGTTGCTGGCATGGTGCACGCGCTGGTCTCCAGCACCAATCCGCGAAAGGATTTCGAATCCGCCGCCATCTGGGTCGAAACCATCGGAGACGAGTCGCTCCGGCAGCAGTGGCAAACCGAGATTCGCGACCGCCTGGCCAAGACCGAGGGAGTCGCCGTCCCACAGAGCGAAGGAGCCGTCCTGAGTGGCGGAGTGGGAGTAAGCATTGAAGGAATCAGCATCGAAATCGGCGAATGAAAACATCAACTATCATCACCCTCGGCGCGGGTTGCGCCAGTGTAGGCCTTGGCTGGTTCATGGCCGGGATGTCCAACAGGGACACGACAGCAGGCACCGCAAGCGGCCCAGCACCGGCTACAATCGTCCCCATCGCAAAAAGCGCCTCAGACCAACCGATCGTGTTCAAGCTACTCGAGGACGATCCATCAAAACTCGACTTCGCAGCGATCAGCGATTTGATGTTTCGTCTGGAGACCGCCAGCATCGCAGACTGCCGCCGCTGGCTTGAGCGCATCGTCGATGATGAATCGCCGGACAGTGCCGAACTGAAGCGCGCCATCATTGAACACTTTGCAGAACTTGATCCTGCTGGCGCATGGAAACTGGTGGACGCGAATGAGAAGCTGCAGGGCTATTCGGGGAACGTTCTTGGGATTTGGGCAAAAGCAGATCTCGAGGGCGCGGTGGAGGCTGCTGTCACTGCAAAGCAGCAGTCGGCGATCTACAGTCTGATGGAAGCAGCAGGGCCGGAACAGATCGAACACCTCTACCATTTGCTGGTTGATAGAGGTTTTAACAAGGGGAGTACCGGTGGATTTTTCGAGAGCATCTTTCGTTATCTCGCGCAAGGTGATAAAAGGAAGGCTGCAGTTCTTGCGCTTCAATTTGATTCAGAAAACTCACCAGGATACAGCAACGGACTGGATAATGTCCTGGCTGGATGGGTTCATGAGAGTCCCGATGCTGCACTTAAGTGGGTGGAATCAATCGAGAACAAGAGGCAGCGCGACTCGGCGATGGCAATGTTGGCAATCAAGTGGATCCAAAAAAATCCTCAGGAAGGATTGGAGCTAATGTGGGATAAGGTAGCATTCGAGAAGCAGCAGAATAGCAGCTTCTCAATTTCGATCATCAAGCAGGAGGAGTTCGACAAGCTGCTGACGTGGATCGGCGAAAGAAAGGATGAGTCTCCCACGCAGGCGGCTCATGTCCTGCAAGCGATGGTGTCAGGACTCTATGTCGACAATCTCGATCGCCTGGCGCAAATCGTGCCGATGCTCGACGGCAGCATCAAGCTCGACCGCCTGCGATACGACATCCCTAATACAGTTACAAGATGGGCAGCCCAAGACGAGACCGCAGTGCTCGAATTCATCGACAACACAACCAATCCAACTGTTCAGGAAGCAGCCATTCGTGGCCTGGTGAATCACTGGAGCAAGAATGACCCGGCACGCGCCCTTGAGTTTCTAGGTGGACTGGATGAGCCGATCAAGAATATCGACACGAACGCGCTTCTCAATAACCTGTTCGAACAGAGCGATGACCTCGCCACTGTTTTCGCCCAGATTCCGGAATCGATGCGCGACCAGAGTTACCTCGACTATGCGTGGCGCATGGGGCGAAACGAGCCGGCTAAGGCTCTGGAGTTTCTCAAGCAGCAACCCGAAGGAGAACAGCGGAACCGCGCGATGCAGCACGCTGCATCCTATCTTGCCCGGGAAGATCCTGCCGCAGCCACGGAATGGGTCTCGAGCCTGCCCGAAGGTGAAGATCGCCAATACGGCGCAGCCAACGTCGCCGATTCCTGGGCCAGGTATGATGCCACGGCCGCGACTGAATGGGCAAAAAACCTGCCAGACGACCTCAGTCGCGAATGGGCTCTGCGAAAAATTACCGAAGTCATCAGTTCCACCCGTCCGGCGGAAGCCGTTGAACTGGCCCTCAGCATTCAAGACAAGGAAAGTCGAGCACGGGCAATGAACCGATCCCTGCCAGCACTCGCCCGGCAGGATCCCACCGCTGCACTCGCGCTGGTTGAGACCGCTGGCTTCACCGAAGCCGAAGCCAAGCAGCTAACCTCTGCCGCCAACGAATCGCTGGCTCTGCGGGAAGCTCTGGCGAAGTAGGGGTGACTTTCAGTCGCCCCAGGCGGAGAATCTCAAGAACTTCACGGAATTCGCCCTTGCGCCGCTATTTTCCGGGCATATAGTGCGCGCTCGCTCCAGATTACTTCTTTTTCTGGAAATCGTTAAACCTTAACTTATTCCGCAGAGGAATGGATCGGCCCCAACCAATTGACTGGGTCGAGCGCGATGGAACTGATTCCCAGCGTGCATTCCTTGGAAATATATATCATGCCTACAGAACTTGTTAAAGAATTGGTGGAAGCTGGTGTTCACTTTGGACACCAGAGCAAAAAGTGGAACCCGCGGATGCGTCCGTATCTTCTTCAAACGAAGAACAACATCCACATTATCAACGTCGAACAGACGGCTCTCCAGCTTTCCGCTGCCGCTGAATTTTTGTGCTCGGCAGTGCGCCAGAACAAGAAGATCTTATTCGTCGGCTGCAAACGCCAGGCCCACGATTCCGTCCGCGAAGCGGCTGATGCCACGGGACAATTCTACGTCAACCATCGCTGGCTCGGTGGCACGCTGACGAACCTCACGACCATCCGCAAGAGCGTGAAGCGCCTTGAGTTCCTTGAGAACATCGAGAAATCAGCTGACTTCAAAGCACGCAGTAAGAAAGAGCTCGCGGCGCTGAACCGGGAAAAGAACAAGCTTCTGCGCAACCTGCAGGGAATCCGCGGGATGGAAAAATACCCCGACGCGCTCGTGATCGTCGATTCCGCCCGTGAAACGATCGCCGTCGCTGAAGCCCGCCGTTTGAAAATCCCGATCGTGGCACTGGTGGACAGCAATGCTGATCCAGCTCTGGTCGATTATCCGATCGCTGCGAACGACGACGCTATCCGCTCAATCCGCATCATTCTCCAGAACCTTGTCGATCCAGTGATCGGCACGCTGGAGGAGATCGGTCAGGCACCCAAGCGCACCACGCCGCCCGCCACGACGCCGAGCGCCTGAAAAAGGCGGGACAAGACAGCGCGCACCGGTCTGATTCTGTGACCGGATGCAGCTGGAGGACAGCGTTCGACGGACGCTGCCGAATGTGTTGCGAAAGCTTCACAAACCTATTGCTTGCATTTCCGGGAGACACGGAGGAGCGAGCGGTTGAAAAATTTAGAACGACACTACAACACCGACACGACTGATTGATTATGGCTGAGATCACCGCAAAAATGGTCAAAGAACTGCGTGATAAGACGAACGCAGGAATGATGGACTGCAAGGCAGCACTTGCAGAAGCAAATGGCGACATGGAGGAGGCCGCCACGGTTCTCCGCAAAAAGGGCATCGCAAGTGCAGACAAGAAGTCATCACGTGCTGCCAAGGAAGGCTTGATCGCATCAAGAATCGACAGTGAATCCAAGTCTGGAACGCTGCTCGAAGTGAACTGCGAAACGGACTTCGTCGCCAAGAATGAAAACTTCCAGAACTCTGTTGAGGCACTGCTCAATCACATCGCTGAGTCTGACAAAGTGGAGACAACGGAAGAACTCTTCGCCCAGCCAATGGTAGGCGGAGACGGCACCGTGCAGGACTTCATCAAGCTGAAAATCACCGAGATGGGAGAGAACATGGTGGTGCCACGCTTCGCCAACTACAGTGTGGACGGAGAGGGCGTCGTCGCTTCCTACATCCACATGCAGGGCAAAGTCGGCGTGCTCATTGAGGCCGGATGCGCCTCCGCAGCAGTCGCACAGAACGAGTCATTCCGCTCACTGGTGAAGGACATCACACTCCACATCGCAGCATCCTCCCCCGTGTGCATCACCCGCGATGAAGTTCCATCCGAACTCGTCGCCAAGGAAGAAGAAATCTTCCGTGAGCAGATGAAGGACAAGCCTGCAAACGTGATCGACAAGATTCTGGTCGGCAAAATCGACAAGTACTACAGCGGCGTCTGCCTGCTGGAGCAGGGATTTGTCAAAGATCCTGACAAGACCATCGCGGATCTCCTGAAAGAGAAAGGCGCTGAACTCGGTGAAGAGATCACCGTCCGCCGATTCACGCGTTACGCCGTGGGCGAGACTGCAGAGTAAATTTAGCGGCGGCAAAACCGCTTCGTAGACACCCGCTTGCGCCCGGCGCAGGCGGGTGTTTTTTCATTCAAACTCAAACGCTCGCGAATGCCTTGAGCAGGAATTCCAGGCGATCGCAGATGTCTTCCATCTCCAGCAGCGGCTGCCGGGCATAAGGATCAGGAATCAAGTGGAACCCAACGATATCCACGAGCATTTCCGGTGAGTCGGTGTCATCCAACTGCTGAAGCATCTGGGAATTGCCAAAATTTAACCTGGCGATCACTTCCTTCAGCTGTTGCTGCAACACGATCGCGCGCTCAGGGTGAAGGTTCAGCGACGGGATGGGTTCAATATTGACGATGCGAAACGGCACCTTCTGCACCCAGTCACCGAAACGAACGCGTTGCAGCCCCTGAAGGATGAGGTTCGACGTTCCGTCCTCACCGCGAACGCATGCGCGAATCAAAGCAGCCGTAGAGTAAGGGAATACAGCGTCATCATCATCGTCCGCCCCATCTGGCAGGCGTGTGGATACACACAGGATCCGGTGGTGCTCCAGCGCGTAGCAAACCATTTCGCGATAGCGTGGCTCAAAAATATACAGCGGCAGCAGCCCGTGTGGAAACAGGTTGCACTGACCGAGTGTGATCAACGGAACACTTTCTGGTAGCGTCATTTCGCCCATACTTTGAAGGTCGCCACCTATCAACAGTGGTGGCACAAAAGGGATACGCCTGAGATCATCTGAAAGCTACGTTTTTGATCCATTCAGTATTTCGGAAAGGTGGATGTCTGCTGCCGATTGTGCGAATTGGCGCTTCGTATTCCCCTCGATTGTGTCAATAATCCGCTCACCCTTATGAAATTCCTGCTCTATGCCGTTTCCATCCTTGTGATGAGCCTTACCGTGCCGTGGTTCTTCTCCACTGAGCCTGGCGATGCGATGAATGCCCCTGACGCAGGCCTGCCGCTGTGGGTGATCTACAACATCGGGGCTTCGATTTTTTATGCAGCCCTGGTGGCCGCACTGATTCACTGGGCATGGAACGCATCGGCGGGCGCGCCTGAAGAGGAAACGACCTCCGGAGGTGCAGGGCAATGATTGGAATTCTTGCGCAAGTGTCCACGGTGGCGACTGGTGAGCCGGTGCTCGGCACTAGCGGGCTCATTTTCATCGGCATCTACTGCTGTCTACTGCTGTTGATCGGCTGGCTGGGCCACCGGGCGAAAAAGGAGAACACACTCGCGGATTTTTACCTCGGCGGGCGGGGGCTCGGATTTGCGGTGCTCCTGCTGACGCTTTACGCTACCCAATACAGTGGCAACACGCTGATGGGTTTTGCCGGCGACGCCTATCGCAACGGATTCAACACGCTGTCGATCGTCATGGGAATGATGTCGATCATCGGGGCCTACTTCATTTACGCGCCCAAGTTATACCGACTGTCTCACTCCCGCGGTTACATCACCATGGGCGACTATCTCACCGACCGCTTTCACATGCGTTCCTTGACTGTCTGCGCGGTGATCCTGGGCATCGTCGCCTTGTGCAACTACATCCTGACCAATATGCTGGTGTTAGGCAAGCTGGTGGTCTGGCTCAGTGGCGGCGGCATTTCGTTCACTACGGGAGTGATCGTCCTGGCGGTCATCATGGTGGCATACGAATTTCTTGGCGGCATGCGCAGCGTGGCATGGACAGACATGATGCAGGGCCTGATTCTCCTGTTGGGCGTTACGCTGATCTTTGGCGCCATTTTTTACTACAATGACGGCGTCACAGGGATGATCGAACGGCTGCATGAGCACAAGCCACAGGCACTCGTCGCACCCACTGCGGCGGAAAACCGCGAGTGGTGGAGCCGCATCGTTCTGTTTTTCTTCGGCATTTCCATGTATCCGCATGCGATTCAGCGCGTCTACTCCGCCAAGTCTGAGCAAACCCTCAAGCGCTCGCTGCAGTTCATGGTATTCCTGCCGCTGATTACAACGCTTCTGATGGTTTTGTTAGGGGTCATCGGCGCAGGGAAGTTTCCCGGTCTCGATAAGACCGGCAGTGACCGCATTACACTGCTCATGTTGCAGGATCTTGCGCAGACTGGCAATTCTGGACTCTCCCAGGCGCTCGTAGTCCTCTTCGTAGCGGCGATCATTGCAGCAACGATGTCGACCATCGACTCCGCGCTACTCGCGATCTCATCGCTGATCACCAAAGACATCTATCAACCACTGCGGCCGTCCCTCAGCCAGGATCAGCTCACCGCTTTCGGCAAAGGATCATCGATCGTGCTCATGGCAGTCACCGTGGGCTTTGCCATCTGGCTGCAGGATGCCACCACCATCATGGCGCTCATCAAATTAAAGCTCGAGCTGTTGTGCCAGATCGCCCCCGCATTCTTTCTCGGGCTGCACTGGCGGCTCCTGCGCGGCAGTGCTGTGCTGGCTGGGCTGCTCACAGGCACCGCCACCGCTGTGCTGATGAAGCAGTTCGGTGTGCTCGCAGATTCCGGAATCTCACCCGGGCTCTACGGCCTGGCCATGAACGTCATCGTATTGCTCGTCGTTCAGGCTTTGCTTCCTGTCGCAAAGAGAACCAGTCTGTGATCAAATTGCGCCCTGCCGGAAGCGATTACTGCAGCACCTGCGAATGACGATTGACCTGCGTGGCCCCGGTAGCGGACACTTGCCGCATGACCCACCAACTCTCTGCCACTTCCAGCCGCCGTCAGTTCCTCAGCCTCAGCGCAGGCCTTGCCGGTGCCGCGCTCACTACATCACTTTCCTCCGAAAAAGCCAGTGCAGTGGAGCCGCCGAAGCGCGCTGGCCAGCCGTCCATGCGCCTCAGCCTCGCAGCCTATTCATTCCGGGATGCATTTAAAGATCCCGACACGATGGACATGCCGAAGTTCATCGACTACTGCGCCGATCAAGCGCTCGATGGCGCAGAGCTGACCAGCTACTACTTTCCAAAAGACGCCGACGATGCCTACTACATCGGCCTCAAACGCCACGCCTTCCTCCGTGGCATTGCGGTCAGCGGCACCGCCGTGGGCAACAACTTCGCATTGCCAGAAGGTCCGGCCCTCGACCAGCAGATGGCCGATGTCAAAAGCTGGATCGATCGGGCCGCGGTGCTCGGCGCACCTCACATTCGCGTGTTTGCCGGTGCTCCCAAAGACATCGAGCACGGCCTGGCTGTCAAAAACTGCATCGCCAGTCTCGAAGAATGCTGCGACTACGCTGGCAGCAAAGGCATCTTTCTCGGGCTGGAAAATCATGGCGGCATCGTCGCCGAAGTTGATGCCATGCTTGAGATCATCCATGGAGTAAAGAGCCCGTGGCTCGGCGTCAACCTCGACACCGGCAACTTCCACACCGATGACCCGTATGCCGACCTGGCCAAAGTGGCTCCATGGGCCGTCAATGTTCAAGTCAAAGTCGAAATGAAACCACGCGGCAGCAGCAAACCCGTCGCCGCAGACCTCCCCAGACTCGGAACCATCCTCCGTAACGCCAACTACCAGGGCTTCGTCGTCCTCGAGCACGAAGCAAAAGAAGATCCCTTCAAAACCGTGCCCAGCTACCTCGATCAACTGCGGAAAGTCATTTCCGCGTGAGTGGGTGGTTAAACCGCGTGGATTTCAGTTGTGCAATGGCACCTAACTAGGCCTGAGGACGATATTTGGAACGAATGCTGATAGGTATGGCGAGAAGAACTTACACTCAATTTAAGGGGATCTCCGTGTTGGCAGTCGCAGCTTTGACTTGTGTCATTGGCTGTTCGTCAGAATCTGAGAAGAATGATGTTACGGTTAGTAGGCGAGACGAGTATTCACCTAGTGCAACTGACTTCGGCCCGGCACCGAGTCAGGATCCCGTCGACGTCATTCACAGAAAGCTTCAATCGATGATTCCAAAGTCGGGGGAACCTAGTGATATCGCAGACGATTTTTTTGCCGAAATCTTGGGGCTGATATCGTCATCCTCGCCCGAAACAACATGGAATGGGATCCAACGGTTACCCAAAGGGAGAATGCGGGGCCTGCTTGAGTGGCAGTATGGTGCCGCCTTAGCACAGATAGATCCAGTAGAGGCGGCAGAGCATCTTTCCGCTGGCCAACGTTTGTCTAAAAGGGATCAAACGGACTATCGGCAGTATTTTTTTGCGGGAATTGAAAAACTTCCCACTAAAGAGGCAATTGATTTTGTGGTGAACCATTTTTCCCGGGATCCTGGTGGGAGCATGTTATCTGGAATCCTAGGGAAACTCGCGCTTCGAGACCCCGGAGCGGCCCTGTCCGCACTCGAATCCGTCCCATTCGGAGAACTCCGAGAGAATGTGATTTCGGGCATAGCTTCATCCTTCAGTAAAATTGAACCGGTTGGGGCGGTGAAGTGGATGCGTTCCCTTGAAAATGATCGTGAGAGAAAAGTTGCCGCAAGGGCCATTACCGGCTTCTCGACAGAAGCAGATATCTTACCTCGATTGAGGACTCTCTACCCAATTGTAGCTGACGACAAAGAACTGAGTCATTCACTGATTGCTAGCGCTATGGTAACTGCTGCGCTTCAAACATCTCGCAACTCGCTTAATCCTGCCACAATTCTAGACTTTCTCGATGGCCTTCCTCAAGATCAGTCATTGGAAGCAAAGTCACAGGCATCCCACAGGGGATGG
>JAGROY010000116.1 GCA_020439995.1 Verrucomicrobiia bacterium
CCATGTGCCACTTGCCGATGAATGCTGTCTGATAACCAGCTGCCTGGAGAAGCTGCGGGAAGAATTCGGTGCCTTCCGGAACCGCGCGCTGATTGTCGACAACCCGGTGATGATGCATGAATTGTCCCGTCAGGATCGATGCGCGGCTCGGTGAGCAGAGCGAGGTGGTCACAAAAGCGTTCTTCAAATGGGCGCCTTGATCCGCCATTCGGTCAAAGTTGGGCGTCTCAAGAAACTCGGGGGCACCAGCTACGAGCCCCATAAAATCATAGCGGTGATCATCGCTGAGCATGACAACGATGTTCCTCTGCGCAGCATGAACAGCTGACAATGAGCACAGGAAAATGAGTAGTAGGAACAATCGGAACATAATGGTCAGTGGGCTTTCCGCTCCTGGTATTGGCGGATACGGCTGCGGTTGTTGTAGCCGCGCTTTTCGGTGGCGAGCGCATTTTCGAACTGGCCGTTCGCGGCGTATGCACGGGCAAGAGTGTCCAGATAGTCGCGGTTTCGCGGCAGGATGGCGACTGCGCGTTCGGCAAGTTCAAGGGCGGTGCGCACATTGCTGGCAGTGCGCAGAGTGGGCTGGTCGAGGTAGAGCCAGGCGAGATTGTTGGACGCCAGCGAATCATGACTGCGCTTCTTTACCGCATGGCGGTATTCCTTTTCCGCAGCAGCGTACTGCCCGCGCTGCTCAAGTATTTGTGCGACAATATTGCTGTGATAGGCGAGCAGCTCTTCACGCGAGAGTGATGTCAGATATTTCCCGGTAGCTTCCTCAGTCGGCGATATGGTGGCTTTGTAAGTAAGGGTGCGTCCGCGACGAAAATCATCGTCAGAATACTCCCGCGCGGCATTGGTGTCCCAGTTGATCTGCTGTCTTCCGGTCAGTTTCCATCGGACAAACTTGTGACCCGGTGCCTCTACAACGACAATCGGAAGGCCGAGCGCCTCGCCGATTGAAGCAAAAAGAAGCGATCCTGTGTCGCAATCCATCCGGTGGCATGGAGAACCTGGCGAACGCCGGATTGCTTCGTGTCGTGCCTGCGTGAGCTGCTTCGTGCCCGACGGTGCAGGAGACGGGATCATGGTGTCCATCAGGGTGGCTGTGGGAATGACCACATAAAACCTGCGCGCCGCCAGGGTTCCCTCGATCGTCTTGAAGCACAGCCGAGCCTGCTGTGGATCCGCGGAGTTAATTCTCGAAGGCAGGCGATTGGCGACATCCTTGATAATATCATCAAGGAGGGCAGTCGCTTGCCTCACGGTTGCTCCATTAATCCCAGCGGCACGGAACTCCCGCTCCAGACATTCGTGCCCGATCGTCTTTGGCTTTTGAATACGCCGCTGAGCGACGGCAACACTACCGACCTGAAAGAATGTCAGAGTGCAGAGAAGCGCTATAGTGAGAGTCGAAAGGTGCAGCGGGGATGGTTGCATGGTCCAGTTTGAGCATGTCGGCGCTGGTAGTCTGATTCAAGTGCAAACGTTGTGTCCAGATTTCCCTGCGCGGCATCCTGCCTTAGAACCACGCCTCATTCAACGCCATCGGCATACCGATTAAAAATTGCCTCAAGAGATGCTTTTGCAAGGATCGCGCCTTTGCTTAGTGCCGTGCCATCCGACAAGCAGGAACCAATCCTCCTCGGCAAGCCAGGCGCTGAGCAATTCGCCATGCTCTCCATCGAAATAGTCCAGTCTGTCTTCGATTGCTGCCAGGAAACTCGCTTCGATCTGCCTTACCCTTTCTCTGGTGAACCCGTAGCCTTCGGCACTTTCCTCAAGGGTAAGCTGCGCAACCAATCTTCTTTCCAGGAGATTCAGCTGCATGCGTGACTGGTCGGAGATCACGTGCTCCAAAGAAGTTGCGAAATCAATGCCAGGCTTCCCGGGCTTCAGTGGCACCTGCGTGGCCGTCGCTGCACGATCGCCCGCGATGAGATTTGCGATCAGGCGCTCGATCGCCCGCACCGATTTCGCGCCGAGATTTCGTTCCGCCATCAGTCCGCAATAGCCGCGCTGCTCCCACTCGTCGATGAGATCGCCTACTGAGACGATCTCATTTTTTTCGCAGTGATGTCGAACCCTTATGGGGAGGACTATCAGCCGACATGGAAACCCTATGGGCAGCCCCATTTTTCCAGTCTCTGGACCGGAGAATCGGTCGTCACTTCTTTTCTATCGGCAGGAACTAGTTCGCCGAGGGATTCAAGGATCTCACAAAGCTTCTCGATCTTCTTCCGTCCGAAGCCAGGAATTTTGAAAAGTGTGGCTACCCGATTTTCGAGGAAATCCCCGAGCTTCTCATGCCGCGTTTGGCGTACCACTCTACTCCCACCTGCTCCGCCAACTGGTGCAGGCAGGATGAAGCTAAATCCCGTTTCCGTATTGAGTCCGACAGAGCGTCCCAGCGGGCGGCCAGTGAGTTGTCGCTTGAATTCTCGGCATGAAGCCCCTCGCAAATGACGCTTGATCAGTTTGGTCTGTGAACCCGAGCCGTTTCAAATTTCAACGCGAGGCTGAAACCGCCGCAGGCGAGATTGTTAGATGTGAAACTTGAAGGGATGGCAAGTAAACTGCGGAGGAAGTTCGCGATATTCCATTTCAGACGCAACGTGCTGATTATCAATCCCTAGCCCTCTTGGCTTGCTATCGCTTATTTCCGCCGTGCTGTACCACTGCTGATACAGATGCTGTTCCGTAGATCAGGTGACTCGGAGCGGTCGAGGTTATTTTGCGGGGCATCTGGCACAGGTTGGAAATGGTGGTAGTTACGCAAACTCAAAGGCAATTCACACGATCGATTGCGCAAGGTGACACCGTAAAGTATACTTCACGTTTTCGTGTAATGACCGGGACCTTAGAAAGTGAACCCTTTACCTTGTTTCGGCGAAGTCAATCCGTAACGAATGCATCGCCACCCATGACCGGAATAGTGAGAGTGCTCTCAGATCTTCATCTAGGCCACTCTGGAACTTTGATTAATGATGTGGAGCAGCTCGCGCCTTTGATCGAAGGCGCAGAGACGATTATTTTCAATGGCGATACGATTGAGGAACGTTGCTCCGCTTTCTATGATCGCGGCCAGGACATGTTAGGCGAGTTGGATGCTCTCTGTCGTCGGCTTGGTGCAGCGCCCGTTTATCTGAGTGGGAATCACGACCCGGATGCGTGGGAGAAGTCGTGGGTAGATTTATGCGAGGGGGAGGTTTTCATTTCACATGGGCATGCTGTTTTGAAATACATTTCGCCCTGGAGCCGTCACGCGGGGAAGACCGCCCGGATTATCGACGAACTGTGGGAGGATTTCAAAGACACAGACCAGAGCATTGAGCAGCGCTTCGAATTGACGCGAAAATCCTGTCATGCCACGGAAGTCTATCAGCCTCAGCTCGGACGGACTTTGATATCAAAAGCGCTCACGGTAGCCGAGGAAGCCTGGCCGCCCAGTCGACCGCTTTCGATCGTCAGAACCTGGATCAATGTCCCGGAAGATGCCCGCGATTTTGTCACGGAATATCGGCCGGATGCCAGATTTTTCATCATGGGTCACACGCACTTTCCAGGGATCTGGAAGTGCGGCGGGCTGAACGTGATCAATACTGGAGCGTTCTTTCTGCTCCTCAATGCGCGTACCGTTGAGATCGCGGACGGACAAATGACCGTTCACTCAGTGAAGATGAATCGAGCGGGTGAGTTCGTGCGAGGCACCCGGAAGGGGGTGTTTACAGGTTTGCCTGCGACAGCCTCGGTGTAGCCAGGATTGCCAGGATTGGCTCGTGTGGTTTTTTGGCTTGAGAATTCATTGAAAATGGATGCATAAGTCCTGCCATGGACACCGATTCAGCTCTAGGAGGGGAACCCGTCAGGCAGTTCTCCGTTTTCCTTCACAATCGCGCAGGCACTCTTCTGGGCCTTGTGCGGCTGCTGAACGATGCGGATGTCCAGGTGATCGCATTGAGCGTGCAGGACTCAGTCGATGTGACTGTCGTCAGGATGTTAGTGACTGATCCTGACACCGTAGACACTTTATTTATGGAGCGTGGAATTCCGTTCGGTGGATGTGAAGTGGTGGTGGTTGAGCTAGACTACGGCGCCAATGACTTGAGTAAATGCCTCTCTGCTCTGCTAACCGCTGAGACGAACATCCACTTCGTCTACCCACTTCTTTCCCGCCCTGAAGGCAAGGCGGCTCTCGCTCTGCATCTCGAAGACAGCGATTTCGGCATGAGCGTCCTGCGCTCAAACGGATTCCGGCTTTTGACGCAGAGCGATATCACCCGGTGAGCGCCGGGAAGCTGACGAGGGACGAAGTTGCTGAGCTCATCCAGTCGGCTTTTCTTGCTGTCGAACTGGGCGAGGGCCTCTCGCTCCGTCAGGCCAAGGCTGTTGACAATCGCGAAGAGCAGAGTTGCGCAGCATTCAGAAAGCTCCGTGAAAGCGATGAGGTGAGAGATTGGAGAAGGGTGCTGATGGAAGATCTCGAAAAATACCCATACTTGCCGCACATGGATGCAGCAGGTTTTCGCTACTACATTCCGGCTTTCATTATGGCACTACTGGAATGCTATCGCGACGGTTCAGGCTGGACGATGTCGACATTACTTTGCCTACGTCCGAAGCGGGACACTTGGGAGCATTCAATGCATCACTATGAGCTGCTCAGCACGGAGCAGAGGCAGGCGATTGCTGTCTTCCTCGAAGCGCTTCCGAGCTTTGTGGATCTGGACACTGAAGACGGCAAGCTGGTTTCCCGCGCCCTTCGCGACTACTGGGGACAATTCCTCACTTGCTAAGACCGTCGGGAGCTTCCGAACAATTCGGAGCGATAATACCCAGTGAGCAAATCAATCGAACAAAGGTTGGGGGAAATCCGGCTCCGGGGTGCGCGACTGTAAATGGGCAGCGGCCAGGCGTTCGACGATTTCCGGGTATTCCGCTGCCACGTCCCTGCTTTCGGCCAGATCGGCGTTCAGGTCGTAAAGTTCCCAGGCTTTGGGTTTCTTAGAGCGGACTTCCTGGCGGACGGCTTTCCACCTGCCGTCCCGCACAGCCACTTGCCCCCCGTATCCGGCAAATTCCCAGATGAGAGGTTCTTTTCGATCGATCTCCTGATTCCCCATCGCGGCGGGCAAAAGGTTGATGCCATCGAGACCCGCTGCAATTCCAGAATCCAGCGGTGCCTTTGCGGCGTCGCACAAGGTGGGGAACCAGTCGGGGAAGTAAGATGGCAAATCAGACGTCGTCCCGGCGGCAATTTTGCCCGGCCACTTCATGATGCACGGGATACGGATGCCGCCCTCATAAACGCTCCCTTTCCAGCCACGCAGCCCGGCGGTTGAATTGAAGAATTCAGGATCGGCCCCACCGATGTGAAAATTGGGATCCTGCCCGGGGTGGGTCGTGCCATTGTCGGACGTGAAAACCACAAGTGTATTCCCTGTCAGCCCATGTCGCTCAAGCCGCTCTAACACTTCTCCCACATGCTCGTCGAGATCCGAAATCATCGAGGCATACGCTGCCCGTGGTCGGGGGTGGGGGAGGTAACCGTTTTGTCCGCGATACGCTCCTTTTTCAGTGTCCCAATCCTTGGGATACTGATCGATCCAGTCTTGCGGCGACTGAATTGAGACATGCGGTTCAACGAACGGCAGATACAGGAAAAACGGTTCTGACTTGTGTTGATCTATGAACTTCAGGGCCTCGCCCAGTATCATGTCTGGCGCGTAGTTTTTAAGTCGATAGTCATCGGCAGAGACCTCGCCGTTGGGCTTCTGCTGGTGTCCGTAGATCAGCCCTTTATTGATAGGAACTTCTTTCTCATTCGAGTCGAGGAAAAATGGGTAATAGCTGTGTGCATTGCGCTGGCAATTGTAGCCGTAGAAGCGGTCGAACCCCTGCTTGATTGGAGAGCCGGTGGTATTCGAAGGTCCCAGCCCCCACTTTCCGAATGCCCCTGTGGCATACCCGCTCGCCTTCAGTGCCTCGGCAATGGTGAATGCCTCAGGAGTGATCGGCCACTGTCCGGGGAAGACTCTACCATTGCCTGAATCACGGTTGCCACGGATCTCGGCATGCGCCAGATGCTTCCCCGTCATCAGCACGCAACGCGCCGGAGCACAGACCGGGGCACCGGTATAGTGCTGGGTGAAGCGCACCCCACTTGCAGCGAGGTGGTCGATGTTCGGCGTGCGGATCTTTTGTTGACCGTAGCAACCGACTTCGCCATAGCCGAGGTCGTCCGCGAGAATAAAAACGATGTTCGGTCGTGAACGGTCGGATTCTTGTGCGAGAGCATTGGACAATGCCAGAGAAGCCGCTGCGGCAGTGAAAAGCATCAACGATGGAACAGTGGATCGATTCATAATGGGTGAGGAAGAAGGGGAGGACTAAAGCACTCGATCGAGGCGTTCGCGGGACTCTGGATCCAGCATCTTCAAAGCCGGGATTTCGTACCGATTTCCCATGCTGTCCCTGATGATCAAGTGATCGCCGGTAACATAGCTCACATTCTTCCCGGGTTCCCGAAGATTAAAATATCGGGCACCTCTATCGGTCTCTACTTTGAGGTAGCGATGGCCGTGATTGACCTGGCTGTCGGTGACCGACTGAATCACAGCGATCCGGTAACGGTCGTTTAACGCTGATGCCGCGACTTCCTGTGATGGCTGCGGCAGTTCATCGATCGTGTCTAGCCAGAACAGTTCGTTCTTACTGGACGCTTCGATGATCGAAATTCCCCGACCACGGTGCGATAGCGGCTGGGCATAGGCCAACTGTACCGCTACACCTTCCGGATGGTCGTCATCCGTAGCGAACACGTGGGCACCGCGACATGTCAGGGAAA
The DNA here is from genome assembly GCA_020439995.1 of Verrucomicrobiia bacterium. Lineage (GTDB taxonomy): Bacteria > Verrucomicrobiota > Verrucomicrobiia > Verrucomicrobiales > DEV007 > JAGROY01. The sequence goes on from JAGROY010000116.1 coordinate 6,848, forward strand.
AGGGTGCCGACATTGTATCCTGCAGCGCTTCGACTACTTCTTTTCGTCCGTGGTGGCTGGCTTGGTCTCTTTCGCATCTGCGGGCTTCGCTGGGACGATTTCATCGAGAGCTTTCAATACATCGTCAGCATGACCTCCCGTGCCTGCTTTAAGATCATTCCAAATCACGGTGCCTTCCTTAACCAGAAACGACTGGCGGCTGCACATGGTATTGCGAATTTTTTCCACTCCAAACGCATCCACGACCTTGGCTTCGGGATCGGCGATCAGCGGGTAAGAGAACTTGTTCTTTTCTTTGAATGATTTCTGGTCAGCGGGCTTATCCATGCTGACGCCCAGGATTTTTACGCCACGCTTTGCCAGTTCATCAATCTTGTCCTGCAGACCGCAGGCTTGGGCCGTTCATCCACCTGTATTCGCCTTGGGATAGAAAAACACCAGCGTCATGCCCTGCTTCAGGTAGGCCGTGACATCGAAGGCTTCGTTCTCGGAATCGACGGCTGAAACCGCCGGCACCTTTTCGCCGGGTTCGAGTGGTGCGCTGTTTGCTGCGCTTAGGGCCATTGAAAACATTGTGATGAGGGCTCCGATTTTGAATAAATGCTTCATAGAAGGAGTTAATGAGTAACCGCTCCTATGCGCAAGGATGAATTAGCAGGAGGATCTCGATTCAGCAAAAGTGGACACTGTGTGTCACAAATTGTCGCAATCTGGCCATTTGTCCCGGAGTGCACCGCAATCTCAGCATGTTTTATTATCGGCAAAGAGTTGACAATTCACCTTGGTTCCACCACAAAACTGAGACCAACAACTCCTAATCGAAACTATGAATCCAGACCTTCCATCCATTGGCATTACAGAATTCCTCACCGATGACGAACGCTCAGTCCTCAGCGGCTATGGAGAGTTCGTTCCGGTGCAGGCTGATCAGGTTTTGATCGCAGAGGGGCAGGCTCAGGATTCGCTTTACCTCTTGGTCTCGGGGAAGTTGGAAATTTTCACTGAACAGGATCGCCGGATCAACCTGGGCGATGTCACTCCCGGCCAGTGTGTCGGCGAGGTAAACATGTTTGATCCAAAGGATGCCAGTGCCTCTGTCGCGGGCGAAGGATTTTCCCAAGTGTGGCGTATTGACCGCAGTCAGCTGGAAGAATTCATGGGTGAAAATCCGATCGCTGCCGCAAAGTTTCTCATCGGCATCGCCAGTCAGCTTTCCAAGCGCGTGCGTCAGGCCAATGACACCCTGACATCCGCCAGGGATGCCGTCCCGATGCTAGTCGAGCGCTTAAAGGAAGCCCGCGAGGTAATCATCCGGGCGCAGGAAGAACTGCCGAAGATGATCAGTATGATCTGATGCCAGTCGCGGTCTCCGCGATAAGCCTGACAGCGTGCTCGAGTTGATCGGCAATGTTCCGATCCCATGGAATGCGTGGGAGATGGAGGAAGCATGCTGACGCTGGGCAGCCGCTGGTCTCCGATGCATGCAGCAGGCGATAGAGCAAGTGATTGCACAGAAAGGCACCCGCGTGATTGCTGATCGCCGAGGGAATTGCCGCCTTTCTTAGCGCATCCTGGATGGAAACGAGGGGAACGTTCGAGAAATACGCTGCAGGGCCATCGGCCTCGATGAGAGTTCCATTCCGCGATTCGCCGCAGTTGTCGCAGCATTCGGCATCATCGATGTTCAATGCGATCCGCTCGATCGTGATCAATGGTTCACTGCGCCCGATGCCAAAGGCAAGCACCGTGTGTGGCCGAAGCTCGGCGAGTAGTTCCAGGATTCTGACATCGGCTTTTTCATAGCTCACCGGAAGTACGGCAAATTGCAGATCGACGTGCGGAATCTCGAAATTCACCGATTCCAAATGGCGGATCATCGTGCCGGACAGGTTTTCGTCCATGCCATCGAAAGGCTCAAATCCGGTGATCAGAACAGTGGGAGTCGTCATGAGAGTAATCGTTGTTCCCAAAGTTCAGCTGCACTTAAAAACGGTGCCTTTCTGGCGACTGAACGAAATCCTGCCCATACGTGCGAGCAAAAGAACGTCCTTGGCTCGGTCGCCATAGTCCGAAAGCGGATGGCGCTTGGGGCGGGCTTCGATTTCCCGTTGCAATGCTTCCAGGCGCGACTCAAGCCCTGGAGTCTTCGGAATGCGCATGCGGAAGCGCCGCACTGCAGCGCTCAGTTGAAGCGGGCCGATCAGCAGGGCTTCCACAATGAAATAGGCAGGAACTGTAACGCGATTCACCACTAGTCCTGTCGCGAAGGCACCCCCCGTAACCGGATCAATTGGCAGGTGCAGGTTGGATTCATCAAATCCGATATGAGACCCGCCGTTTCTGGCTCTCGCCAGTCCGGACAATGTCACGATGATCAAACAGAGCACGCTGAAGGCGGTATCGTAGCGGTCGCCAAACGCCTCGTGCTTAGCCGCGCCAGCGACAAATCGAAATATCATCGCAAAGAAAAAATAGCCGACCACGTAGCCCGCGATTCCAACAAATGCTGATCCGATGCCGAGCAATGCCTGCTTTAAATTGAATCTTTCAATCACGCTACGGAGGCTACAACAAATCCGCCTCGTGGAAATGATCAATCTACAGAGATTTTGTAACGCAAAATCGGTTCTCAACGGCCAGTTCCTCCATGCAGGTCTTGCGCTCGGAGCAATCCTGTGGTTGGAATGCCGCATCTTATGAAAGTCCTTGTTGTTGGCAAAGGTGGGCGCGAGCACGCGCTGATCACGGCGATCGCACAGTCGCCCACAGAAACTGAAATCTACAGCTTTCCCGGAAGTGATGCGATTTTTGAACTCGCGCGCCCGACGGACGCGACCGATTTGCCGAGCCTGATCGCCTTCATGCAGAGGGAGAATGTTGACCTCTGCGTCGCGGGCGAGGAAAGTTACCTGGTCACTGGGGACGGACTGGCGAATTGCTGCCGCGAAGCGGGAATTCCGTGCTGGGGCCCGGAAAAGCAGAGTGCGCAACTCGAAGCCAGTAAGGAGTTTGCCAAGAACTTCATGGTCAAGCACAGCATCCCTACCGGATCTGCGGTTGCCACCAGTTCGCCTGATGAAGCACGTGCCGCGATCACTTGCTATCCCGTAGTGCTGAAATTTGACGGCCTCGCTGCTGGAAAAGGAGTGGTGATCTGCGAGGATGCAGCCCAGGCTGATGTGTTTCTTGAAGAGGTCTTCGTGCAGAAGCGGTTCGGCGACGGCCGCGTTCTAGTGGAAGAGCACCTGACGGGGCCAGAGGTCTCGATCTTTGTTTCGGTCGTCGATGACGCCTATCACATCCTGACCCCAGCGCGTGACTACAAGCGCATCGGTGACAACGACGAAGGGCCGAACACGGGCGGAATGGGTGCCGTGGCCTCGATGCAACTTATCGACTCGAGCATTCTCGACACGATTGAGCGCACCATCGTGAAGCCGACAGTCGATGCGCTCCAGGCCGATGGTTTGCGCTATCGCGGGTTCCTCTACTTTGGGCTCATGCTTACTCCAGACGGGCCGAAAATCATCGAATACAACTGCCGATTCGGTGACCCCGAGTGCCAGGCGGTGATGCCGCTCATCAGCGGCGACTTCGCCCAGTACGTCTTCGAGGGAGCTAAAGGAAACCTCGTCCCTGAGTTGATCAAGGCTGATGGAGGATGGAGCATCTGTCTCATCTTGGCATCGGCAGGTTATCCCGCTTCGTCGCGCAGTGGCGATGTCATTTCGGGGCTGGACAAAGTGGAAGGTGCCCGTGTCTATCACGCAGGCACCCGCCGCAATGGCGAGGGCGCATTCGAAAGCAACGGCGGGCGCGTTCTCGCGGTCGTCGCTCCGGGCAATGACCGAATCTCAGCGCGGGACAAAGTATACGCCGAGGCTGCGAAAATTGACTTCCCGGGAGCGCAACGCAGAAGCGATATCGGCACGCTGCACTTCCAGTAAGCCCCGAAACATTTATCATTCGGCTAGAGTCTGATCTTGGCGATTGCCCAGATGTTCGGGTAGCATCTAAGCCATGTCGCAAAAGCAGCTTCTCGCCATCGTCTCGGTTCTTACAGGACTTTATTCCGCATCCCCAGCGGCAGATTTCCGATTCGGTAGCCAGACGATCACTGTCCCGGACGGGTACACAGTCGAACTTGCCGCTGCGCCGCCGCTGACGAACCGTCCGATCATGGGCGACTTCGACGAAAGCGGGCGCCTGTTCATTGCAGAGGCATCCGGTACCAACGATGACGTGCAAACGCAGCTCAAAGAGAGACCGCACAGCATCCTCTGCATCGAAGACACCGATGGCGACGGCACTTTCGACAAGCGAATGGTCTTCGCTGACAAGATGATGTTTCCCGAAGGAGTTCTATGTTATCGGGGCAGCGTGTTTGTGACCGCTCCGCCCAGCATTTGGAAGCTCACTGACACCACTGGGGATGGCATTGCTGATGAACGTGAAGAGTGGCTCGATGCCAAAACCTTGACCGGATGCGCCAACGATTTGCACGGGCCGTATCTCGGACTTGATGGCTGGATCTACTGGTGCAAAGGGGCATTCGCCGAGCAAACGTATCCAAGAGCAAAAGGGGATCCGTTCGTTACACGCGCAGCCCACATATTCAGGCAGCGACCGGAAGGCTCGGAGATCGAGCCCGTAATGACGGGGGGAATGGACAATCCGGTCGAAGTTGCATTCTCGCCATCGGGGGAGCGCTTTTTCACATCCACCTTCGTCCAGCATCCTGGGGGAGGACTGCGCGATGGCATCATGCACGCAATCTATGGCGGCGTATATGGCAAGCAGCACGACGTAATCGACGGCCATCCCCGAACCAGCGCCGAACTCATGCCGGTCATGACGCAATTGGGCAATGCAGCTGCCTGCGCCCTCGAGTGGGTCGATTCGGATGCTCTGGGAATGCAGGGCAATCTCCTCGCCACCTTGTTCAATATGCGCAAAGTCACCCGTCACCAGTTAACACCGGACGGCTCAACTTTTAACTCTGAGGACTCCGATTTCCTCGTTTCCGACAGCATTGATTTTCATCCTACCGATCTTATTGAGGATGCCGATGGCAGCCTTCTGGTCATCGACACAGGAGGCTGGTACAAGTTGTGTTGCCCCACCTCCCAGCTTCACAAACCCGATGTCCTCGGAGCCATTTACCGTGTGCGAAAAGCCGAGAGCGATTCACCCTCAAAACGGCAGGATCCGCAGGGGCTCGAAATCGATTGGGAGTCGCCGGATCAATTGATGCCATTGTTAGGGGACGAGCGCATGGCGGTTCGCGAGAGGGCCATCGACCAACTGGCTCAGGCGGAAACTCCTGAAGTGATCGGAGCCCTGGCAAATGTGCTGACCGACTCCACCAGCAGCGAGGCAAAAACTCTGGGAGCCATCTGGGCGCTCTGTCGTATCGATGCTCCCGCTGCCCGTGCTGCAAGTCGTGCGATTCTCGAATCGGCGTCTTTCCCAGTGAGGGTCGCTGCACTGCACGCGGCGGCGGTCTGGCGGGACAAAGAAGCGATCGCCGGGATTCGCAGTAACCTCAGTTGCCCTGATGCCGCAGTCTGTCGTGCCGCAGCCGAAGCAGCAGGCAGGATTGGTGATTCCTCCGCTGTGTCGGACATATTTGCCGCCATCACAAAGGCCGGAGGTGATCGCGTGCTCCTGCATTCGCTGACCTATGCATTGATCGAAATTGCCGACGCCACAGAAACTCGCAGCGGTCTGGAGCAAGCCAAGTCCGTAGCTGTTGCAGCCCTTACCGCGCTAGATCAGATGCGCCCATCGGGCATCAACCAGCTGGACATTGCATCAGCGATGTTCAACAACGAATCCGATCTACGCGAAACCGCATGGAGAATTCTGGCGGGCCATCCAGAGTGGGCAGAGGAGGAGACGGCCGTAACGAATGCGATCATTGCAAATGCCGACAGCGAGATCGCGCAGCAGAAGCTGGCTCAGGTGATCGATCGTCTACCAGCAATGCAAAAACTGGTGGGGGAATGGGCCGTCGGCGGTGATGATCGAATGCGCAACTGGTCCTGGCAAATCATTTCCAATACCCCTGTTTCGCCCGTCCCTGAATCTTGGCTGCCAGTACATGAGATGGTATTGGAGACCGGAACGGCCGAACAGCGCAGAGCATCAGTGAGCGCTCTAACACGCGAGCCACGGTCTGCCTTTCAGAAAATCCCTGCCACGATCAAGGGACACCTTCGTGCATTTTCCCTGACATCGACAGAATCTCTCGAGCTCCGCCTTCGGGCTGGAGAAGCAACGATCATCAAGGGCGAAGCTCTCAGCGACTCCCTCGCTGATCTGGCACTGAACGGCCTCGCTAGCGATCACCCCGCAGCTCGTCGCTCAGGTGTTCGCATATTCACTTCAGAATTAACAATTTTGACCCCGGAGCAGCGCTCGGCACTGATCGATGCCCTGCCATCAGTGGCTCCTCTGGAACTCGACAAGATCCTGCCACTGTTTACCAGCGAAACCGATATCGCCCTCGCAGCCATGGAAAAGCTCGCCGATCACCCCGCGCTCCGCACCATTCCAGATGCTGCCATGCGTGCGTTTTTGGAAAAAGTGCCCGCAGATCAGCGCGCAGCATTTATCGCCAGCACTGGCATCTTTCCCGACGACAGCACGCAGGCAGCCCAACTGGCTGCTGCCCTGGCGGCTCTGCCCGTCAGCGACAATCCTGAGGAAATCACCAGCGCAGTCATTCGTGGCCAGCAGGTGTTCAACAGTTCCAAGGCAATGTGCACCCTTTGCCATCAAATCGGATACGGCGGGGGACGACTCGGCCCCGATCTCACGTCAATCGGCAAGATTCGATCCCGTCGCGATCTGCTGGAGTCCATCATGTTCCCCAGTGCCAGCCTCGTTCGCAGCTACGAGCCCGTCCTCGTCACTCAAACCGATGGAACTGAAACTCTTGGAATCCCGCGCACCGACAACGCCGAAGAAATCATCCTCGCCACCGGTCCCGACACTGAAGTCCAGATCCCGCGAAACAAGATTCAAAGCGCCGAGCCATCCAAGATATCTCTCATGCCCCCGGGCATCCACGTTGTCCTGAAGCCACAGGAACTCAGTGATTTACTCACATTCCTCGAACATACCCGCTGGCGATAGCCGACGCCCGCCACACGTCCCCAAAATTTCGATTTGATTCTCCTCAATCGCGATGTTTGGGACAACCACTGATCCGTCATAACTTTTCACGGTGGGGTGGCAGAGTGGTCGAATGGACCGTCTTGAAAATCATCAAGATCCTTTTGCAATGTTTCTCAAGTCTTTTCTCTCCAAATAGTTAGCTAGCTAGGTGTAGCTGCAATTTGCAGCCTTGGGCATGTTTTTCTTCAATTTTCCTCCAAATTGACGCCGTATCTGTAGAACGATTGGTAGTACCAGATCTCCCGACAAATAGACAGGCGATCCGGGCGGGACGTTCGCTCACTCCCAGTCCAGCCCCAACTTCCGCAAATCCGCGCGCATGGCGGGAATATGCCAGATGAAGATATCCCGATGCTGGGTGCAGGCTGCGACGTAGTTGCCGTCGGGGCTAAACAGGCCGTCGTCGATCAGAGCGTCGGTGGGTGTGCGCAGGATCGCGACGGTGTCCCGCGTTGCCGCGTCGATCAGGCGCAGTTCGCCGGATGCGAGCATTGTCAGAATGTGATGGCCGGTCGGATCGACCGCAAAGATCGTTTGCGGGTCGGCTTCGCCGATGGTGCCCTCCGGTTCCCAGGTGCCCGTTCTCCAGACCCGCAGCCCTCCGGTGCGGCTGCTCGCATAGAGCGACCGGCTGTCCGCGCTGAACTGCGCGCGGGTGACAGATTCCGAATCGAGAAAGGTGCGCGGTTCGGTCTCCGGGTTCTCCAGATCCCAGACCATGACGCCGCGTCCCTGCCAGGCACCGGACGCCAGCCAGCGACCGTCCGGGCTGAAACGGATGCGCTCCATGCCGCCCCGCGCCTTCAGAGTGGCGAGCGTTTTCGAGCTTGCCAGGTCGGACACGACGACGCCCACGCCGTTGTGCTTGGCGAACCGGGCGATCCGCTTTCCGTCGCGACTGATGTCGAAGGCGGTTCGCTCCTCCGCCGAGAGCACTTCGGGCGTGTCGAAACCGACGCCCTTGCGACCAGCCTCGTCGACTTCGGCGGCGAGCGAGAAGCGCCGCAGTCCTTTCGAATCCGAACGCAGGATTGTGGTGCCGCCGGGTTCGAACATCAGGTCGATGGAAGGCCCGCCCCGGTCGGGATACGAGGCTACGACCGCTTTCGTCCGCAGGTTCCAAACCGTCAACTCGCGGCTGGCCGAAGCCGCGACCCACTCGCTGTCGGGTGAGAAGGCGAGAGCCACCTTCTTGTCGGAGGTGTCGCCTTCGAGGTGAAACTGGGCGAACCACGCCGCCCCCTTTTCCAATGCCCAGCTTCCCGCCTCCGGCTGTTTCGGGCTGACTTCGAACCGACCCGTGGCGGGATCAATGTCCAAGTACTGCGGTCCCTCGATCAGCACGGTGCCGTTGTGGTAGTTCCAGACGCGGGTGCTGGCGTCCCATGAACTGGTGAAAAGATAGGGCGTGCCGGGCATGAAATCGGCAAAGGGCACCTCCGCTCCGTGTCCGCGGAAGCCACGGAGATACTCACCTGTGCCGGCGTCCCAGAGGTGCACGACGAAGTCCCCCGTCGTCGCGGCGAGGAGTTCCCCGGTCTCGTCCCAGGCGACTTCATACACACCGCGCGAGCCGTGGATGAGTGCGTGGTCGACCGTCATCCGCGTCTCTCCCGTCATCGCATCGATCACGAAGACTTCCTTGGAATACAGATTGGAGAGAGCCAATAGGTCGCCTCCCGGACTGAACTCCGTCCTTGTCGGCGAGAACGCAACGGGATGCCTGGCGAGGAGAGCGCCGCTTTCCAAATCGTAGATGCCCGAGGTGTCGTCGCGGAACCCGACGGCTAGACGCTTACCGTCACGGCTGAATCCGACGCAGTTCTGATCCCCCACGACGAGAAACGGCGCAGTCTCACTGCCAGGGCGCCAAAGAACGGTGGTGCGATGTTTGGTGGTTCTGTCATTGTAGGCAGTCACGAGGAATCGCGCGTCTGGGCTGTAGCCGACGTAGGTGACCGAACCGTTGTGGGGCAGTTCGCGGATGAGTTCTCCCTCGCGCGTGTATTCGCGCACCTTGCCGCTCTCGACGGCGACCGCCTGGCGCGCGTCCGTCCAGCCCCGGGTGCCGATCTGTTCCGGCTCGGCGCGGACGAGGGGCGCGACCTGCCGGATGTCCGGCAGCACCATCGCGGCGATGGCTTCGTTGCGCAGATCCAGCGAGGGGCGGATCGCCGCCGCGGTGCGGATGATGTCGAGCGTCTGGAAGCGCTGCCCGGGTTTGCCGGTGCCGCGGTTGAGCCTGGCCTGGTGCACGAGCGACTCCCACATGCGTTCGCTGGCGTCCCGCTCCGCGCGCGAGGCACGGGCGGCCTGCCACAGGCTTGCGGCGATGCCGACCGCGAGGGCGGCGGCAATGGAGGCGGCGACGCCGAGGGCAAGACGGTGGCGACGGGAAAATTTCTTCAGCCGGTAGAGCGAACTCGGCGGGCAGGCCTCGACCTCCTCGCCGCCGAGATAACGCAGCAAGTCCGAACGCAGCGCGCTGACCGACTGGTAGCGGCGCTCGCGTTCCTTTTCCATCGCACGCATCACGATCCAGTCGAGTTCGCCGCGCAGCAGCTTTCCAAAGCGGCTCGGCTCGATCCGTCGGGCGCTGGCGATGCGCGTCAGGGCGTCCGATTCCATCGCGCTGACCCGCGTCGACGGGCGCGCCGGTTCCTCCTCGCGGATGCGCCGACGCAGTTCGTCGATGCCAGAGCTGAGCAGTTCGCGCACGTCAAAGGGTGGCCGCCCGATGAACAGCTCGTAAAGCATCACGCCCAGCGAATAGACGTCGCTGCGCGTGTCGATATCCAACCCGCTGTAGGTCGCCTGCTCCGGGCTCATGTAGGCGGGAGTGCCGACGAAGTCCTCGTAGCGCGTGAACAAAGTCTTGTCCGTGAGTTCCTGCTGCGTGGCCTTGGCGATGCCGAAGTCGATCACCTTCGGCACCGGTCGGTCGTTGTGCAGCGTGACGATGACATTGCTCGGCTTAAGGTCGCGGTGGATGATCCCTTTCTGGTGCGCGTGCTCGATCGCGCCGCAGATGTCGAGGAAAAGCTCGATGCGCGCCTCCGTCGTCAGCTTCTGCTCGTCGCAAAACTGCAGGAGTGGCACACCGCGCACCAGCTCCATCACGAAATACGGCCGTCCCGACTCCGTGGCGCCCGCGTCGAGAACTTTCGCAATGTTAGGGTGATCCATCAGCGCCAGCGCCTGCCGCTCCGCCTCGAAACGCGCGACCACCTGCTTCGTGTCCATGCCCAGCTTGATGATCTTCAGCGCGACCCGGCGCTTCACTGGCTCGAGTTGGTCGGCCATGTAAACGACGCCGAACCCGCCCTCTCCGATTTTTTGCAGCAGCTTGTAGCGCCCGATGACGGAGCCCTCGCCTTCGCGGATCGGGGCGAAGGCATCGGCCGAACTGTCGGGAAGAAAGTCCTGCCCGTCCGCCTGCGAAAAGGCGGCCAGCAGTTTCTCGATACGCTCCTGCAAGGCCGCGTCGCCGCCGCACGCACCTAGGACGAACCCGTGTCGCTCCTTGGGATCGTCAAACTCCAGCGCTTCCCCTACGATGTCCTGTTCGCGACTCACGATGCCTGGATTTCGTCATACAGCCATGCCCGCGCGTAGTTCCAGCGGCGGCGGGCGGTGCGCTCGGACAGGCCGAGGGCGTCCGCCGCCTCGACCAAAGTGAGCCCGGCAAAGAAGCGTAGCTTCACGAGTTGCGCCGTTTCCGGCTCGCGCTCTTCGAACCGGTCGAGCGCCTCGTTGACGGCGAGCAATTCGTCATCGGCCACGCCCGCCGGGATCTCGACGGCGTCGAACTCGACCCGCTGCTGCCCGCCTCCGTGCTTGCGCGCCTGCTTGCGGCGGATGCCGTCGATGACGATCCGTCGCATGGCTTCCGCAGCGGCGGCGTAGAAATGGCCGGGCCCGCCCCAGGGTATTTTTCGATCGCCGACTAATCGGCAGTACGCTTCGTGGACCAATGCGG
>JAGROY010000117.1 GCA_020439995.1 Verrucomicrobiia bacterium
ACTGCCCGATCTGTGATCAGGCCGGTGAGTGCAGCCTTCAGGAGTTCAGCGTAGAACATGGCAATGGCACCTCTCGCTTCCAGGAAAGGAAGGTGAAGAAGCCTAAGAATCAGCAGATTGGCCCGAGAATCACGCTGGATGACGAGCGCTGCATCATGTGTTCACGGTGCATCCGCTTCTCCCGGGAAATCGCGGACGATGACTGCCTGGGATTTGTCGATCGTGGCAGTCACACCGTACTTACGACTCACCCGGACAAGGAACTGGCGCACAATTATTCCCTGAATACCGTCGATATCTGTCCGGTAGGAGCGCTGACTTCTACCGACTTCCGCTTCAAAATGCGCGTTTGGTTCCTTAAGGAGACCAAATCGATCTGCACGGGGTGTGGTCGGGGATGCAACGTTGAGATCAGTTCCCGTGAATCGACGGTGCACCGTCAGACTCCCCGCGAGAACAACGACGTCAATTCCTGCTGGATGTGCGACGAAGGTCGTCTGAACGTTCATTACATCAACAGCGATGCACGACTCACCGATCCGATGATCAAAGTCGGAGTCGCCCACAGGCCAGCCGCCTGGAAGGACGCGATCGACGCCACTGCGAGCAAGCTTAATTCGCTGAGTGGAAACAACATCGCCATCATTGGCTCTGGCCGGATGACCAATGAGGAACTGTTCATGCTGAAGCGCCTGGCCGCGTCAGTTGGAACTGACCAAGTTGATATCGTGCCCCGGAATGGGGCAGCCGACGACTACCTCGTTTCGGCAGATAAGAATCCGAACACGACAGGCGCGAAGTTGATTCTTGGCATCACCCCTGGAGCAAAACTGGATGAGATTCGTGCTGGAGTGAAGAACGGCTCGATCAAGGGCCTGCTCGTCTTTGGCGAGAATCTGATGAAGGCCGGGTTCGAACCCTCCGATTTCGGACAGTTGACCATTTTTGCAGCGTCCCATATTCTGGCAAACCCGACCGCCGAAGCCGCTCATGTGGTTTTCGCCGGGGCAGCCTCCATGGAGAAGCGGGGTAGCATGATCAATATGACCGGGCGTCTCCAGCGGTTGAACAAGGCGATCGAACCTCCCGGCAATGCCATGGAAGAGTGGGAAATCCTGCGCGATCTCACTCAGGCTATCGGCGGTGGCAACGGAATGTATTCAATCGAGGATGTATTTAAGCTGCTTGCCGCCGATGTAAAAGAGCTGAACGGGCTCACCCTGAGCCGGATTGGTGATCTTGGAATTCCCGTCAGCGAGTCGTCAGAAAAGATCCCGATGCTTGAGAAGGAAGCTGAACGTAAACAAAAAGGTCTGATCGTCGGATAAAGTTCTCGTTATGCTCGCAGCCATAGACCTCTTTTTTCTAGTTTCCACCATGGTGAAGATTGTGTTCTTCGTCATGGTCGTGGTGATGACTCTGGTAGCCTATACAGTCTACGCTGAACGCCGATTCAGCGCCATCATCCAGGACCGTGTTGGCCCGAACCGGGTCGGCATTCCGTTCACAAAAATCAGCCTGGCAGGGCTTGGACAGCCAATCGCAGACGGATTGAAGTTCCTCCTCAAGGAGGACTTCACCCCCAAACACGTCAACACCTTCTACTACTGGCTGGCGCCTGCATTGACGATGGTACCTGCACTCATGTCGGCCGCAGTGGTGCCATTCGGCAGCGAAATGGCCATCCCATTTGGTGACGAGATTTACAGAGTGCCCCTGGTGATTGCCGACATCAACGTCGGGCCTGTGTTCGTTTTCGCGATTACTTCGCTGAGCGTGTATGGAATCGTCATTGCCGGCTGGTCTTCGAATTCCAAATACTCATTTTTCGGGGGCGTTCGCTCAAGCAGCCAGATGATTTCTTACGAGATCTGCATGGGTCTCTCAATCATTCCTGTGATCATGATCCTCGGTGAGCTGAACCTGACAAAGATCGTTGAGGCACAGTCGGCGAACGGCTGGCTCTTGCTGCCCGCCTGGGGCAATGGCCTCAGCATGCAGTCCTGGTTGCTGCTCATTCCAGTGATCATTTCCTTTGTCATTTTCACCATCTCGATCTTCGCCGAGACAAACCGCCTTCCGTTTGACCTTCCAGAGTGTGAGACTGAGCTGGTCGCTGGTTATCACACGGAGTATTCATCGATGAAGTTCGCCCTGTTCTTCCTTGGCGAGTACGCCGCAATGATCATTGGATCTGGAATTATCGTTACCTTGTTTCTTGGAGGCTGGAGCCTTCCGTTTGGCTTGAGTGAGCACCTGCTGGCCAATAAAGGAGGCTTCTGGGGAATCATCACGCCACTGATTCATTTCGGTTGCTTCATGAGCAAGGTGGTTGCGTTCCTGCTCTTCTTTATCTGGGTGCGCTGGTCGATCCCCCGCTTCCGCTACGACCAGTTGATGCGCTTGGGCTGGGTATTCTTTTTCGAAATCGCGCTCGCAAATATCGTCCTTACAGCAATCATCATGGTGGTGCTGCGCTAACCGCGAGCGAGTTCTTTTTTCTATATTTCTACTATGGCTATCGTCGTCAACAGACCCAAACTCAGCTTCCTGGAAAATCTGTATTTCCCGGGAATCATCAAGGGGCTGATCATCACGATCAAACACGCGTTTAAGTCTCTGCGAGGCGAGACGCATGTGACGATGCAATACCCAGAGGAAAAGTGGGATGCACACCTGCCGGATTACTATCGCGGCGCCCCAACACTGGTAAAAGATGAACATGAGCGGGAGCGCTGCGTGTCGTGCCAGCTCTGTGAATTCATCTGCCCTCCCCGTGCGATCACCATTACGCCCGGCGAGATTCCCAAGGATGACAAGTGGGGCAAAGTGGAGAAAGCCCCCAAAGCGTTCGAGATCGATATGATCCGTTGCATTTACTGCGGCCTTTGCGAAGAAGTCTGCCCGGAGCAGGCAATCTACCTGCGCAAGGACTACGCCATTACAGGAACATCGCGTGCTGAAATGGTGCACGATAAAGAAAAACTCTATGAAATCGGCGGTGTTCGCACCGGCCTGGTTAACAAATGGAACGAACTCAAATAGCAGCACACCTGGAAACTTCTCACTGCTAACGGCGGATTCCTTTTCCTATGCCTCCAGTCGCATTCATCATTTTCTCAGTCATCATGCTCGTCTTCGGCGTGCTGGTTGTCGTCAACCGCAACCCCGTCGCGAGTGCGCTATCGCTGGTTGTTTCGTTTCTTGGGCTGGCGGCACTGTTCGTCTCGCTGGATGCCTACTTTGTCGGAGTGGTTCAAATTCTCGTCTACGCCGGGGCGGTGATGGTGCTGTTCCTGTTCATCATCATGCTGCTGGATCTTAAAGCGGAGGCCCGAAGGAAGATCAACGTCGTCCCGATGATCGGTGGCTGCGTCTTGACCGCCGTACTTGTCCTGCAACTCGTATCAGTGCTCAACACCTTCGAGCCCGGGAAAAAATCACTTGTGGAAGCGCCACTGGACTATGCTGCTGCAGCAGCTGCCCGCCCAGCGGTGCCTGAAGGCAAATCAGATACGATCAAGCGGGATCTCCGGGAGAACAAACTCCCGGATGTGCGCTTGCTCGGTGAGCAGCTTTTCACCAAGTTCCCCTTTCATCTGCAAATCGCCGGGGTGCTGCTGTTGGTTTCAACGGTCGGCGTCGTCATTCTCAGCAAACGCGAGCTGAAGTAAGAACTAGGACTTCAAAAGCATGGTTACCCTCAACGCATACCTACTCGTCAGCGGATTGCTCTTTGCAATCGGTTTCGCTGGCGTGCTCCTGCGCCGAAACATCATCATCATATTCATGTGTCTGGAGCTGATGTTGAGTGCCTCAAACCTCTCGCTGGTTGCGTTCTCACGGTTCAATACAGTGAACGGATTGCCCAACTACAACGGGCAGATCCTCGTTTTCTTCATCATCGCCGTTGCCGCTGCCGAGGTGGCAGTGGGACTTGCCATTATTGTCGCCCTCTTCCGTGCCCGTCGCACCACACACGTTGAGGACATGAATTCCATGAAGGGATAAGCTGACTCCACACAATGCCCTCCACTCCCGCCATTATCCTTTTTCTTCCGCTCGCAGTTGCCGCATTCGTATTGTTGGCGAGCAAGGGATTCAAACTGAACGCGACGGTCTGTGCACTGGTCTCGACTGCTTCAGTCGCAATCACCCTTGTTTTAAGCCTGGCTCTCATTTTCGGAGCCAAGAGCGACAGCCCTGACGAGGTGGTCAAGCTGTTCACATGGGCCGACTTTGGTTCCCTTCAACTCGAAATCAACGCGACGCTGGACCGGTTGAGCCGCGGCATGTTGTTCGTTGTCACCTTCATTGGAACCCTCGTCCACGTGTTCTCGCTTGGCTACATGAAGGACGACGCTGGCAAGGCGCGCTACTACGCCGGACTTTCTCTCTTCATGTTCTCGATGACTGGCATCGTACTCGCAGACAACTTTGCGATGATGTTCATTTTCTGGGAACTCGTTGGAGTCAGCTCATACATTCTCATCGGTCACTGGTATACCAAAGACAGTGCTGCTGATGCAGCGAAGAAAGCATTTCTCACCAACCGTATTGGCGACTTTGGTTTCATGATCGGCATTCTGATCCTGTTCGGCGCCACTGGCTCGATCACCTTTGCCGGAGTAGAACAAGGACTCACCGCCGGAGTTCTGACGGGCGGGCTCCTCACTGCTGCGACACTTTGCATCTTCTGCGGAGCAGTAGGCAAGTCGGCTCAGTTCCCTTTACACGTCTGGCTGCCGGATGCAATGGAGGGCCCCACTCCAGTTTCGGCGTTGATCCACGCTGCTACGATGGTTGCGGCTGGTGTCTACATGCTGGTAAGAGTCAGCTTCCTTATCGGAGTCTCGGAGAATGCTGCGACGATCATTGCTTATGTTGGCGGATTTACCGCCTTGATCGCAGCGTTAATGGCCACCCAGCAGGATGACATCAAGCGGATCCTCGCTTACTCCACACTTTCTCAGCTTGGCTACATGGTAATGGCTGTCGGCCTCGCAGCGGGCGAAGCCGCAATGTTCCACTTGTTCACTCATGCTTTCTTCAAAGCGCTTCTATTCCTCGGCTCTGGTGCGGTAATCTACGCCTGCCACCACGAACAGGACATCTGGAAGATGGGAGGTCTCAAGGACAAAATGAAGGGCACCTTTGCGACCTTCGCCATAGGTACCGCTGCGTTAATAGCAGTGCCGTTCACAAGTGGATTCTTCTCAAAAGAAGCCATTCTCGAGGCGGCTCTGCATCACGACATGCTGCTCTTCCTCTGTGCCGCCGGAGTGGCACTGCTCACAGCGTTTTACATGACCCGCCTGGTAGTCGTCGCCTTCTTTGGCAAAGCGCGTACCGGTCATTCCGATCATGCAACTGAAGTGCCCATGATCATGCTGGCACCACTCATGCTGCTCGCGTTCTTGTCGATTTTCTCTGGTTACTCCATCATCGCAGACACGTTGAGCCCTGCAGCAGTACACTCAGAGTTCAACTTGGCGATCTTCCTTACTTCGCTTGGAGCACTCATCGCCGGTGCGGGGGGTGCATGGATACTGTACGCCGGTAAGGACAAGGATCCGCTTAATATCGGCATCTTTCGCAACAAGTTCTACTTCGACGAGCTCTATTCCGTGATCATCAAATTTGCTCAGGATAAGTTCGCAATGGTCGTGAGTGCCGTGGATGATCTGTTCATTGACAGCCTTTGCGTCAACGGTATTTCCCGTGCGGTTAATGGATTCGGTCTACTCCTGCGTCGTCTGCAATCCGGCAACCTGCAGGGCTACGCCTTCGTCTTTGGTCTGGGCATTCTCGTCATTCTCTACATTGCGCTGATTAACACCTGATCCGTGAGTAACCTGCTCTACATCCTCATCTTCCTTCCGATCCTGGCATCGATCGCTATTGCGCTCGGAGCTCCTGCCCGGCTATCAGCCATAGGGGCGGCCCTTGTGAATCTGGCTATCTCGTTGTTTCTGTTTGCCTCTTTCGATTCGACTGCGGCTGGCTACCAGTTCGCTGCGAGCTTTCCAGTCATTCCCTCACCGGAGATCAGTCTTTCAGTGGGACTCGATGGAATGAGTCTAGTGATGGTACTCCTGACAGCGATCGTCACACTTTGTGCAGTATGGGTCAGCCCGAAACAGGTCGAGGGAAGCCTGGGCCTCTACTACTGCTCTTCCCTGCTCATTTCGGCGGGTGGACTTGGCGCGTTCTGTGCCACAGACCTGTTCTTTTTCTATGCATTCCATGAGCTGGCACTGATCCCGACATTCCTGATGATTGGTATCTGGGGCACCGGTGCCCGAAAGATGGTCGCCTGGAAAATCACCATCTACCTTGGGCTTGGCAGCGTCATCCTCCTCGCCGGACTGCTGGCACTTTTCATCAATCTCGGCGGCAAAAGCTTCGACATGGCGACCATGCAGGCAGCAGTCGCCGCAGCGGAACTTCCCGCTACGACTCAAGCCTGGATTTTTCTGACACTCCTCATTGGATTCGGTATCTTGATTTCACTATTCCCCTTTCACTCGTGGGCCGCGCCCGCCTACGCCTCCGCCCCCACTCCGACCTCCATGCTACATGCCGGGGTGCTGAAAAAGTTTGGCCTCTATGGTTTATTGAGAGTCGCGGTTCCAATGCTACCCGGCGGCATCAACACTCCGCTGCCGCTGCCACTTCTAGGAGAAATCACAGTTCTCGATTTGATGCTCTGGCTGCTTCTCGGCAATATCATCGTCATCGGACTGGTAACGATTGCGCAGAAAGACTTGGATCTGATGCTCGGCAACTCGAGCGTTATGCACATGGGATACGTTTTCCTTGGAATTGCTTCCTACAACTCGATCGGATTCAGCGGCGCAGTAGTCCTGATGTTCGGTCACGGCATTTCCATAGCTCTGCTGTTTGCTCTTGCGGGACGCATTCGCGAGCATACCGGAACGCTTACGATCAGCAGGCTCGGTGGGTTTGGCAAGCTTGCACCATTCCTTGGACTCACGTTTGCCTTTGCGGCGTTCGCATCCATTGGCCTTCCTGGGTTCGCCAATTTCGCTGGTGAAGTCGCCGTATTCCTGGGAGCATTCAAAGGTGCGGGAACCGAAATCACTTTTCTGCAAGGAGCGACTATCGTTGCTCTCTGGGGTGTCGTGATCTCCGCAGTGTATATGCTTCGGGCATATCGCTCGGTATTCAAAGGCGAGCCTCATGAAGGCGCAACCATGCCAGACCTGACTTTCTCGCAGAGGATACCTGTTTTGATCCTCGTAGCGTCACTTCTCATTGTTGGTCTCTATCCGCCGATTCTCCTCGATAAAATCAAACCAGGCATCGAACTGATCGCCAAAGCGTTTGCCGAATAACCTTTTCTCATGGGCAATTTCTTAGAAGCTCCCTACCTGCTCGAAGCTGTCGTTGTCGTCCTCGGCCTCGCCCTGCTGATGCTGGAGGCTTTTCTTCCCAAAGCCGACAAGCGTCTGGTCGCCTATATCGCATTGTTCGGTCTCGCTGGAGTGCTGGTTGCCAGTTTTAACATGAAGGCTCCTGAAAACCTTGAGCACTCATTCTGGAGTTTCTACGCAACAGACAACCTGGCATTCTTCTACAAGAATATCGCCGTGCTTGCCACGATGCTGGTGATCGTCATGGCAATCGAGTACACTCCTGTGCTTGAGAAATATGTCAGCCAAGGTTCGAAACAGGGCGGCCTGGGTGAGTTCTTCTGTCTGCCCGTTTTTGTTTGTGCCGGCCTCATGTGGATGGCCTCAGCGAAGGAATTCATCACTATTTTCGTCTCGCTTGAGACCGTCACCATCTCATTCTACGTTCTGGTTGCCTACATGCGCCGCAATGTGGGATCGCTGGAAGCAGGCGTGAAGTATCTTATCCTCGGAGCGCTTTCCACTGGCTTCTTTGTCTATGGTGTCACTTGGGTCTTCGGCCTGACCGGAGAGACTCACCTAGAGAAAATCGGCATCGCTCTTCAGGGCCTGGAAGGGAGTGATTCAGCGGTATTGTTCGCGTTCACTCTGATCCTCGTTGGGCTTGGATTCAAGGTGGCGGCTGTCCCATTCCACGTTTGGGTTCCAGACGTGTATCAGGGTGCGCCCACTCCAGTTACTGCGTTCCTTTCAGTTGGGTCGAAAGCTGCGGGCTTCATCGTGGCCACCAGAATCCTCCAGCCATTTCTCGAAATGGAGCGCTTGCACAGCTCATTCACGACTATTCTGGTGATTGTCACAGGAGCTACGATCTTATTTGGCAACTTCGCGGCCATTCCACAAACCAACTTCAAACGGCTGCTTGCGTATTCGTCCATCTCCCACGCTGGATTTCTCCTCCTGGCCCTGACCTGCACGCCGGACCAGTTTCAGCTTACGCCGGGACAAGTCGTCGCCTTCTACCTGGCCACCTACTTGTTGATGACGATGCTCTGTTTCCTCGTTCTCACCATCGTCCGGCGCTCGACGGAAAGTGATGAAATTGCGGCCTTCAGTGGATTGCACAGGCGCTCGCCTTTCCTTGCTTTTGCACTGCTCATTGGAGTTATTTCCCTAGCTGGCGTTCCTCTTACCGCCGGATTCCTTGGCAAGTTCTTCGTCTTTACGCTCGCGATCGATAGCGGTCGATGGATTCTCCTGGCCTTCGCAGTGGTCGGTGCCGCGTCTGGATTCTACTACTATCTGAAGGTGGCTCGTGCGATGTATTGGGAAGAACCCACCGAACTTGCGGCCATCGAGATCTCTCCCCTCGCCAGATTGGCCCTGCTGCTCCTGATTATCGCAACAATCGTTTTTGGAGTCTATCCAGCGCCGATCCTCGGACTCCTGACCAACTGATCGGCGCAACGGTTCCGGTTCATAGTTCACGACCAAGCCTCATCCAAGTTGGTCTGGCCTTCGTGAGTGGCGTTGATATCGACACCAGCTGTGATGCAAAAATCAATCATCCGAAGGTTCCAGTTCCAACACGCAGCGCCAAAAGCATCTCCCCGAAACCTAGATCTCCGATCAATGCACGCTCCGGCGGCCAGCAACATCTCAGCGATCTCAAGCCTGTCATACTTAACCGCCGTGTAGATGAGTTCGCAATCGTATCGATCCGTGAGGTTTGGTGAGCCTCCTTCTGTAAGATAGCTCGACACGGTTGCTGTGTCTCCATCCACGATAGTTTGATGAATCGGGCTTTCACTTTCAACTCTCGGATTCATCGGTCGAAGATCAGAGTCGCTCATTTTCTGATTCTTGTTTTTTTGTTGAGGGGTGCTTCAACCATGTCCATGCCAGCAGGACGACGGATGGCCCCACTAGAAATAGAATCACGTTCATCGGGTAAGCAAGAAACGACGTTGGCCCAACAAAATCCAACCAAGGGGAGTCAGCATCGACTCTCTGGAATACGACAGTCGGAATTGGCCAGCCGTGAAAACGTGTATTCGGATCCATAAAATAGACGTAGTGAAACGTCGTGAATGCGGCAATGCATCCTGCTGCGACAACCAGTGATAAATAGATGATTCCCAGCCACTTCGATACACGCCCGCTAGCGACCTTACCAATCGCAATTATCACAGCAACGAAGCCTGCCAGAAATGCTATGATAATGTAAGTTGCCATGTCACTAGAAGAGGATTCTGATCAAGTTCGGCTTCGAGAAGCGATCGAATTAATGTTTCATCCATTTTCGAGTCGAATTTCCAAGTGGGTACATCGATGGGACGTTTATCTGAAGCTCGCTCGCATTGCTGAACGAACTTCAATCCCCTCGAATCGATGAGGTAGTCACCGGGGCCGCTCCAGAACCACTGATCAACGTCATCAGTCCAATCATCGAGCGATCGCAGCAACACAACGCTATCGTCCTCATGGACGTGCAGCGCCGGGAAAATTGGATGGATCGTCACTATCTCGCAGATCTATTCTTTGTCAGCCCCTTCTTGGCGTGTCATTCCTGACCGAGCGACCGGATGAATGGAAACAATGATGCTTGAACTACCTTCGTTCGTCAACTTCGTTATGGGTCGGGAATTGATCATCGCCGTCCTCAACACGGATTCCGACACGCCGCCATCCGCCCACTCTGAACCGGCAGCAGCCAAAGGAATCTCGAAGATTTTCATTTCGATCATTCAAGATTGAAAGCGAATTGTGGGAATCCCGGGGACTGCTAACGCCCTTACAACTCCTGTCACGACGATTATCAGTCTGCCAAAGTCGGTTCCTCTGGTAGCGTTGGTATCGGCGAAGTGCCTCGTAAAGGTGAATCAGATTCTCACTCGAGGTAGTGCCCAGCACAGCATCCAGTGTCTCCGACGACAATCCAAGACGGAAAAGACCTTTCGGTCTGCCGTGTCCGTACAAAAGCGGCTCGCCAATAAGGTTCTTTCCCGTGCCTTGGTAGCTGACCCAACGATGGGATATATTCCCGCCTGTCTGCAAGAGGTGGCTCTCAATACGAGATGCCTCATACTTTTCCGACGTCTTAATTCCAAACGGCCACTCAGTCCATGATCGTCTTGATGCTGTGTGCTCGCAGAATTTGGCGCGGTCAGTTCTGACGGCGACACCTAGAAGCGCGGCCACTCCCACAGCTACGCCCAGAAGGACGCAAACAATCCAAGTGACGGCACGTCTCATTTCTTTGGCGTCAAAGGTCTGGCACAGCCTACCGGGGGCGCTCCTTCGACAGCAGGTTAAGGGTTATAGTTGCGGAAGTCATTTCGACTCGGAGCGGGTAGGCGGTTGTCCAGCACCGTCTTCGCTGTTTGCTTTTGTTTGAGCGCTTTGGAAGGCCTCCATCTCCTACCGATCAGCTTTGATTGCGGCTTGGCAATCTCCCTCCAGATCGCTGAAGAGTTGCTGAAGAACCTGATCTAGCTGTGGGAGCAACGAATCGAGATCAGTGATAGAGATAGTGATAGGTTCGATCTCCCTCAGGTCCATCGGGCCATACTTGCCCTGAAATCCGGCATCAGCGCTCAGTTCGCAGGATTTGGAGGAGTGCGTCAGTTCTATCTCAAGATGCCACCGATCCTCGGTTTCTCGCATCGCTGCAATCTCTGTCTCCCACGACGTCCCTGTGTCGTTCGTGCCGTGGATAGTGTAATCGCCGAAGTGTGAGAACGAATACGTTGCTTTGGTTTCGGGGAGTTTCGAGATTTGCTTTCTTGCCGCTAGAAATGCGTCGTGAACACGAGTCAACGCCGCAAATACGACTTTGAAGTGCTCATACGCAGTATCCATTTTCTTCAGCGTCCGAGTGATGTCATCCCCGACCGGGAGCGAGGATGGCTTGAAATGATGATGGGTTATTGTGCGGACTGAAAGTCCTGTTGCGGCAAAAGCCGCCGCCGCGTGGCGGTCTCATGCCGCTCTCAAACGCGCTCAGGTAACGCAACCTCCATCCTGCCTCCCGCCAATCACCAACGCGATTCTCCACTCTCCAACCGCATTTGCCAGTCCGCGAAAGCTGACCGTCTAAAGACGGTGGGTTTAGACCGGGCAGATTGAAACTAAATTCGCCACCTCAACCGCTTCCGATAACCGCTACTTCATCAGGGGCTAAAGTGCCGATCTGTTACATCGATGGTAGCGTGTGTTAAACTTTTGTGTTAAACTCCGTTTAGAGGAATTCCGGAATTGTCGTAACCTATTAATAACCAGATCGGGATGACAGGATTCGAACCTGCGACCTCCTCGACCCGAACGAGGCGCGCTACCAAACTGCGCTACATCCCGATACCTTTCAGAGCTTCCAGTTCGATTGCCCAACTTGCAAGCCAAAAACAAAAGATGGCCATCATTCGATATCTCGGAGCAGCGGGGCTTTGGTCTTCATTGGCTGCGAATGGTGTCGCGAATGGCGATGGCGGCACGAGCACGGTCGGTGATCGCCTGCCAGTTGCCGTCGTTGATCAAATTGCGCGGGGCGAGCCAGGAGCCGCCGACGGCGGAAATGAGGGGATTTTTCAAATACTCGTCGCAATTTGCCTCGCTGACCCCCCCCAGTGGCACGTAGCGAAGCCCGAGATGCTGGTAGGGGGCGGCAATGCTTTCGAGATACGGAAGTCCGCCGGACGGCCCCGCTGGGAAAAATTTGAGGAGAGTGCGGTCATACTCCAGAGCGCGCTCGATATCAGAGGGGGTAGCGACGCCCGGGGCAAATGGCAACCCGGCGGCGATTGCAGCTTCCACCACACGGGGTGTCATGCCTGGCGAGACGCCGAATGAACCACCAGCGTCGATGACCTGCTGCACTTGGTCCGGTGTAAGGATGGTGCCGATGCCTGCCAGCATGTCCGGCACTCGCTCGCGGATGACGCGCAAGGCATCAAGAGCAACCGGCGTCCTGAGGGTCAATTCCATGGCGTCGACGCCCCCTTGCAAGAGAGCGCTGGCCAGAGGTTCAGCGCTGTCCACGGAGTCAATCACCAGCACGGCGATGACGGCACTTTTCCGCAGAGATTCGAAAATGGCGGGTTCCTGTGACATGTCGTTTGTGGATTGCGGATGGATCGTAGGACAAGAATCAGCGGTGGGCTGGCTGGTGAGGATCGATGGATACTCGCTCATCTGTGGGAAGACGAAGCATCCATTTTGGCAGCCGTGCACCTGAGATAACGAGAGTGATTTCGCCTTTGGGCAGTTTCGCAGCATAGTGCGCGGCGACGTCAGCTGCCGCGCCGCGCCGGAATTCTTCGAACTTCTTCGTCAATTCTCTCGCTACGCAGATGAGCCGCGCGGGCGACGAATCGACAATCATATTGAGACTGTCGACGATGCGGTAAGGACTGTCGAAAAAGAGGGTGGTATGCTCGCGCTCCAGTGCCGCATCGATGGCTGTGCGCCGCTGGCCTTTCTTCGTCGGCAGAAAGCCGAGGAAGGTGAAGGCATCGGCTGGAAATCCGCTGCCAATGAGGGCATTGATCACGGATGACGGGCCGGGGATCACGGTAAGCGCGATGTCCTGCGCGTGGCAGGCATGGATGAGGCGGGCACCGGGATCAGAGACGCCCGGCATTCCCGCATCGGAGACGACTGCAACTCGCTGCCCGGCGCTCAAGCGTTCAATCAATTGCTCAGTGCGCTGGGCTTCGTTGTGCTGGTGAAAGCTGACGAGCGGCACCGAGATCCCATAGTGATCGAGCAGGCGGCGCGAGTGGCGTGTGTCTTCGCACGCAATGACATCGGCGGTGGCCAGCTCGGTGAGCGCTCGCTGTGAAACGTCCGCCAAGTTGCCGATAGGAGTGGCCACGACAACGAGCATGCCTGAAGCAGACGATGCCTCACCTGGGGATGTACCGGTTTGCACGATGCGCGGCAATGGCCTCTCAGCGCTTACCAGCCTTCGCAGACTCTTGCGACAAGCTTCTCCGCGAGGTCGCGGGTTGCATCTTCGATGCCCTGGCGTTCGGAGAGCTGGAAGTTACGGTCGAGGAAAATATTGGTATCGCCCTGCACGGTGCCTTCTGCAAGGATCAAGCCGGTGCCCGGTTCCTCCACCACATAGTCGACAAAAATGCGCAGCAACACCTCACGTGAGCGCAAGGTGTTGAATTTGGCGGAACGAAGCTGCCGGCGCTCCATTTGGCGAATGGTTCCTTTCAGCACAGCGTCTGCACCTTCCTCGGAAGTGATTCGGTAGGTGCCATCCCTCTGAAGCTGTTTCACCACCATATTGGTGATAAGGACGGACGATCTGGGCTCAAGCGTGAGGTTCTTGAACACAGGGACGGCCAGCGTTTCCACACTTACCATTTGGGCTGGCTTCGCTGAGCCCGTCCGATAACCGGCACAACCGGTAAACAGCAAGGCACAAACACTGAGGAGGAGGACGGAAGACGCCCTGCAGAATCCAATAAATCGCATGGGGAAAGTGAGCCGGAAGAGTGGCAATTAATCAAGAACGATTATCCGTCATTTTTCAGAGGCGGTCAGAGGACTCTGACAACTACGGGGCTGGATCTGGCTCAGGCTCCGGTTCGGGCGTTTCACCCTCAGCGGGAGCCACCTCTTTCAGGGCTTTTTCGATCTCTTCCAGAGTTTTAGGCACCGTTTCAGAAGAATCCGTCGCCGGGGCAGCGGGAAGTGTTTCGGCCGTCGGGGTGTCAACGAGGGGCACATCGATGTCAATGGAATCCAGCAAAGAGCTACTTGGAGGCGGCGGACTGGTAGGCGCTGGAGGCAGAGGCGGCTCTGGGCTGGCAAAAGTGGGCGGAAGGCTCGTGCGCATTTCTGGCTTTTGAAGAAGTTTATCCAGACCAGGTGCCGGAGGGCCGAGGTAGTCCGGGCGAGTTTTGATCGCCGGAATCGGCGCAGCAGAGCTTGGGCCTCCGAGCAGGCCAGCGCTGGCGCCGTCGTCACGAGATGGCACGCTGAAGGAATCAAGCCCCCCCGCCTGGGCTGCGGGTGCCAATGCACCGAGTTCCAGATCATCCACAGAGAGCGCGTTCAATTTGTCCCTTGCTTCAGGTGCAAAGGTTGTGCCGGAGCGGGCGACGTCCATGTAATAGATCGCAGCCGCCTTGCTGTTGCCGCGTTTTTCGTAGAACTTGGCTATATTCATGGACTTACCAGCTTCCGTTTCATCCAGCGTGGAAAGTGCCTCCAACGCATCACTGCGCTGCTCCGAATCAGGGAAGCGGGTTACAGCACTCTCAAGGTCTGACCTCGCAGTGCGCACGTTGGAGGAGTCCTTGCTGCGCTCTACCGTGGCCAGGTTGACGTTTGCCAGGCGGTATGCGGCTTCCGATGAGAGATCACTTCCCGGGTAATCGTCGACCACTTTTTGAAAGGCATCGGTGGCCTCGGCCACCTTGCTCTGCTCCTGATAAATCTCGCCAATTCGGAACTGGGACTGAGCGGCATAGGGTGTTCGGGGCGCATTTCCGATCACTTTTTGAAACATCTCGATCACCTGCGACTTGGGCGTCGTCGTCTTGAGGCCAAGGAAACTGGAAGCTTTGTCGTCCATCGCCGAGCTGGCGATCTTGAATTGACGTTCAATTGCTGCCGCAAACTGCGGGCTTTGGCGGTAGGTAGTAATGAACTCCTGATATTCGTCGAAAGCCTTGGTGAGCTTTCCGTCTTTCTCCATCAGTTCCGCCACCTTAAACTGCGCCTTACCTGCTGAAGTGGTCAGTGGGTAGTTGATAGCTGCTTTCTTCGCGAGCGAAAGGGCTTTGCCGCTATTACCCGATGCTTCAGCGCTTTCCGCAGCTGAATAGAGCGCGGCGGCCTGAGCCTCCTGCTTCTGCATTTCCGTGGCGGATGGTGCTTTGTCCAAGTCCTTGGAAAACAGCTTCTTGAGAAACTGTGCCTGGACGTTTCCGACCGGTATCAGTAACAAACTGGCGCAGAATGTTACTGCCATGAGATGGGCTGGGCCTCGCTTCATATGATGTGACTATAGGAACCTGTTAACTAACCGTCAAGCGGTGTATCCTCCCTCTCCGCCCCCAAGTGGGGCGAATACTGGCACCTTTAGCTCTGAACGTGCTCCGGTAGGGAGGCTATTCTGTCCCCCGGCCCATGTTCCAGATTTCGTACATCTCTTCGGCGGACGGAATTTCCTTTGGCCTCACAATGCGGAAGCCGAGCCAGCGAGCGTCGGTGTGATACCAGATGCTCTTGGGCAACTGGGGATCCTGACGTTTCCAGCTCGCTGAGGATGCGATCCGGATAGCGGAACGCATTGCTTCAGGATCGCTGTTCCAGTTGCCGCCTCGTACTACGCGGGGGTAGAGCGATTTTGGCCGCTGCCAGGCCAGGCCCTCAATGGAGTTCAAAGTGGCATAGCTGTCCGGGATGTAGGCATCCAGGCACCACTCAGAAACGTTTCCGTGCATGTCATACAGTCCCCACGGATTTGGCTTTTTCGTCCCCACCTTCATGTATTGGTTTTCGCCCGTGTCGTCACTGATGCTATTGTCATAATAAACGGCATAGTCGCCGATGTTCGCTGGGTCGTCTCCGAACGAGTAAGCTGTCGTGGTTCCTGCCCGGCAGGCGTACTCCCACTCCGCCTCTGTGGGCAGTCGGTAAAAGTGTCCAGTCTGGGCGCTGAGCCACTGGCAGTATTTGTTGGCTGCGTGCTGGGTCATGCTGATGGCTGGATACCCTCTGGTTCCCATGCCAAAGCTCATCTCCATGTAAGGTGTGGTTGGCTGACTCACGGCATCGACAATGTTGCCTGTTGCCTGATCGTAGTCTTTACGGGAGCCGTCTTTGTAGCGGTCGACTTGGGTGACCATGAAGGGGTTGTATTCGTCCCAGGTAACTTCGTGTTTGCCCATCCAGAAAGGGGCGATTTTCACTTTCACCTGCGGGCCTTCATCGTCTTTGCGATTGGGCTCTGAGTCGGGGCTGCCGATGGTAAATTCCCCACCTTTGATCGCAACCATGTTAAATGGGGCTCCAGTTTGAGGCACCGTTGCTGCGTAGTTGGCCATTTCATCGGTCTGACTGTCCTTTGCTGTTTCAGTGATGAAGGCGTGAATCTTTTGCACCAACTCCAAGCTGTCAGGCGAGGTGTTGCCGTCCACTTTGACCTGCTGCTTCAACTCGATTCCTTCTGGCCAGGGCGCACCTTGCAGCACCCAGAGTCTCAGTTTTTCGGTGATGGATTTCTCCAGGGGGCCACCCTTCTTGGCAGGAGGCATGAGGTCGTCATCGTCCTTATCAAGAGTGGTCAGAAAATAAATAGCACTCTTCTCGGGCTCAAATGGGATGATCGATGGGGCATTTTCACCACTGGTAAATGCCATTTCGCGTGTCGTCATGTCGAAGTCTCCCTCGGCTTTACCTGCCTTGTGGCAAGCGACACAATGTTCTTCAAGGATCGGCTGAATATCGCGAACGAACATCATGCGTGGCTGTTTCTCCAGCTTGATCGACTCAGGCCATTCGGCACCTTCCGAGATCCAATTGCCGATGACATCGATCTGGCTCTGGGCGAGAAACTGGCCTTTGGGAGGCATCGACATGTCATCGTCCTCGGGCAGCGTGGTAGAAACGTAGAGCGGACTTTCTTCAGGCTTCTCGGGGACGATTGCCGGCCCGTTTTCACCACCGATGAGCGCATTAGCCAAGGTGTCCATGATCAATTCTCCTTCAGCCTCATCTTCGTCGTGACAGCGGATGCAGGCACTTTCCAGAATCGGTTTCACCTGTTTCTCAAAGCTAATCTTACCAGTGCCATCCTGAGCATGCGCAGGAATCATCGCTGCGAGCAGGGGGAAAGACATGATGGGAAGGATATGGGAAATTCGAATCATCGTGGAAAACATATGTATAGAGTTCGCGCTCTGTCCAGACACAATAGGGCTTCAGTCTCAATGCTGGACTGTTTTGGACATGCTGGGACAGTCGTCTTCTTTCTACGTCAGGGTGTTAAATCGAGTTGCAGGCCCCGATTTCGCCCCTTTTCCTACTGCCGCTGAGTCATCTTGAGCCGCATGTAAACTTCCGTGGCATCAGGCAGAGCACTTTGGTAAGTGACCTCTGACCGCCCCGCTCCTGTGGGAATTTCCTCGACGAGTGATACCATGTCGCCACCTCCCCAGTCTTGAAGGTTGGTGGAAATTTCGACTGTGAAAATGACATCGCCCGCAGACGTATTCTTCGGAAATGTCATGCGCAAGTCGCCCCCTCCGTCGACCCCGACCCGAACGACGCCGGGGCCGGATGCACTGTCGGAATCCAGTGTTCCCAATGCGTACTCCGCAAATGCGGTGAGACCATCGTTGTCATCGTCAGCATTCGGATCACCGACAAATGTTGTCGTATCCTCCCCAGCCCCTGGAGTTCCACCCGAAACGCCAGTGGTCCAGCTGGCAGCAAGGGCGTGATCGGGTGCGCTCGATGGCGAAACCAGCACAAGACTGAATCCATCCCCATCGGCAGCTTCGGGCCATGGCGCTTTATCATTGTAAGTGAACTCTTTGATCGGCGTTCCATCGATCCCAAGAATGAGAATTCGCTCGCCACTGTTGGAGAGATTGGACTCCGCCTGAAACTGACCAGCCACTACACCTGCCAGTCCTGCACCGTAGCGCATCTGGAACGCAGCCATGTCGCTAACAACAACAGTGCGAGCACCCGCTGCCAGCAGCAATCCACCAGGGAATGAGAACGACGCTCCAGCATCGAAGGCGACTCCCGATAGATCGATGGTAGAATCGCTTATATTGACGAATTCAATGAACTCGAATTGATCCTGATCCGTAAATCCGGCGGCGATTTCTGCATCCGTGGGATCGGAGGGATGGTACATGATCTCCGACACCATGAGATTTGCTGCGGTCGCAGGCGTGGTGCCCACCGCATAGGACTGCACGACTGGCGCCCCCCAGAAGTCGCCGTTTTTTACGCGCGCTGTGATCGTCTGACTTTCGTTCAAGACGAGCGGATTTGGCACCACGGTCTCGTTCACATCCAGCCCTGCGCGGATGACAAAATCTGATCCCCCTACACTTGAGTTCATCGCATGGATCGCGAGCACATTAGTACCGTTGCGGAGGGCGGACTTGTGCTCGGAGATGTCGATCTGCAGGCCGGCCACAACGTCATTGTCAGAATCCGAGCCAGTGGCCTGGCTGTCCCAGGCGATGGGAGTTGGAGCGTTCGATGAAGCCACTTCCACACCGTTGATGTAGGCGACAAAGCCGTCGTCCGCGTTAACATTGAGCGTGAGGCTATTCACCGCATCTGCGTTGTTGAAGTCGAACTCCCAGCGGAAGTAGGCACCAGCATTGATATTGCGCAGTTGATCCGAAATGTCGGTCTTAATGATGGCTTCCAATGTTCCACCAGCGGTTTCCCAGCCGACTCCAGTGGGAGCCTGCGTCCACGTTGAGCCGTTAAAGTCGGCCTGGGTCCAGGCAAGACCAAGTGAGCCATCGGTGGGAATGAAGTAGCCCACAGGAGCATCAATCGGAAGCAGTGTTGAGTCGATCGCGCCGCCCTCGAACATTGTCGCGGTCGAAGACGGCTCGCCTCCTGGAGCACGTGGATCACTTCCATCCGTCGTGTAGTAAGCAGTTCCTTCGCCGAAGTTGAATGCGAGAGTGGTGCCGACCGGCACACTTCCCCCCGGTTTGCTGAACACTGGCTCATCTGGGAATTGAGCATCAATCCATTCGGCACGGGCCTTTAGCCACCCTTTCATATGGGTGACTTCACCGGTCCAAGTCTTGTCGCCACCATCGTAGGTGCCGCCATTCCCCCGCTGGTTCCAGCGATCTAGGTCCCGATCGTGAGCCGTTGGCAACGCAGGATCGCTACCAGAAGGAACATCAAGCGGATCTGCATACTTATGTACTGTGGCGTTGATGTTCTCGATGGAAAGTACGGTCTTCCGCAGGCTGAACCAGCGGTCGATCCAGAGCTGCATGATGTCGGGGCGGGAACTTTGGGCGGTGGGCGGGCCCTGTGTGTTGCGGGTGTAGCCCATCACTTTTCCGTAGTAGGGATAGCGACTGTCGTACCAGGTCATACTTGAGTCACCGGTTCCATTCCATCCGCGATCGGGAAATGCATCCCTGCCGTCGTCCGAGCCCATATTTCGGTCGAAGTCCCAGATAGGGCCACCTTGAAGCTTGCCATTCCTTGGTTTGTGCAGCCATGCACTGAGACGCCCCCAGTCCACGTTCATTGCAAAATTGTTGAGCAGGATGTGGTCGATGAATGAACCGACATCCAAGTAGTCCGAGAAGTGCAATCCGGTCTCCGGGTTGATTCCGTCGGCTTCGTTGAGCGCGTCGTCAGTCTCCTCCAGATACTTGATCAGCCACGCCGATTCCGCTCGGTTGATGTAGAAATCGTCAGGACGGTTGCGGTCGACGGCACCACTGGGATAGACGTATACGAATGATCCCATTCCAGGCACGTTGAAGGTTGGACTCCCGCGGTCACGTTTGAAGATATACCCGCCGGAAATCTCCGCATCAAACGGCGCGTCATCGCCCTGCTGCATGATGGTAGGATTCAGGCTGTCCACATCAATGCGGCTACTGCCCCGATCCAGACGCTCGCCCAAAGTGTAGACGCCAAAGTAGTCACGTCCGCCGATGTCGCCGCTGAGGTTGTTGTAGACTTCGACATGCTTGGTGCGAGCTGCGTACCGGCCCATCTGACGGCTAATGTCGTAGATGAATGGGTTCCTGATGAGCGCGCGATCAAACTGATAGAAGGAACCAAGAATCCAGTCGTTGTCCGCGCCGAACCCAAGTGGTTCAATGTTCCGCTCTTCCCAGTCCTTCTCAGTCCAGGCCTCGACGGAGAAGTGATTCTTCGGCCAGCCGCCGGAACTTGAGCCGCGCTTGCGAACTCCCACGCGAGTGACCAGATCGGGCGGATTGAGCATTGATGAACGCAAGGTGCCGTTGCCGTCACCGATGTCCTTGGGTTCAAATATTGCCATCATCATGGCAAGTCTCTGAGTGCCGCCAGCCGCCGGGATCGTCCTGCCGCCAAAGGTATCGATCAGGACGATCGGAAGATTTGAGGTGAATGCTGCAGCATCGTCCTCAAGCTTGAAATAAGCCTCCGTTTGGATCGGTCCGGCGAGAGCCCCCGGAAGGTAGGCACGTGCGCGAAGCTTGGTGT
Source organism: Verrucomicrobiia bacterium (assembly GCA_020439995.1). Taxonomy (GTDB): domain Bacteria; phylum Verrucomicrobiota; class Verrucomicrobiia; order Verrucomicrobiales; family DEV007; genus JAGROY01. Next base: position 20,601 of record JAGROY010000117.1, read on the forward strand.
TTTCGGCAAATGTGAGCGGCCCTGAATATTCCGGCGACTCGGCCCCGATTTCATCAGTAGGTTCTGTCCCGTCTGTCGTATACCTGATGGTTGCCTCTGGGTTGTCGCTGGTTATCGAGACCACCACCGATCCGGTGGTGAATGTCTTCGTGGGAGTATCAATCGTCACGTAAGCTGGTGCCAGTTTTCCGGTACCATTAGGAGTGCCTGGAGTCGGAGTTTCGAAGAATGCCTCCACTTCGCCACCCGCAGCACTGTCTTTCATTTCCATGGTGAGCTTCGGCAGCAGCAGCAGGTCGGATCCTCCAGCGCTCGAATTCATCACTTGAAATGACAGAATGTTTGTGCCAGCAACCAGCTTGCCCGTGAAGTCAATCTCGTAGGTGTCAGCGACCAGGGCCTCGGAGTCGTTATGTGAGCCCGTCGCTGAGGAATCCCACTCCAGAGGGCTTGGTGCATTTTCCGAAAGAATCTGATTCCCGTTCAAGTAACCGACCACACCGTCTTCCCAGTTCAGGTCGAGCACCATGCGCAGGACATCGCCAGGATTTGCAATCATGACGGGAACCCTCACGTAAATCGAAGCATTCACACTGCGTGCTGCCGCTTCCAGATTGCCGCCTTCACCCAGAAGATCCAGATAGGGCTGAGTGGTGTCCCATCCGAAAGCGAGTCCGGCGGTGGTCCACGCAGAGTCGTCGTACTCCGGCGTTCTCCAGTCAGCCGCACCAGGGTCGGTCACTGCAACAAAGTATTTGGCGGTGGTGCCTTTATCCACTGGTACGGAGACGATGGACGCTCCGACGGTGCCCATCCCGTAGGAAATGTCCTTGAACTGGGCAGGGGGCGTGTAGGATGACGCGATCGTGGTGCCATCTGGCTCAACGAGTGCTACAAACTCTCCTTCGGCTTGCAGGGTGAAGTTCGTGTGCAGATTTCCTGTGGGATTCACCCGATCCTTGTTCGACGCGAACACGATCAGGTAGCCATTGGGAGGCAACTTCACTGCCGGAAATGTCCATTTTGTCAGGTTTTCTGGATTGTCGGTCAGGTACCAGCCTTCCAGGGAAATCTCGGTTCCTTCAGTATTCTCAATCTCGATCCAATCCTCTGAGTCCCCGTCCTCATCCGCCACAGAATACACAGGGTGCGCGTTCTGTGCCATGAATTCGGAAATTCGAGGGGCAGCTTCACAGATAGGAAGGTGCGAGGCAAATGCCAGCGCGGCGATGAGCAGGGGAAGGTGGTGGGGCAGGTTGAAGGGGCAACGCATGCTTTTACTTAGTCAATTTCAAGGCTGATCGGCAATCGTCTTTTTCCGTATTGTGAAGAAAATGTAAAATTTCCGGTATTGTTTCATCGAGGTCTCATTTTGAGCCTGCCCGGAGGAGGCGGCGCATCGGTCCGTTATCGAGCGACTCTTGGTAAACTTGACTGAGCAGGAGCTGTGGCGTTGAGTTAGGATAATGTTTAACCCCGAACGACGGACTCAATTCCTGCTTGTAATCGTTGGCCTTCTAGTCGTCGTCCCCACGAACGCCGAAGTACAATACAATCGTGATGTCAGACCGGTCTTATCGGATCGCTGCTTCCAATGTCACGGCCCAGATTCAGGAAAACGTAAAGCAGGCCTTCGGCTCGATGTGGCATCGGATGCCTATGCGAATCTCGCAGCTCCCGACGAAGCCCCCCGCCGGGCGATTGTCCCCGGCGAACCGCAGCAGAGTGAGTTGCTTAAACGCGTCTACTCCCATGACCCGGATAAGCTGATGCCTCCGCCTGAGTCGAAGATCGCACTCACAGAACCACAAAAGCAGATCCTGCACCAGTGGATCGCTGAGGGTGCCGAATATCAACCCCACTGGTCGTTCATTCCTTTGAAACCAGTAGCCGTTCCGAAAGAACTCGCCGCTGATGCCTGGTGCCGGAACGATGTCGACCGGCTGGTTCTGGCAAAACTTCGCGAAACCCCCGGGCTCAATCCGGCACCCGAGGCGAGCCGCGAAGTCCTCGTGCGTCGCCTCTATTTTGATCTCACCGGTCTCCCGCCCACGCCGGAAGAGGTCGATCGTTTCCTCAATGAAAAATCGCCACTCGCCTATGAGGAGCTAGTGGAAGAATTGCTCAAGAGCCCGCGCTACGGTGAGCGGATGGCGACTGACTGGCTCGACGTCGCGCGCTACGCTGACAGCTATGGCTATCAGGTGGATCGCGATCGCACGGTATGGCGCTGGCGTGACTGGGTGATCAACGCATTCAACAACAACAAGCCATACGATCAATTTATCACCGAGCAACTCGCCGGCGATCTTTTGCCGAACCCAACCGATGAACAGGTGCTCGCGACCACCTTCAACCGGCTTCATCAGCAGAAAGTGGAAGGAGGCAGTGTGCCGGAAGAATTCAGGGTGGAGTACGTCGCAGACCGGACGCATACCTTTGGTACAGCATTCCTGGGGTTAACGTTAGAGTGTTCGCGGTGTCACGATCACAAGTTCGATCCGGTAACCCAGAAGGAATATTACCAGCTCACGGCGTTCTTCGCGAACATCGATGAGGCTGGCCTTTACTCCTATTTTACCGATTCGATTCCGACACCGGTGCTGGCCATCCGCAATGGAGCGGCAAAGGAAAAGGCGGCAGCGCTGGAGGCTGCAGTAGCCGGAGAGGAACGTGCGTTAGAACAGATCAAGACGGAGCAGCGCGACGCTTTCGAGCAGTGGAAGCAAGCACTCACGGCAGATGAACCTGTGGTAGAAGGCGAGTTGGCACGTTTCGAGTTTGAGGATGCCACGAACGGGCATCTGGCGAATCTCGCCAGGGAAGATCAACCCGCCAAAACCCCGGCGGCCAACGTCCTCATCGAAGGCCGACCGGGAAGAGGCAACGCCATTCAACTCACCGGTGATGACGCGGTGACTCTACCCGTTGGAAATTTCCCGCGGCATCAGCCCTTCAGTGTTTCGTTATGGATGTGGGCACCTGACAAGGTGGAGCGGGAGGTGGTTTTTCATCGCTCCAGGGCATGGACAGACTCCGCCAGCCGTGGCTATGAGCTGCTCATTGAGGACGGCCGGCTCTCAGGGGCGCTGATCCACTACTGGCCCGGCAACGCACTGCGTGTTCAAGCAACGGATGAGCTGCCCCTGCAGCAATGGGTGCACGTCACCTTTGCCTGGGATGGTTCCAGCCGCGCAGAGGGACTCACGCTTTATGTCGATGGTAGACCTGCTCAGGTGGAGATCGTGCGTGACAATCTTTACAAAAATATCACTGGCAGCGGCGGCGACAATATCACGATCGGCGAGCGCTTCAGGGATCGCGGATTCAAAGGCGGGCGCATCGATGATTTTCGCGTGTTCGACCGGGAGCTGACAGCGCTGGAGGTGGCCCAGCTCTACCAACCGAAGCCGGTGCCATCGATTGCGAAGGCAGATGATAGACTGGCTTACGATTACTATCTGGCAAAACACAACGAACCCTACCGGGCGCAGCTCGCAAAACTGCAAGAGGCACGAAAAGCACGAAATCAAGATCAGGACAGCGTGGAGGAAATCATGGCAATGCGTGAGAAGGCAGGTGCTCCTTTTGCTTATGTCCTCCAGCGCGGACACTACGAAGGCAGGTCGGAGAAAGTGGGTGCTGCTACGCCGGCATTTCTGCCACCGATGTCTCCCGGAGCGCCTGGGAACCGGCTTGGCCTGGCACAATGGCTGACCGACCGCAGCAATCCGTTGACCGCCCGTGTGACTGTGAACCGCTACTGGCAGATGCTGTTCGGGCGGGGGCTGGTCGGTACCACCGAAGACTTTGGCAGCCAGGGAGAGTTGCCGGTTTTCAAAAACCTGCTGGACTGGCTGGCGCTGAATTTTATCGACTCCGGCTGGGATACCAAGGAGCTGCTGCGCACCATCGTTACTAGCTCCACTTACCGGCAGCAGAGTTTTGTGCCGGGCGAAATAATGACGTCCGATCCGGAAAACCGATTGCTCGCCCGCGGGCCGCGCTACCGGTTGCCCGCTGAGATGATCAGGGACAATGCCCTTGCTGCCAGTGGCCTGCTCGTTGAGCAAATGGGTGGCCCGCCCGTAAAGCCCTACGATGTGGCGGAATCGTTCACTCCCAGCAGCCCGGACAGTGGCGACAAACTCTACCGGCGCAGCGTCTACACCTACTGGAAAATGTCTGGCGCAGCTCCGGTGATGATCGCGTTAGATGCCGCCAAGCGTGACGTGTGCACGGTCAGGCGCGAGCGCACCTCCAGTCCGCTCCAGTCCCTTGTGTTGCTCAATGATCCGCAAATGACGGAAGCTGGGCGCAAGCTTGCCGAGAATTGCATGAAGAAGCATGGCGACAAAATCGATGCCACCATCGACGAAATGTTTCTGCGCCTTACCTCAAAACGCCCCGACGCCCGGCAGGTGGCGGTGCTGCGCTGCCTCTACAGCGAGCAGCTGGCCTACTTCACTGCGAATCCGGCCAGTGCAGAGCAGTTTTTGAAAACTGGTGAGTCGCCACGAGATCAATCCCTGGCCGTCCCTGAGCTGGCTGCAACGGCAGTGCTGGCCAAGGCGCTGCTCAACTACGACGAATGTGTTACCAAGCGATAAGATGAACTCGAGAGCACTCTGTACTGGATACCAGCCGATATTCGGCATGAGCCGCCGCCAAGCCCTCTCGACCTTCGGCATGGGCCTCGGTGGCCTCGCCTTAAACGGGATGCTTGGGAGGGAAGCACTGGCATCTCGCAGTGGTGGTGAAGTGGGAGGATTGTTAGGCGCACCTCACTTTGCCCCAAAAGCGAAGCGGGTGATCTACCTGTTCATGAGCGGCGGACCGTCGCAGATGGATACGTTCGATCCTAAGCCGATGCTGAACAAGATGCACGGGCAGGAGCTTCCTGATGAGGTGCGGAAAGGCCAGCGCCTCACCGGCATGTCGGGAAATCAGGCATCGCTGCCGCTTGCGGGATCACCATTCCAGTTTTCGAAACATGGGCAGAGCGGCCTCGAATTCAGCGACATCCTGCCATATACCGCGAAAATTGCCGATGACCTCTGCGTCGTCCGCTCGATGTACACGGAGGCGATCAACCACGGGCCGGCGGTTACTTTTATGCAGACCGGTTCCCAGATTCCCGGGCGCCCGTCGATCGGCGCATGGCTCACCTACGGCTTGGGATCGATGAACGAGAATCTGCCGTCCTTTGTTGTTCTGTTGACCAAAGGCAAGGGCGGTCAACCGCTGCAATCGCGACTCTGGGGAAGTGGATTTCTTCCATCCGAATACCAAGGGGTGCGTTTTCGCTCCGGCAAAGATCCGGTCTTATATCTTACGAACCCGGACGGCATCGATTCCACCAGTCGGCGGGCAATGCTCGATCGCTTGCGGGAACTGCACGAACTGCAGTTCGCCGACACGCCGGACGCGGCCATTGAAAGCCGTATCTCGCAGTACGAAATGGCTTACCGAATGCAGGCATCCGTGCCCGATGTCACCGACATGGCCGATGAGCCCGACTACGTTTTTGATTCCTACGGCAAAGATGCGCGTAATCCCGGAACATATGCCGCCAACTGCCTACTCGCGCGCCGCCTGGCCGAGCGCGGTGTGCAATTTATCCAGCTCTACCATCCGGGCTGGGATCAACACGGCGGGCTAAAGGGTGGCATTACGACCCAATGCCGCGAAACGGATCAGGCGAGTGCCGCCCTTGTCAGCGATCTCAAGCAACGCGGAATGCTTGAGGACACGCTCGTAGTCTGGGGAGGCGAATTTGGCCGCACCAACTATTCGCAGGGAAAACTCGACGGCGACAACTTCGGTCGCGACCACCACCCGCGGTGCTTCTCCACCTGGATGGCGGGCGGCGGAGTCAAAGCGGGCACTGCCTATGGCGAAACCGATCCGTTTGGCTACAATATCAGCCGAGACGGCGTCCACGTCCACGACTTGCACGCCACGATGATGCACCTGTTAGGGATCGACCATGAACGCCTCACGTTCCGCTTTCAGGGCCGCCGCTTCCGCCTCACCGACGTGCATGGTGAAGTGGTCAAAGGCATACTCGCCTGAATGGTCAGCGAGGCAAATGAGATTCGCATCACCAAAAAGATGCCCCCTCTCCTTTTGTTTGCGAGTTTACTGAATTCTCGAATAGTCCGTTGCCTTCATGTAGGTCGACTCAGGTGCCTTGGCCAATTTTCCAACACCTGATTCCTTCGCTGCTTTTTGCCATTCAGGATCGGCCCCGAATGCCTTCCACGATGCCTTTGCTGCTTCGCTGTTGTCGTGGCGGATGATGTAAATCAACGTATCCTTTGAGTCCGGCTCATCACTGGGGTGCCAGTAGCCTACCGACTTCATTCCATGGCGGGCAAAGATCTTGATCGTATGATCGCGAAACCGCGCATCGAGCTTCTCAAGCTTCCCCTCCGCCGCCTTGTAGATTCTCAGTTCGAAAACACCGGAGTCGCCTGTGGCTCCATTTTCCCATGTCGTCGAGTAATCCGCTGCATCCATGTAGACCGATTCCGGTGCCTTAGCGAGAATCTGCCCGTCTTTCTGGGAATCCTCGGCTACTTTCTTCCATTCAGGATCGGATACGAATGCTTTCCAGGACTCCTTCGCAGCATCCCGGCTCTTGTGTTTGATGATGTAAATCAATGTGTTCTTCGATTTTTCCTCGTCGGTAGGCACCCAGTAGCCAACCGATTCAATTCCATGTTTTTCAAAGAGCTTGAGGGTGTGGTCGCGAAAGCGGGCATTAAGCGCGTCCAGCTTTCCTTCGTTCGTAGTGTAAGTACGCAGCTCGAACACATCGGCGAGCGATGGCGTGGCAATGGCAACAATGGCAGCGCAACCGAGCAAAGCGGCGGCAATCAGGTGGAATATGGTTCTCATGAGGTAGAGGGTTTCAGGTGAAATTCTTGAGTGGCGGGAATCCTTTTGGCAGCCGGGAGCCATTGTCGAGCCCCGACTCAACATTGGAAGCATCTTCGAAGTCACCGGGGCCACCGGCTGCTCACTTCCTGCAGCCAGTTGCGGGCAATCAACTCGTGCCCCTGCGGCAGTGGGTGCACACCGTCCCACAGCCAATGCTCCGGGCTCACTCTAGCAGCCGCCACGTCAAAGATTTCCTGCGTTTTCACGTGAACCGCATCGAACTCCGTGGCGAGCCGCTCCACGATACCACTCATTTTGTCGATTTCTTCGCGCCATTTCTTCCACTGCTCCTCATCTTTGAGCCTGCCCGATGGAAGCACAAAGGGATCGAGCAGCACCAGTCGCAGTTCCGCATTGGCCTCACGACTTTTGCCAAGAATCCTGCGGTAGGTGCCCTCATACGACCCCGTGCCTCCTCCCCTGCTCACATGGTTGACACCGATCAGAATGCTTAGAAGGTCAGGCTTCATGTCGACCGCATCCTTCTGCCAGCGTGCTTGAAGATCGTCCACGGTGTTCCCGCTGATTCCGCGATTGTAAAAATCCAGCTCTACTTCCGGCATATCGACGCCCAGCCTTGCAGCGATCAGATAAACGTAGCTGTGGCCAAGGTAGTGATTGCGATCCTTTTCATTGCGCCCCCAGTTCATGTCAGTGATCGAGTCGCCCAGGAAAACCAGGCGGCTCCCCGTAGGGAAGGACGGCAACTGATAGCCGTAGCCCTTCACACCCGATGGGTGAGGGCGCTCGTCTGGCAGCCGTGTTGAAACGGGTGACTGCGCATGGGAGCCCACAGCTACCGTGCCGGCACCTGTGGCGGCAACTTTCAGGAATCGTCGTCTATTGAATCTCATATCCCGCAATACACCCGATCTCCGGCAGCGATGCGAGATGGAATTCTGCTGGTCGCCCCGGAATGCATTGCGTAGAATGCCTTCGTGCACGAGAAGCCAATAGACGTAACGGCCTACAACCGCCGAATGTGGGATGCTCAAGTCAATGCTGGAAACCGCTGGACCCTTCCCGTCGATAGTGAAACCATTCTGAATGCCCGCACTGGCAATTTCTCGATTGTCGTCACACCATCCCGCCCTGTTCCGGGGAGTTGGTTTCCACCACTGCCTAACTGTGACGTTCTCTGCCTGGCCGGCGGCGGTGGCCAACAAGGTGCCGTCCTTGCCGCTGCTGGCGCGAACGTCACGGTGTTCGACAATTCGCCCGGCCAACTGGCGCAAGAACGCCTGGTAGCGGACCGCGAAAATCTGAACATTGCGACCGTGCTGGGCGATATGTGTGATCTCAGTTGCTTCGAACCTGAGTCTTTCGACTTCATTCTGCACCCGTGCTCAAATTGCTTCGTCCCAGATGTGCGACCGGTCTGGAATGAAGCCTACCGGGTGCTGCGAATTGGCGGCACACTGGTGTCAGGTTTCTGCAACCCAGTCCGCTACATTTTCGACGAAATGTTACACGAAAGGGGCGAACTAACAGTGCGTCATCAAATTCCCTACTCGGATCTTACCAGCATCTCTGACGAAGAGTTCTCACGCTACGCAGCGATGAACGAGCCAGCTGCTTTCGGACATTCACTCGATGATCAACTCGGCGGCCAGATCGATGCAGGTTTCTCCATCACCGGATTCTATGAGGACGATTGGGGGCCTGACTCCGATGAGATCCTCGCGCGCTACATCAAGACGTTTGTCGCAACAAAGGCAACAAAGCTTTGCCGCTCGTAGATTTCACTCCACCGGCTCGAATCGGAAACGAAAGTGCAAAGTTGGCTCCGTCACTGGAGCGCGTCCTATCTCCCACAGACGGTGCACTATTCCCGGTCGGGATGATTCCGGAACCCATTCGTCATCAAGGTCGATTTCGGCAGCACCAATGTCCGTCCAACTGGTTAGGTCATTGGAAAACTGCGGAATCGAGATGACTTCATCGGCGCTGACTGCCATGCGCAGGCCAAGCCAGATCCGTTGACCCGATGCCACGGCTTCAGACTGGATAGATGCGACGCTCGTTGCATCTGCCAGGTGCGGATCCAAGCCTGCCGCGTACTCGCCCAGATTCGCCAGACCGTCGCCGTCAGGGTCGGCCCCATCACCAGAAGCCGCTGCGTCTTCCTGTTCTTCCGACGAAAAGTGGAATTCCCGCCAGCTTGCATATGTCTGCGAATCGTCCGCTGCGGGCGATCCTCCAGGCGCAGCGCTGGCACGCCATGCTGCAGGTTCGATCGCAGTGCCATTGCCTGCCCTTGATCGCAGTGTCAGGGCGTACCCTTCGCCATCTGCGAGACGCGGCCACTCGCCACCGTCGTTGTAAGTTAAGTCGACGATAGTCACACCAACGGCATCGGCCAGGCGCAGCCGTTCCCCAGAGTTCGCCAGATTTCCCTGATATGCGCCTGCGGGAATGATCGCACCACCGTAGCGAAGACCAAACGCGTCAAGATCGCTAACGATAACCAGCGATGCGCCAGGTTGCAAAACGGTTGCCACTGGAAAAGTGAAAGTAATCCCTTCGGTGAAAATCGCACCACCCAGATCGATGCGCGAGCCACTGGAATTGCGGATCTCAACAAACTCGAACTGGTCCTGATCGGTGAAACCAGCGGCGATCTCTGCTTCCGTCGGCGGTGCCGGGTGATACATCAACTCTGAGATGACCGTGTTGTCAGCCGCGGCAGGGAGGATTCCCACTTGAAATGTGGCAACACTGAGCGCCGACCACTCGCTGCCCTGTCGCACACGTGCGCTGACCGTAATGACGCCATCGGGCAACGGAACACTGCTGTTCGCAGCTGCCAGCTCCGCCGTCGCGCTTGCGGCATTTCCGCTGCCACGGGGATCAGTGCCATCGATGGTAAAATAAAGGGAACCTGCGGAGCTGCGGAATCGGAGGCCAAATCCTGGAGCCACGGGGCCTCCCGGCTGGACAAATTCCGGGGCATCGGTCTCGGGAAACCAGTCAACCGCTCGCAGTTGTTCGATCACAATCTTGTTGCGGGCGTTGAGCCAGCTGCGAGTAGTGTTCAGGGTGGTCAGCCAGTTCGACCGCGTCAGCGGATTGTTCTCACTGCCCAGCCAGCCCCAGCGCGCAGACTCGGCAATGATCGCCTGATCGATCTGGTCAGCGCGAAAATTGAGCACTTTGTTAGCGTTCCCGCCAGTCAGCAGTCCATCGTTGAAAAACAACTGCTGCACTCGGTTGATGAAGCGCTCGCGATAGATGGCATTGGACATCAGCTGCTCATGCAGCCAGTGGGGATTGAATTGACTGGCGCTACTGCCAGTAGTGAACGGTGAGACCATGTTTGTTTCGCCAGTATCGAGGGAATGTTCTGAGTCGTGCTCGAAGTACTTGAAGCCATCCGGATTCTCCCGATTGTAGATCGCGAAAAAATTGTTTGGATTGGGCTGAGTAAAGCGGGATCCAGGGCCGTCTCGATCGCCCGTGTGGTAGGTGAGAATCATATAGTCGATGACATTGTCGACATCGAGAAGCCGCTCGTATTCCGGGTTGATCGAGCCATCCGTATTGAGCCCCTGCACCCTGAAGTAACGCGTATCTGAGGCAAATCCAGAAGTCGCCTCCTGCCACAGGTGGTTGAAAGCATCGCGGTTGCCATCCGTAGTAGATCCGTATTTGCTTGGCACATCGTAGTCCTCCTTGTTGCCGCCGAAGTAGCTTTCGCCGAACGAAGCCTCTGCGCGCTCCTGAGTCTGGAAGAGCCCCCAGTAGATGCCATTGATGTAAAGGTGGTAAAACCGGCTGCGGGTGTAGGGATGGCCCATTTTTCCCTGCATGTCCCGGGAGAATACATCGCGAAGAAACAGATTCCTGGTGTCACCTTGAAATCCCCACGAGTAATTCTGCGAGGTGCGCAGGTCGATATTGTCAAAGGTCTCCACACCTTCGTCGCCGAACAGGGGATAGTGGAGCTTAGCGTCGCCGTATTCGCTGCGGAAGAAAAGCCGGAACGCGTGCTTCGGATTTCCCGTCGTCCTGCTGAAGCCGCCGCGGATGCGAATGCCGGCGTCGATTTGAAAGCCCTTCGTGCCGTCTGGATTGAGGAGTTCAAGCGATGTCGGACGTTCCCAGTTTCTGCCACCATTCCCCGGGTTCGTGTAGATTCCGCGCGCTGGATCAAAGAGATTCTCCAGTGGCGTGACTACCGAGAATGTGGGAACACTGCGCAGCGCAGCGATCACCTCGGCGGGCTTGTGTACCGTGTCCACCACGCGCTGGCTCATGCCGTAGCGCATCGCCTGATTGTTTACGGCACCATCTTCCGGCCAGCCCGGTGGGACTTCATGATCTGGAGACTGACGCAGCACGTCATCCAGAAACAAGTAGGTGTGTGTGTCAACATTAGAGGGCACGAGCCCATCCATGAACGCCGCAGCACGCAGTACCGTGGTTTTTGAAATAGTCAGAGCACCCGTGTAGAGAGTTCCACTGGCCGCAGTGGGATCGGAGCCATCGGTAGTGTAACGGATCTCTGCACCCTCAGTGCCTGAAGTAATTTCAAGAATAAAGGGATCCGTGAAGAATCCCCTGTCCACGGTGAACTTGGTATCCCTTACAAACCCATTAAAACTGTCAGCATTGAATGCTCCCGGCGTCGGTGACGAAAGATAGCCGGGATCGCCAAGCTCAGCGTCCGTCAGCCGGGCAACTCGCACTTCTGGCATGATGATGAGATCGGAACTGTTGAGACTCGTATTGAGTCCCTGGATCGCCAGCAGATTCGTGCCCTCATGTAAATCACGGGCAAAACTGGTGATGTCAAAATCGTCAAATACGACCGCTGCGGAGTCATCGTGAAGCCCGGTTGAAAGCGAATCCCAACGCAGCGTGGCAGGTGCATTGGCATCCGCCACCCGAACGCCATTGAGGAACGCAGCGAAGCCGTCGTCGTACTTCATCCGCACAGTGAGCGAAACGATTCCAGAGGTATCGCTCACCTCAAACGGCACCCGCAGGTATACGGAACCATTGGTGTTGTACATCGCATCTTCGAAATCGCCGCCGTCCCCGATCAAAGGCCCGTAGCCACTGGAACGCTCGTAGCCAACACCAGTAGTCACCGCGTTCCAGGCACCCTCGTCGAATCCGGGCTGCGTCCAGTTTAATCCAATATCCGAAGTCGGAACCCATGCGCGACCGGGCCGACCGCTTGCCAGCAATGTGGTCTCGACACGCAAGCCGGACTGTCCAACGCCAAACGAAACGTCTTCGTATTGCTGAATCCCAGCCAGGTCAAACTCGGAGAGAATCGTCCCGTCCTCGGAACGCAGGCCGACATAGGCCCCCTCAGACGGCAGGGTGAAATTCGTGTGCAGTTCGTCATTTGGTGCCAATCGGTCTTTGCCGGAAGCAAACACCACTAGAAACGCGTTCGGTGCGAGAGTGATATCCGGGAATGTCCATTTCTGTGGAACTGCTGGATCATTCGTGAGCATAAAGCCTTGCAGGGATGCGGCGCTGGCCCCGGTGTTGTAGAGCTCGATCCAGTCCGGGCTATCGCCATCAGCATCGTCCACTGCTTTGGAATTACTTACCATGAACTCAGTGATGATGACATCGCCCCAAGCCGGAGCAATTGCGACAAACATCATTGGCATCATGACGAGATTCAAAGAGATCCGGGGACAGGTCATCATCGAGAACATTTAACACTTGCGAAACAACGCAAACTACCCGGAGTTCAGTGAATCGCAGGTGAAATCTTGGGTTCCCGTGCGTGAACTTGAAAAATCACTTCTAATGTTTGCAGGTTGTTCTACGTTTTGCCTCAAACTCTGAATCTATTCGACATGAAGACGGCACAGTCCGCAATTGAGCAATTTGAACCCTCCGCTGGCTCGATCGGCAAGCCACAGCGAGGCCGCGTCTTGCTTTCGTTGGCAGGAGCAGTCGCCATTAGTTGCCTGTGGCCGATGTCCCCCTGCCTCTTTTCTCAGGACACTATCGATCCGACCAGTCCAATCGAACTGGAACCTGACTCCGCCAGACCGTCCACAGCAACCGGCGCCAGCGAAAATGTGGACCGCTTTGTCGATGACCTTCTCCTCGATGCAAAACGGTATGCCACGGGAACCGACTATGCCTACAATCCCGTGCGTGCCTTCGAGCTGTATAAAAAAGCAGCGGAAACGGGCAACGTAACTGCCGTCTATGAAGTGGCGCGCTTCATGATTCTTGGCGAAGGCACCGCCAAAAACGAAGCCAAGGGCTTGGCGATCCTCAACGATCTGGCAGCAGTTCTCGTTCAAGGCAAAGGATTTCGACAGGTGAAAGGATTTAATCCAGTTACCAAGGCCCCCTTCAAAGAAGTCAAAGACCTAAAGCGGTCGACCGCCAATCTCGCCTCATTCAAAACCAAAGGCGGCACACTGATCGAGGGGCCAGAAGTTCTCAGCATTGTCGAATCCGGACCCCGCATGATGCACAGCACTGGCGTCACTGCATTCACCTGGGAAGAACTCCCCGCCTTCGTTCAACTTCAAGTCGGATACGACAAGGTCAGCAGCTACCTGCAAACCGCCATCGAAAAAGCTCTGGCGACGAAGAAATAGGACGGCGGCGGGTCAATCGCCTGACAGGGAATTACGATGCTGCCTGGCCGAGTGAATCACCATCAGAGAACTTCCTTGAAAGGCCACGAGCCCCAGTGAAATGTTGCGCAGGACACTGTTACTGGCAGAGGGAAAGTAACTGAATGCAACGCTGAACACGAACGCCACGCAATAGAGAGACAGCACTATCACGACACCTCTAACAAAGAGGCTGCAATGCTTCCAAAGGGCGGGGTAAAACGAATCGACCGTACCATTCGACCTCCGAAGATCGTACGAGACGGCGTGTGCTGCGAGGGAGAACAAAATCACCCCCACAGGAACCGTCATTCCGAACCCGGGAAGTGTAAGCAACAGGGTGATCCTGACGTCGAACATCATTAAGATATGCACCGTCACCAGAAGGACGAGCACAACCCAGGCCCCGACTTCCAAAACGGTAATCATCCGTGCCTCAATCCTTTGCTGGTGGAAGTCCTTGCGCATCTTTGAAAACCTACAGACAACACTGCCTGATTGCAATCGATCAACAGGAACGTCCGCCTTCTGCCTGCGGGTCACGTCTGGTCAGAGGTGGCAGCGCCTCTTCCAGTACGCCTTTGGCTTTTGGCCAGGCAGCAAGGGCTTCGAAGACGATCCAGCCTTCAAGAGCCAGAGTAGCCAGACCGAATGCACCGAGAAGATAGTTCGGGACTTTTCCAGTAAGCCACGCGCTGTCGCCGACAAACAACTGCATGAACAAGGCTCCAGCGGGCAGGACAAGCATAAAGATCGCAGGGATAACGATAAACCAGACGGGCAATTGGCGACGCCACATCCAGAACAGAATGACGAGGAATGCCAGACCGCCCAGCAACTGATTGGTGGCACCGAACAGGGGCCAGAGAATGAGGCCACCTTTGCCAAGATTATCCATGGCCCAGGTGGCACCGGGAGCGGGCATTGCGGCGATGAGCCCAGCCAGCACAACGGCAAAAATGGTGGCGGTGTGTTTGTTAGTGAGAACATTGATCTTAAATGCGCCCGCGAGTTCCTGGGTCACATAACGCTGCAGCCGACAGGCGGTATCGAGGGTTGTGGCGGCAAACGAAGCGACAAAAACGCCCATGAGGGCGACGGCGAAGGCAGCAGGCAGGCCGAGAGCTTTGAGGAAATTGGCGGATCCATCGACGAATGCGCCAACCGCGAGTTTACTTGAAGCTCCCCAGTTGTCATATCTTGCCAGATAAGCCGCCTTTCCCGTCAGCACTGAGCCATCGTCGGTTCCAGGAATTCCAAGACCGAGTCCCGCGACACATGCGATGATCACCAGCACAGCCAGGAATCCTTCCGTCAGCATGGAGCCATAGCCGACAGCCTGGGCATCGGTTTCGCACTGGAGTTGCTTCGATGAGGTTCCAGAGGATACGAGACAATGGAATCCCGAAATGGCACCGCACGCGATAGTGACAAAGAGAAAGGGAAAAATCAACGGTGCTCCCATGGGCGCGTCCGTGCCCGCTCGGATGGCTGGCGCCACGATTTCGAGACTCTGCCGTGCGCCATTGACGTCTACTCCAAACACGCCAGCGACAATGAGTCCGACAACGATCAGTCCCAGCGCCGACAGCAGCTGTAGTGAATTGATAAAGTCCCGGGGTTGCAGCAGCGTCCACACTGGCAGTACCGATGCGACGTAAGAATACACTAACAGAATTACGACCCAGACCAGAATCGGAAGACTGGCAAGCCACTGATTCCAGGCATGAAGAAATCCCCAGTCTCCGAAGTAGACGGTGAGGTACATGACAGCGAGGGCCATCAGCGAGGGCACCAGTAAACTTGCGCCTTTCCTGTGCAACCACACCCCAATCGCCACTGCGATGGGAATCTGGATCAGGCAGGGAACGATCGATTGAGGATAGGCTTTGAAAACACCGGCAATCACCAGGCCGAAAATTGCTAGAACGATCGTCAACGCCAGGAACAGAAGCGCCAGGAAAAGGAACCGAGTGCGCGGTGCCAATACCCGCCCTGCCACGTCGCCAACCGTCTGACCACGATTGCGAATCGAGACTACCAGAGCACCGAAGTCATGCACGGCACCGATAAAAATGGATCCAAACACTACCCACAGCAACGCGGGCACCCAGCCCCAGATCACTGCCAGCGCAGGCCCCACTATAGGCCCAGTGCCAGCGATCGATGTGAAGTGATGCCCGAATAGCACAAACTTGTTGGTCGGGACAAAATCAACGTCGTCCCGAAGCTCGCGGCTCGGGGGCGCGGTGTCAGGATTCAGTTTGAATATCTTCCTGGCCAGCCACCGTCCGTAGGTATTGTAGGCGACGATGTAGAGAACGAGAGCACCGACTGCGATGAGAAGGGTTTGCATGGTTTGGCAGAAGTTGGGTTGAGTCGGAACCGTAAGGATCAGAGGGCTGCCCGTGCAAGAAGAATGCGTGCGCAAAAAAGCGCCCCACTGCCGAATGCTCAGCAATGGGGCGCCGGGAAGTGCTGGAATATTTGTTATTCCGTTACCTTCATGACACCACGCATGAGGATGTGGTGACCGGGGAAGGTGCAGACGAATGGGTAGTCGCCAGCTTTTGCCGGAGCGGTGAACTCAAGCTCCGCTTCACCACGATGATCAATCAACTTGGTGGACGCGATGATCTTGTCGCTCTGCGGCACCCATTGCAGCTCGAAACCTTTGGCTCCGAGCTGCATTGCAGCCAGGCCCACTTCATCGGCAGCACCGGGCTGGACGATGACGAAGTTGTGCGGCATGAAGTCTGGATTCACAAAGGTGAGCTTGATCTTCTTGCCTGCCTTGACACTGAATTCTTTAATCGCGAAGTGAAGCTTCTCCACCACTGTGGCGATACGCACCTCAGTGAACTCATCGGTATCTGAGATGACGCCAGATTTCTGCGCCACCTCGGCTTTTTCCTCCTCGATAGCTGCCGGGCCGTTCTTGGTGGGATCGGCGGTGAACCAGTGATGCTGCACGGTGTTGGCGGCAATCCGGGCATGCACCGCAGGTGATCCCAGAAGCGCGGCGAGTAACTCCGGGTTGCGAACATTGTGCTGCTGATGGAGCCACAGCGCCTCAAGAAGATGGTGTGCGTCCTCCTCTTTCTTCGGGTCGAACTTCTTCATCCACTCCTTGCACGCTGCGATAACTTCTCCAGTGTCACGGGCACTCAACTCCACACGGGCGCGCTGACGCACCCCATCTACCCGATGCTCAAGAGCTTCGAGAAGCTTGGGAATCGGAGCTCCAGCGATTTCAACAGGTGCCTGAAGCGGACGATCTTTCGCGATCATCCGGTAGATTCGCCCGTGCTGGTGGTCGCGATTGGGATCGCGCACGTTGTGCTGCATGTGCCCGATGATCACGTTATGCCAGTCGGCAATGTAAAGAGCGCCATCCGAACCGAACTGAGCATCCGTGGGCCGGAAGTTTTTGTCAGAACTCGATAACAAATCTCCGATCGGCTCTCCCCAGACTTCACCTGGCTTCGTGGTGGTGGTGACTGTTTTCTTGTCCGCGCCGCGCCCTTCCGTGCGGGTCTGCACTACACCACCGTCACGATTAAGCTCGTAGCGCTTGATTCCCAGGAATCCAATAGTGTTGCAGATGAGGAATTCCTGCTGCATTTCCTCGGGGAAGTTGTCGCTGGAAACGATCTGGTTGGCCGGCACCGGACGGACTTCCTTCTCGAGCAGTTTATACATGCGGAATCCGTTGCCCTCTGGGCGAACCTGGAAGGTGTTACCGCCCGTGCCATCGTTAGCATAGTGGTACCCCCAGTAGTCAAAGCTGATGCCGTGCGGATTCGGGCTGTTCCCAGCATGCATCGTGATCGTGTAGCGACGCGGGTCGAAGCGATACATCGCAGACGCTCCCGTGCTCAATGATGGGCCCCAGGGATGCTCGATGTTGTTGTGGAGGAAGATTCCGCTCTGCCAGTAGATGGCACCATCAGGTCCGTAGATCAGGTTGTTCGCGGAGTGGTGAGTGTCCGCCGAACCAATTCCCTGAAGATAAACTTCGCGAACGTCGGCCACGTCGTCACCATCGGTGTCCTTGAGGAAAATGATATCCGGCTGGGATGCAACAAGCACGCCACCATTCCAGAATTCAAATCCCAGCGGGTTGTGCACTTTGGCGAAGGTAATCACCTTATCAGCGACGCCGTCACGGTTCTCGTCAGGCAGAATGAGCAGGCGGTCGTTCATTGGCTTGAGAGGCTCCCACTTGGGATACGTCATCCACGCTGCGGCCCAGAGCCGCCCCTTGCTATCGACGTTTAACTGCACTGGATTCACCAGCTCAGGAAACATCTTCTCGTCTGCAAAGAGATTCACTTCCATTCCCTCGGGCATCGACATTTTGGAGATGCCTTCCTGGCCGCTGATGTATTCGAGCGAACCTTCCTTCTCTGCGCTGGAACTGGCACTGCCACCACCCACGTTGCTCTTCACCGGGACAGGTCCCGGGACATTGCTGTCGTCCACTTTGTAATTCTCCCCCTTGATCGCGGCCCAGATGAGCGGGTCGCGGTTGTCGGTCATGATGTCCAGCATCACCAGCTCGTGCTGGAGGACTTCGAAATTGGTCTGATCATCAGTGAATTTCAAACTTGAGCGCCCACCCCATACGTCATTTCCATCCACCGCACGGTAGCGGTTGTACCAGTGCCAGTTTTTCTCCAGCACTGCTGCACGCAGTGGTTCGATCGCCGGCGACGCCGACACGTTTTCTCCCGTGAGCTGCCCAGCGATAATCTCTGCCAGGTGCCGATTTCCCTCCTCGGTCAAATGAATACCGTTGATGGTCTGAGGTGTATCGACTGTGTCGTAAAGCTTTTTGGTTGCCTCGAACAGTTCAACGAAATCCGTCTTCTTGGCCTCAGCAACTTCCCTGATCGCAGCAGCGTAAAGTGCCAGTCGTGCGTTGTTCGCAGAGCCATCTGGAAGGTTCGGCGACTTCAGATTCTCGTGGGCAATGGGTGAAAAAAGGACGATACGCGGGGCTTCCTTACCATTGGGTTGGAGCGCTCTGTAGCGGTCTATCATCTCGCCCAAATCCTTTTTGAAGCCTTCAATTCCCGCCGCGCCCTCGAACGACTCGTTGTAGCCGAAGAGCGCGAAAATGACGTCTGCCTTCACCAGCTTGAGGTAGTCCTCGTCCGAGGAGAATCCTGAGTTCCGTGGCCGCTTGGTCACCGTATCACCGGGGAATGCCAGATTGCGAAACACGAGGTTCTTGTCGGAGTTTTCATGCTGTAGCAGCGCCTCCATCCAGCCATGGACTTGAAGGCGGTCGGCCAGGGTGTTGCCAATCACTGCGACATGATCGCCTTTTTTGAACTCAAGCGCTGTGGCAGCAGAAGTCAAACAAGCACCGCAGGTCGCGCCAAAAAAGGCCAGCTTCCAGAGCTTGATTGAGGATTTAGGGTGTCGGAACATATGGGATACTTCGGTAATTTTGGGTTCTTCAGTAAAGGTGGGGAGCTTAGATCAAGCGTAGCGATCTAGCGATCGTAGAATTGCTTCGGACAATGTACGGGATGCTCGCAGCACTTCGTGGAAATTCTTTTCCTCATTCACCAGAGCAATGGAGTCGACAGCAGCCTGCACCGTCGCATAGCGCCTGCCTCCCGTGAGGGCCGCGATTTCACCAAAAATGGCTCCAGCTCCAAGTGTGTCCAGCCGATGTCTGCCACTGGCTTCGCTGGCGAACACATCGAACGAGCCAGCGGTAATGAGAAAGATCTCGTGGCCGCGCTCCCCTTCCCTGACAGCGACTTCACCCGCTGGAAATTCCCGCGCTACGAATCCGGCAGCCAGGGCCGCGAGGTCTTCTTCCGGCACATCGCGAAAGACAGTCGAAGCTCTGAGAAGTGCCATCACTTCCCCGGGATCTGCAAAAGTTGACGAAACTTCCATTTTTGTAATCTAGCTAGTTGGAATCGGACGCGGCCCGCGCTGCTTCGCCAGCCTTCGCATAGCCATCCTTCAGTGCGTCACAGCGCTGCCTGAGCTGATCCAGAATGCTGGAAAAATGATCGTCCGTGGCCAGGTTACGCACCTCCCTCGGATCGATTTGAAGGTCGTGAAGAAACTCGTACGGCGGCTCTTGATCAAAGTAGCGGGCATACTTGTAGCGGCTATTGCGCACGCCTTCCCATTTTGGAATCTGCTTGTGATTCATCAGGTGCTCGCAGAACATGTCACCACGCCAGCCGTCCACGATTTCGCCGCGTACTGTAGGCAACAGCGAAGCCCCCTGATATGCCTGCGGTTTTGTTACTCCAGCAATGTCTACAATGGTCGCCGGAATGTCGATATTAAGGGTCATGTCTGAAGATGTCTTTGATTGATCAGACAGCGCCGGAATGCGAGGATCGTAGATCACCAGGGGCACGCGCAGAGCTTCTTCATAGTGCGACCATTTGCCGGCGAAATTT
>JAGROY010000118.1 GCA_020439995.1 Verrucomicrobiia bacterium
GCTCGGCCTGACGATGTAGGGTTGATTGTGGCCGGCGTGGCTGTAGACGACTTCTCCGGTCTCCGCGTCAATCACGCCCGCGAGCATAGTCACGAACTGACCCGTGGACACATGACGGCACAAGGCATTGTTTAATTCCGTCATCAACTCTTCGCACGCAAGGAAGCGCTGCCCAAGCGAACGGAACAATGTAAGGGTGACGGCCATCGTCATCGCTGCCGGCACTCCCTTGTCCGATACATCCCCGATGGCAAAGCAGAGTTTATTGTCACGCATCAGATAGAAGTCGTAGAGGTCGCCGCCCACGGCCTTCGCCGGCGTCAGGAATGCATGCAGGTCAAAGTTTTCCGCAGTGACACCTCCAGGAAGGACTTGAGGAAGGAAATTCTGCTGAATCTCCCAGGCGATTTTCAGCTCTCCCTCAACACGCTCCTTTGCAGCCGTGGTCTCACGGAGATCTGTAATGTACTGCTGCAGCCGGCTGTCCATATCAAGGAACGCCGACGACAAATGCCCGACCTCATCCTCATGCCGATTGGACACCGCTTCCAGCTCCAGGCGCTGCTCATCCTTGAGTGCAAAATTTTGCTCGACCGTCTTGCGAATCACCGCGGACAAACTTCCGATTGGACGCAGGATACGATTGAGCAGCAGTGACGCAACAGCCCAGAGCACTAAAAACGCCCCCACTCCAAATCCAATGCAGATCATCAGGGTTTTTGCCAGCGTCCTCTGGATGAAGTTGGTCGACACATCGGCACCCACCACGAACTGGCGTCCGGATTCGGTCATCGCAGGGACAAAAATCGAACGAAAACTCCCCCACTCATCTTCATATTCATCAAACGTGGCATCGCGTGTCGCCCATGCATTCATCATGCTCGCAGGCGGTCTTTCATAGAGTTGAAAAAACTGGGTCTCTGTGCCCTCGGCCATTTCCTCCTCTGTAGCATTTGTCGAGGCGACATAAAATCTACCATCCATCTCGACATAGCTGTACAGATAAGTGATGCCTATGCTCTCCGAGTATGCACTCAGGTGCTCCATCACGGTAGTGTAAGTTTCGTGATCGACCGAATCAGCACCGGTCACTTGATCATGAAACCCGTCCGGCACCAGCATGGGAAGTGCTCTTGCGGCGGCATTCAGCTTGCCATTGATCCCTTCAATGATCTCCGCTTTTTGCAAGCGATAGGAATAGACCGTGTAGCCGACGGTAAAAATGAGATTCGCCAGCGACGAAATGAGAAGCACCTTTGTGCGGATACCGAATTTCTTACGCATAATGGGAAGTGGCTAGTGATGAAGTAGAAAGTGCGGGGACTGTTGACGACGGCTTTGGATCGAAAGCAATCGATCCGATGACCACGCATAACATTTGAGATGAGTGATCCAAAAGAGCGGTGGCACGATGAGTGAGTTCGGCAGCAGACATGGCGGGCAGACTGGCCGTCAACCCTTTGAACAACGCATCGAGATGGCGTCCGCCGTTGTGAAACAGGTGCATGGATTCGGAGCTTGGAATGCTCTCGTGATCGATCACCCGGTCGGCTCGAAGGCGGAAGACCTCGAATGCTTGAGCCCTCGCAATATCGCAGCGCACGAGAGTGAGATCACTGAGGTCAAAGAGAATGGCACACCGCTGCAAGATGTCGGAGGAGCAACAGGAACGCTTTGACAAGCGCGAACGTAAATAGTGGACGACCGCACCCGCCCTCATCCGGCGCTCCCATTGATCACCGCACGCATCGATTGATCCGAAAAACGCGATCAATTCACCTCCCGCAGAACGTACGGTTTCGAGGAAGGTTCGATCATCGGAAGCCTGGTCTACGGGCAACAGGTGAACAGAGACATCCATTCCTTCCGCACCCTTCTCTGCGAGCTGTCTGGAACCAGATACCGGAGCATCGCCTGCACAGCTTACCAGCAGCTGACTCTTGTGCATGGTCCAGTCCAGAACACTGCCCATCGTTGCAACCGTGTTTCGTAAATCAATAATCTCTCTTATCCCGCGCGCGTTTGCAGTGGTTTCCATTGCAGCAGTGGACGAACCGTTTGCGATGGCGGCCACGGCCCGTCCCAGCGGTTCCATCTCCTTCCTCAGAGCCAACGACACGAGCGCTGACGCGGCAATCCCGAGAACGACGGTCAGCAATGATCCAATCATGCAGATACTCACCACCTCGGCCAACCCCTCCGGCAGACGCGCAGCATCCATGTAGACAATCACGTTGCCGGCGTGTGCTTCAGTGGCCCCGTGGATCACTGGCGCAGCTGCGCCGATGACCACCTGGCCGTCGCTTGTCTCAAACGGTTCTGTTGTATCCTCGGTCTCACCGCCAGAAAGCTCGGTTATCCCGCGATCGATCAGGGGTTCCCCTGACTGAAACACCGTCACCCGCAAGATCGAACCGTAGCTCAGTGCCCTGTCGACCGATTGCTCTATGGATTCGATACTCCGATCCCCTGCAAGCAACTGCTCCGAAAACGCCGCGATCGAAATTGCCGCAGCCTGTGATTCCTCTTGTAGTCCCCGCACCAACTCCCTCTTCACGAACTGATATACCAGCCCGCTGATGGCCAGTGCCAAACAGAGAAAGAGCGGCACGATTGCCACCATGTTTTGCCTCCAGATTCTCATACGAACAGTGCGTCCTCCGTTGGATGTTTCGGTTCGATCCGGCCCCCTCGTTCAGCACCTCTTCCCTGCTGAACTAAAGCTCTGACGATCTCCGGGCACTGGTGAATGATCGTAAAAAAGTGGCCTTTGCTTATCAAAAGACACTCTGCACCTTCGGCACCAGCGCAAAGGTCTATGCTGGTCGGACGATCCTTCAAAAGGGATGCAACCCCGAGAACTGACGGCACCGGAAATCCGTGCGTATCTTCCAGTTCGCCCCGCACCACCACCACAAGTTCTTTAAGAAAGGATTCAGTGGCATAGGCGGTCACTCCAGCAGCAAACTGCCGGTGCACTGCCACACGTGCAATGGCTGTCAAATCTTGAATCCGCAAGTCTGCGAAAGCAGGAACTGACTGAAGCGCGAATGCTTTTTCGATCACTGTCATCTTGAGGTAACTGGAGGTTCTACACTTGAAGGGAACAGACCGCCCACGAGGGTCTCTTGAGTCACCGATACTTGCTGGAGCAATGCGACGAGGCGCTGCACTGCTTCCCCTTTCAAACTTGCTCCCGCCAGATCTGCCACCAGTCTCTCCTGAAACGCATCAGACAAGGGCTCTGCCGCATCGGTAAACAAGAGTCCGCCGTACTTTGGCAAGGGTACCACTCCTGGCTGTGAGACGGTCTGCTCTGCCATCTTTTCCCCGTCCCAGAGCCATAGAGATATTGGCTGGAATGGATGGACCCATGCGCTGTCGTCTCCCGCACGATAGTGCAGAAAACACTTAGCGTCTCCCTGCAGGATCTCGGAGATTTCCTCAGTGCTGATCTCATCGATTCCTTCGGCTCCATGTAAAATAATTTGCCGCAGTGCATCCCCTATCGCGCATCTGCGTTCGAGACTCTGCAGCGCATTGGCTACGCCAGGCACCATCCAGAGGATCAACTCATCGCCACACGCTACCCAGCTTGAGCAGGTTCTTGCTCCATGCTTCGCCGTGCCTTCCAACAGACTCACCACCGCGATTTCAGAAAGTCTGTTCTCCGCTATTGACTGAGGACATCGCTTGGCCAGCTCCTCCATCCTGGCAGAGCGCTCCGCTGATTCCCTGCTTCTTAAATGGTCGCAACGTTGACTTTCCAGTGTCTCGACCAGATCGTCACTCAGGCGATTAAATGTGCCGGCGAGCAAGGCCAGTTCCTGAGGTTTCTCTACTTCAATGCGGTGATTGTAGCGCCCGGAAGCCAGCTTCAAAGCACCTTCTTTGAGTACTTTGATAGGTTCCGTCAGACGCTTGGCCACCGCTACGGAGGCATAGATACCTACGCTCAAGACAATGATACCCAGGCCGAATGCGGCAAGCAGAGCGATCCTTGTTTTCATTTTGATGACGCTCAGGTTCACGTCAGCGCCTGCCATTGCACTGATATCCCCTTGACTGTCAACAATGGGCGCGTAGGAAACTTTGATCATTCCCCAGTTGTCGGTTTCCTGCACTTCACCAATGTGAATATCCCCCTGCAGCACCTTGCGTGCACCCGCGTAATCCGCAGGCGGCAACTCATCAATGTAGCCTACCTCCGTATGATCCTCACCTTCGGTTGCGTCCAACACATACATACACTCCGGATCATCCAGTAACACCTGAGTGTAGACATACGTCAGCTCAGCTTTTCGGAGTATCTGCTTCATTGGGCCGACCAATGATCCGTAGGCCTCACTGGACTCATCCCGAGACTCCACCACTGACGCGTGCTTGTCTCCATCGATGAAACTCCCGATCACTCCACTGATGGCAAACAGCTTGGCATCGTACCCAGCCACAATAGTGCTGTACAGCCGGGAGTAGAGGAAATAGCTCCAGGACGTGGTGGCGATCACCATCGCAGATGCAACGACAATGCCGATCAAGGGCTGCAGTCGAAGATCGTACTTACGCAACATAAAGGTCGACCTCCACTTGATGCGCCAGCAGTGCCAGCGCAATGTTAGGGTGAATACAGGATGCCCGCCAGATCGCGGACTGGGGAATCACCATGACCCGGGCACCTCGCGAAACCGCCGTCTCCACATAGTGTGCCGCCCCGGCCAGACATTCGCCACCAACCAGGCCGCCTTGTATCACGGTTTGCTCCCCGTCTTCAATCGCGCCAGACATCACCACGTAAACCGCATTGCAACTGTCACCGGCTTCGTAGATGGTGCTTCCGTCCACCGAGCATCCGACTTCCGCCTGCAAGGCAAGATCGAGAATTTCTGTCATGCGGAACTGCGAAAAGAAGGCGCTTCCCGCAAGGATTTGAACTTTCTCAATGGTATTTGGAAGCTCGCTGCTGCTTTGACTTACCTCCCGTTTGAGAGCCGTGGATATCATTTCAGCAAGCAGAGGCGAGGCCCCACTGCCGTGCTGATTCCGGGTGGTAATCTCGTTCAACCCCGCACCCCGTTGTCCAGTTCCCCACAAACTGTGGAATGCTGCGGCACACTCGAGTTCGCCGCCACGCCGCACGGACTCAACCAGAAATCTCGCATCCTCCTGGTCACTCTCAAGCTGCCCTCTCCCGCCACCAGCTGAACTGACTGCACGCTCCAGGGTACGGCCATCGATCAGCGGTAGCAATTTTTTGAACACCGCCCTCTCACAGCCTTGTTCAATGGTTTCGATCGCGTTGGCACGTTCTTTTGCATTCGATGACCGCAGGGACGCAGCAATCATCTCATGGTCTGTCATTCGGCCAGTGAGGCTCAACATTTCCAAAACATAGTCGACACTTTCCTGTCGCAAATCGCGGTAAAGACGAGCGAGAAACGGCAGATTTTCAATACTGGCGTCGCCCTTCGACGCGGATGCCTCCGAGAACAGATAGCGATAGGCTCGGTCGATCTCCCCGGAAAGTATTCGGTCCGACAATGCCTCCAGCTGTGGAAATGCCAGAGTTGACAGTGCCCGGGCACCGATTGATCGGCCCGCATGACAGCAGTCTGACTCAGTGAGCAATGAAACCAGGTTCGGCACACTACGGAGTCCGATCGTCGTCAAAAGATCTTCCACCTGCCTGCGCTCTGCGGGTGAAAACTGTGCGCCGACCGACAGCAATGGAGGAATACAATCTGGATCGCCCACCCGTGCCAGCGCTGCCAGTGCCCGCATGCGTACTGCGCCATCTCCATCCATCACGGTTTCCAGCAGCGGAGGCACAGCTTCCACACTGTCGCCATCGAGCAGCGGCATCAGTTTGTTCAGAAGATATTCTCTCTCTTCGACCGGTGTCGAGGTGAGTGCTGTCAGACCTTTCGATAGATCATTGCGTTGACCTGAGCCGCCCCCTGCCGCCTGCTCAACATTTTGCCACCGCTCAAGTTCCTCACGCACCGCACCTCCAATTCCCGAGCGGTTGGGCCATTGCTCAAGAATCCGCAGAGCCGCATGGTTCTGCTCCTCAGCCGTGCGCGCGAGAATGCGAAGCGTCTCCATCACTTCTGGCGGGGCCGTCGCATCGTTGCCTATCGCATCAGCCAACGCATCGAGGGCGGTATCTCGATCGCCGCTGCGCCACAACAATTGTGCAGCTGTCAGGGCGCGGTTCAGATCCGCTGAAGCTGCCGCATCCCGAAGAAGCTTCACATCAGATGAAGAAAGCGCGACGACCTGATCGGCTTCGCTGGAGAAACTCAGCCACGCATCCTTTAACTTGGCAACCATCGCCGTGACGTATTCAGCCCGCAATGCCAGTGCCGCACAAAACGCAAATAGCGCAAGGAGGAGCCCGGATACTGTGATCGCATCTGCACTGATGCGGGAAGATACGATGACGAGAAACAGTCCTGCCAGGGCAACGGCCATTGGTTCAATGATCCCTTCGACAATGGCCCGCACTTCCGCCTTGCCGCGTTCGGGCAGGGCGTTGAACAGCAGGTTCTGGTTGTTGTATTCAATGGATGCCATCACGCCGTGAAACGCAACAAACCCTGCCACTGCCGCACCGAAGCCGCTGCTTATGAAAAAGAATGAGAAGCTGGCAATGTAAACGACTGGCTGAATGAGAGCGGTATTCCGCACGCCGAAGGTTGCGATGAGCCGATTGAACAGAAACAGGTTCATCATCAAATTGAACGCATTGACGCCAAAATAGAGCCTGCCGAACAGACCGGCGATCTCAGCTTCCGTGCGGCCTTCCTCGAAGATGCGCATGTATTGAAATTCGCAGAGAGTATTGATCACCAGAGTCGTGACGAGCACGGTTCCAAACACCCAGAGGAACTTTGACTGACGAGCGGTCGACACGACGATTCGCCACTGATCGATAAATCCAATCCTTGGCCCTTCCTCGTCGTGCGCGTCACTTTCCAATGACTTCCAGCGGCGCGTCACCATCGCCAAAAACGGGACGGTCGCCAGACTGATCGCTGCCCAGACAAGGAACAATTGCTCAACTCCAATGAGATCCACAAGTCCGACCACCATCGCACCGCCGAGCATCATGCCCAGTGATGTGCCCGCTGCGAACAGCGAGAACAACCGCTTCGCATCAAGAATATCGAAGTAGCTGTCGATAAAGCTCCAAAGCAGGGAGTAAAGGGCAACGTACCAGACACCCGTATAAATTTTAGCGGCGTAGTAGAGGCTTTGCCCCGGCAGGATTCCCTCCGGCAGCGCTGCCCCTCCCCAGACGGCAACACCGCCAACTGCCATGATGATCAAGGTAAAACGGAACAATCCTGTCTTGCCGATGCACCCCATCAGCCAGACGCTGACAGGGATGTAAGCGAGCAGAACGAGCGGGGCTCCGAGGTAGACGACTGGCAAGTGCGCGGCACCCACATGGGACAGGAACAATGAGTCAGCCGCACTCATGCCAAGGCCAAGGCCAGCATTGAGTAGTACCGTCAGGAAGGTGAACGCCAATACTTTGGCACCCTCGCCGGGGTGAATGTTGAACATCCTTCTGAGAATCCCTACCATGGCAGTGTGCGCGTCGATCGCGACTAACTTCCCTCCCCGCAGCCCATGCTCTTCCGTGCCAGGAACACGTTGCTTTCATGTTCATGCGGAACGGAGCGAAAATTGGGATGCGCTGCCTCTTCCCAACGGCATGCCTGACTGTACTCCACGGTCAAGCCGTGCACTGCCAGTAGTGCCTCTGCTTCCTCTTTCTCGTAGAAGTGGAAAAAGTATCGATCCTGGTAGAGCGCACCGGGATTGGCGCTCAGTGCCACCATTTGATGATCAGCAACGGGATCATCATCGCCTGGAATATTGCAAAGTAACCACCCGCCGGGCTTCAGAATTCTATGAATCTCTCCAAGCACTTCCTCCAGATTTGGAAGAGTCTCAATCACATCGCTCATCAACACCAAGTCAAACGACCCGTCCGGGAATGGTGTCTCTGCAAGATCACAGTGCACGATCTCTAGCTGCTCCCGGATGCTGGTCGGAATCTTCCGCAGCGCTTCCTTGGACGAATCGCAGCACACAAGCCTGCCGTCGATGCCCTCCCCAGCGACGAGTTGCAGGAGTGAATCCAGATTTCTACCTTCTCCGGTAGCTGCGTCCAATACGCGCACCGATGGAAGATCCAGCAGACACTCGTGAAGCAGTCCCGTGAATTCCGGCAGAAAACCAACTGGTTCTTTTCCCCAGATCTCTTGATCCGTACTCTGGTAAAGAGCATTCCATGCGTGCTTATTTCGCCACGCCAACGACTCGTCAGTTTTAGAAGGTGCCATAAAGATCAATGCCTAAAGATCAGTGTTGAGAGCCCTCCCAATGCGGCGTGTCGAACTAGATAATCAGCTGTTCGAGATACTCCCCACGCATACAGTGATTAGAACTCATAGAACTACCATAACCTCCAGAATTAAGAAGAGCAAGCAAATCCCCTTCGCGAATAGTTGGCAAAGGCAGATCTTCGGCAAAAATGTCAAGTGCCTCATTGATGTTTCCAGCCACCGTAACCCTTGTCCCTGAACTACTTGCGAGCACCGACTTTTGATTGGGGCCCAGGCGGACGGGAACGATCTCAAGAGGAAGGTCATAAAAGGCCGGCTCGATGTGAATGTTGAACCCGCCATTCACTCCGACAAATGTGTGACCGGACTTTTGCTCGACGGTGTTCACCTGTAGCACCAGGACGCCGGCGTCTTTTCCGATGTAGTCTCCCGGCTCAACCCAGATCTCTGCTTCAGTATTTCCAAAATGACGAGCGACCGTTGCTGCCCACAGCTCGAGATCCAGCGGCGCATCCGATTCCACCAGCGGGATGCCCAGACCGCCCCCTATGTCGATGTATTCCACATTTGGCACCAGAGCCAGGAACGCCTGCACCCTGGTGAATACGCGCTCCAACTGATCCAGCTGCGGCGTCAGGAAGCCGCAGCCAGCATGGAAATGCAGGCCATTCACCTCCAGCCCTATCTCCTTTGCAAGCTCAAGCGCAGCCGGAAACTCTTCCAGATAAATGCCAAACTTCGTCGGCTTCTCAGCGCCCGCATAGCGGAGTCTGTCATTGTCACTGTAGCCGATTCCAGTTCCCGGGTTGATGCGGATGCCGATTCTGCCGCAATACCCCAGCGCGGCCAGTCTGCGAATCGAACTCAGGGAGTCACAATTGATGATCAATCCCTGATGGCATGTGATCGCGCGTAAATCGTCGTTCGAAAGCGACGTCGCCGTAAAAGAAATCTCGCTACCTTCAAAGCCGCATTGCCGGGCACGCACCACCTCTCTGGGAGAACAAGCATCGATTCCGCACAGGCCCCGGCTCTTCATCATCGACAGCAGCGGCATGAAGCGATTCGACTTCATCGCGTAGAACAGGCGATGCCTGAGCTGCGCATTCGAGAGTGCATTCCGGAGCCGCGCGATGTTCCCCTCGACCCTCGCACCATCATAAAGATACAGAGGAATCCCGCCACTGGCTCTCGCCAGCGTCGCCACATCTCTGCCAGCAACCAAAAGTCGTCCGTCCCCATCATAACCAAGGCCATCGCGTTCCCACCAAAGTACATTGTTGTTCGACATAGTTTTGAATCGTAAGTTCTTACATCTGTGCCGCAGTGGTGCGGAAAACGCAATGCATACTGCAATATTGCGGCCTAGTGGTATCTATCCGCTCGAGTGCGTTTGACCTCACTCAGGATCGCCTCGGCTTCCTCATCGGTAACAGCGTCAAGTTCAGAAATGATTTCTTGCTCGACTGCACCCGCCAACTGATGGATCGACGGATGACTGAGAGCAGCGTGGAGCGGCATCTGCACATCAAACGTCCTGCAAACCTGCGACATGAGCCGCATTAGGACCAGTGAATTCAGGCCGAGTTCGTAAAAGTGGCGGTATGTGCAAAGGTCAGCAAGGTTGATACCTGAAACGTCGGCCAACATTTCCGTGATGCGTTGTTCGACGATGGTTGCGGGTGGGATCACCTGCCTCTCGGCGGAGTCCTCGCTTTCCATCACAAACCGCAGGGCTGCAAAACCCGTCTTACCACTGCGGGTCACAGGCAGTGCTTCCATCTCGACTAAAAATCGCGGAACCATTGCGGGAGGAAGGGGGGAGTGGAGCTCACGTCACAGTTGTTTTGAATTGATCCGGAAGCAACTCACGTAGAATGCAGCCAGAATGGGAGATTCGTCTTCCCGAAAGGAATTGGCGACCACCGCGCATTGAGTTATGCCCTCAACCGAAAGCAGAGCCGACCGAATTTCACCAAGCTCAAAGCGTTGTCCGGCGATCTTTAGCTGATCATCCCTGCGGCCTATGAATTCCAATTGTCCATCTTCACGCCAGCGCATCAAGTCGCCAGTACGATAGAATCGTTCGGCTGCAGGAATCGCACCACCCAGATCGCTGGCCACGAATCGCGCGCCAGTGGTTACTTCTGGATGAAGATACCCGAGCGCGAGGCCCATTCCGGAAATCCAGAGCTCACGTCATCTCTTCGGTGAGTGACTCCAGGTCGGGCAACGCCGCCACGGCGCGAAGCATCGCAGTCAGCTCGTGATCCAGAGTCACCGCGACGCGTGTGCTTGCGGTGGCCGGCTCCGAAACCCGTCCGCGGAAGAAGCGGCATGGCACCAATGGGGAATAAATCTTCTCAGCCCACTTCGCCTCGATTTCTTGAAACTCAGGCCGCAACCGTTCAGCCTGTTCGACGGCGGCATATCTGGCAAATGTTGGCATCGGATCATCAGTTGCCGATCCGCCATTTTCGTAAAAGCGGGCCTGGCGCTCGAACAGAATCCGCATTGTTGCCCCGTCCATTGCGAGGTGATGCACTTTGAAAAACCAGAGATGATCATCGGGAGTGATCTCGACGAGCACTGACCGGTACAAACTTCGCGCAACTTCCAGCGGCCTTCCCATTTTCGCTCTCATCCAGGCATCGACATCTCCAGTGTCCCTGCTTGTCATCATCAAGCACGCTTCCGGTGGTTCCTGCAGGTTTCGGCACTCGGGCGCGACTTCTTCGTCCAACTCCAGGACAGAGCACAAGGCATCCGCGCTGGCCACCGTGCAGACGAAGGCTTCCGCGAAACGTGATCTAACCGGCACAGATAATGGAGGACTGGCAGGTGCCGCTAATGCGTGCGATGGCGGCATTCGTTGCCGAATCCAGTGGCGATGTTCTTGAAATCGGCTTCGGTCGCGGGGTCGCAGCTGAATTGATTCAACAGCACGGCGTACGCTCGCACACCATCGTCGAACCTCATCCCGTCAGCATCGAACGTCACTTCAAACCGTGGCAAGCGAGGCATTCCGGGAATGCCATTCGTTTGATCGAGGGGCGCTGGGAAGACGTCACCAACTGCCTCGGCATCTATGATGCGGTGCTCTTCCACGCCTACCCGCTGAACGAAGAAGACTTCATTCGGCACATCGTCGATAGCATCGTCTATGCCGAACATGCCATGCCCGAAATGGCATCCAGGCTGCGACCGGGTGGCGTTTTCACCTACCTTTCCACAGAAGTTGACTCCCTCAGCCGTCGCCATCAGCGCCTCCTCTTCCGCCACTTCTCTAGCATTACCACCAGCATCCTGCCATTAGCGGTGCCGCCAGACACTGCCGACACCTGGTGGGCCCCATCAATGGTCACCGTCAAAGCCGTAAAATGAATTCTTCTTCGTTCCATCCCGAGTGCGCCGCCCTCGATGCTCGGCAGCGACGACGGCTCGGCGAACTGTTGGCCACGCGACACCCGGAAGTGTCCCGCCATTGCCCACAGTCACTAGCAGCGTTGATTCTACCTGTGGCCAACGCCCTCCCGACCCCCGGCGAAATTAGGGAACATCTTACCCACAGAGTAGCTCCGGGAATGGTTCCCGAAAGTATCATCATCACTGACCACCTTCCCCGGCTGCCCAATGGAAAGCTCGACCGGAAGCAGTTGCGAGTTCCGTTGGAGGAACCCCCAGCTGAGGCAACACCGCCTTCAGAACCGAACAGCGAGAGAGGACTCACCGACACGGTGGCAACGATCTTCGCCCATCTGCTGGGCAAGCACGACGTCGCTGCGGACTCCAATTTCTTCGCTCTCGGAGGACACTCCCTGCTGGCATTGCAGCTTGCCATGCAGGTCGAAGCGAAGACCGGCCTCCGCCTGCCGCCCGGTGCCGTTTTCCGACACCCCACACCAGCGCAAATTGCCTCGTTCCTCGCGCCGCCACGCGCCGAAAAAACTCTCACACTCACACCTTCACAAGGATTCGACCACCTGTTTCCGATCCTTACCGAAGGCGCTGCGCCCCCCTTCTTTCTCGCATTTCCAGGCGATCTTCGTGCCATCGCCTGTGGCGCACTGGCAGACTCAGGTCGACCCGTCATCGGCATCCGCGGTCTCGAGTACAGACATGACCTCAACTACCGCCGATGGGCGAGCCTCGCCGAACTCGCAAAAGAAGTTCTGGACGAAGTCCTCGCCGCCCAGCCCGTCGGTCCGCACTGGATCGGCGGCTACTCTTTCGGTGGGATGGTTGCGATCGAGCTTGCCCGCCTCCTCACCGCGCGTGGCATGGCACCAGCGCGGCTCATTCTTTTTGATCCCACAGCCCCCATCGTTTACCGGCACGGGTGCCTCGCCTTCCAGATCCGCCGCGCGAGATCGCCAATCCGTGATCTGTCCCCACGGCAAGCCATGGGACTGTGGTTGATAGAAAACCACCCCTTCTCCTCGATACTATGGACCAAGCTCGGTCGTATCTTCTACGCTCAGCCGACACGCCACCTGCGATGGCGGCTTGCCAGGAGACGCATAACCCGCGGGCTCCCAGCGACCAAAGCTATGCTCCGCGCCGACTACTATCTCGAAGCCTATCGCCTTTTCCACTCCTGGCAACTTGAGGACTATGGGGGCGACACCACCTTCGTCCGCTTCTCTCAAAGCAGCTACGACAGCCTGTCCTACTGGCAGCCTTACCTCCCTGCTCGCGTCAAAATCCATACCGTCACAGGCTCCCACATCAACCTCAAGCCGGAATCAATCCAAGGGCAACAACTCGCAGAGATTTTCAGAGAAGAACTGCGTTGACGATCAGTTGCTTCCCCTTACAGCAACTGGGAAAAACGGCCCTTCAGAATATCCGTGACCCGGCAAGCGGAAATCGCTAGGAGTTCGACATGAAATCACTACTTTTACCCTACATCGTTCTCGCACTGCTTTCGCCATTCTCGCACGCTGAAGAAGATCGCCTGGTGCTCCTCGGAGCATCGTATGGTAAGAATGTCCTGGCCATCTGTGATGCAGACGGAAAGGTGCTATGGAGGCACGATACCGAAGGCCCACCACCTGATCGCGGTCATACCGGGCACCACGACGTCCATCTCCTGGAAAACGGCAACATTCTGTTTCACGACACCTGGACGAAGACGCAGGAAATCACCCTCGGGAAAGAGGTCGTCTGGGACTACGACTCCGCCACCATGAATGGCAACGAAGGCAAAGGCGTCGACGTCCATGCCTTCGCCAGATTGCCCAATGGTCAGACGATGATCGCCGAGAGCGGAGTCGGCAGGGTCATTCACGTAGACAAGGCAAAGACGCTTGTGTCGGAGTTCCTACTGGGAGAAGGCGGACGCAAGAGCACCCGCCTGGTGCGCCGACTGGAGAACGGCAACTACCTCGCCTGCGCAGAGAATCCCGGTGTGGTCACCGAATACGATGCCACGGGCAAGATCGTCTGGGAATATGCCATCAACACCCGAGTCTACGGTGCCATCCGGCTGAAAAACGGCAACACCCTCATCGCCTCCGGCAGTGGCAATAGCGTCGTCGAAGTCACGCCCGAAAAAGAAGTCGTCTGGGAAATCGCCAAAAAAGTTCCCGGCACCGACATTGAAATCGCCTGGACCACCTGCCTGCAGGAACTGCCGAATGGCAACCTGGTCATCGGCAATTGCCACGCCGGCGACAAGAATCCACAGATCTTCGAAATCACCAAAGACAAGAAAGTCGTCTGGCAGTTCGATGAGTGGGATCTCGTCGGCAACGGTCTCGCCTGCTGGCAGATTTTAGACGGAAAGCAATCCGCGATGGTGAAGGAGAAGCTCGCAGAGCAGGAGAAGTGAGTGGCCGTCCGGGATACTGCTATCCGGCCCTGGACAAACGATGACCTCGGCCCCGAACGAGCCTGACTGAGGTGCGCTACCCGAGATTCTCGCCATATGCCCAGCCATCACGGGCGGGTTCCTTGATCAGACTATCGAGTTCCGGATGGCCCTTGATCTTCATGGCTTCGGCATCCCATTCGGTGGTCTTGCCAGTGCGCTGGGCTGTGCGGTTCCTAGTTGCCAGCGGGTGGTTCACTTTGAATATGCACCGCCCGATGCGATCGATCCGCGCCTGAGCTGGTTCGAGCAAGTTCAGTTCAGCAATCGCAGCTAAGGCTGATTCCAAATACCGACAACGGTCCATTTTCGACCAAAATACGCATAGCCCTCGCAGTTGAAGTTCGCTATGCTCTTGATATGAAAACCTTCCGAACGATCATTTCCGGCTTCGATTTCACGCCTGACTCGGAGGCAGCGCTGAAGGAGGCGTTGAGGATTGCTGCGGAAGAGAATGGATCTGTAGTCGCCTGCCACGTGGTTTCGCCGCGGTACATCGACGATCAGCAGCAGTTTCTCAATTTGCCTACGGATGTTATTTTGAGCAAAGTGAGGGAAGCCGTCGGGCTGCGAACGGCGGAGATCGCTGGCGACGGTGCGGTGCAGCCGGCCATTAAAGTCCTCATCGGACGTCCAGAGTTTGCGTTGACGGATGAGGCTCGGGAAATTCGCGCAGAACTGCTGGTTCTGGGTGCAGCCAGCGAGCCCAAGCTGCGAACGGGAGTCATTGCCCGGCGCTGCATTCAGGAAGCGAGTTGCCCGGTTTTGATCAATCGCAATCACCACGGTGGCCGCTATCATACGATCGTAGCAGCAGTAGATTTGACCGATCTCTCACGACAAGTGCTGGAGGCTGCGGCGAAGATTGCCGTAGACGAGGATGCATCCATGCAAGTGATCCATGCCCACTATCCGCCGTGGCTGCACCCGACGAATGTTCTCTACGACCTGAAGCCTTCTCAGGATTCAGATTATCAGCACCAGTATCAAGAGCTGCTGGGCGAGGAAATGGATCAGCTCATCCGCGCTTCGTCGCAATTTCTTCCCATCCATCCGAAGCCCGTAGTCGTCGAACATGTGAATCCCGTAAGCGCAGTGCTGAACGCCGTTCATTCGTCAAAAGCTGATTTGCTGACCTTTGGTAGCCGCGGCCCGTCGAGCTTGAAGGAGCGGGTGCTGGGTACGACTGCCGAGCGTCTGCTGCTCGGCAGCAATTGTTCTATCCTGGCAGTTCCCCCGTTGGAGACCGCGATCGCGTAGCAGGCTCTCCTAGCTGGTCACTTGACGAGATTCTCGACTTCCGGCAGTAGCAGTTCCGACATCTTTTTGGCACCCTGATCAGTGAGGAGTGCCTCATTTAAAAAGTGTGCTCCATCCTGCGGGATGGCCCCCATCAGATTGACGAAAGGCACGCGTGCCTCTGTGGCGTATTCGTTTGCTGCTGCGTAGTAGCGATACAGTTCCTTTTCGACCCAGCCAGGTTCCGGCTTCTGCTCCGGCTTGGCAGGATCGTTGACTCCCATCGGAATCATTAGCAGCCGCCGCGCATCAGGGTTCATAAACTCGCCGCAGAGCGTTGGCTCCCCCACCACCAGAACTTTTGCCCCGACATCCCGCGATGCTGCGACGATGGCCTTCAAGCCCTCGAGGTATTCCACCAGCGGGTCTCTCCCCTCTAGGCGCTGAACGGCGAACACAAGATCCTTTTCCCGGTAACCGATCCGAGCCGCCTCCATCATGTAACCGTAGAAGTTTGGCTGACCGAATTTCTTCTGCTGTAGCTTTTGATTCGATTCCTGTCGGCTGCGGCTGAACCTGCGAACAATCTGAGACGAGTTCACCAGCATGCCCTTCAAGCCAGATCTCTGACGGTGAACCTGGATTCTATCCATCCCGGTCTCGTCATACTGGTAAGATTCAGGATGGAACAGCACGTCCTCGATCCCGTGCTGGACGATCACCAGATCAGGCTTGAACTCATCGAGATAGGTCTGCGCCCATTTTGCCCCGAAACGAATCCCTCTCGATTCGACTCCCAGTGCGCCAAACTCGAACCGCTTGTCCGGGTGAGCCTTCTTCAATTCCTGCTGAAGCTGCCCCCACCAGGTATCTTCAACATTCTGCAAAATCCCTACAGTGGCCGCACCACCAATGCAGACGACTCGAACGGTGCCGCTTGCCTTTGCCCCCTCCGTCCAGCCGCTGCGACGCAGCAGGTCGTTTCCCACTTCGAAGTGAACCTTGTCCGCTACGCCGGCGATCTGATTGTTCAGGAATAGATTGGTGCCAATGTCGGCCTCGACCGGAAATGCGAGGTGCAAGACGACTTCGGCCACGACCACCAGGCCAACAATCGCTCCGAGAGCAGTGAAAACGAGTTTCGAAGATTTTTTCAAATTAGGAATGGTGCGTGGTTCCCTGTCATAGGAACACAACCCCATCACTTTGTGAACTGCAATTACTCAGTTCCAGAGAATCAGGCCTGCAGCCTATGGCACCAACTTGTCGCCGACAATGTCATGTAAACGCTTGACGCTACGCCGGATACGAGCCTTAACCGTGCCGAGAGGCTCATTCAACTGATCAGCTATCTGCACCTGAGTGAGTTCGGCAAAATAGGCGAGTTCAATCACTTCCTGCTGCTTTGGAGTCAAATTCAGGATCGCTGATCGAACGATTTCCCGACGCTCTGTGGCCTCCAGCGATTTTTCTGGATGACCATTCGAATCGCTCATTTGCTCAGCTACCAGAGCCTCCTGAGTAGCCGCATCACGCAGTCGCGCACGCCGACCATTTGCTCTTACACGGTCGATCGCCCGGTTCCTCGCCATCGTAACCATCCAGGTTCTCGGCTTCCCCTTGGTGAGTTCGAACGAACTCGCCTTCTTCCAGATTTGCCAGAGGACTTCCTGAGTCATGTCTTTGCTATCCTCCGCGTCGTTCAGGACGCGATGTACGACGGTAAAGATCAAACCGTGGTACATATCGCACAATTCCCTGAACGCGTGTCGATTACCATTGGCGATTTCAGCCAGGAGCTGAGCTTCTCGGGACTGATCACTCGCGTCACTCAGGTCGTCCTGCACTTCAAGTTGTTTGGGTAGAACATTCATAGTTAATCAAGATATAGACAGCGCATCGCACTTTGTCTATTGTTTGTATAATAAAAAATAAAATTTGGTCGCATTTTTGTCTACCCACGTAACCTTAATGAACTGAAGCCAGCCTCTCTGACCGTTTTGAATCCTGAGACACCCACACACCGAATGAAAATCGTGGCCCAGCGCACGGGCCTCAGCCCGCATGTAGTGAGGGCGTGGGAAAAACGCTATGGTGCAGTAGAACCCGATCGAAGTGGCACCAATCGGCGGCTCTACAGCGATTCCGATATCGCAAGACTCAAGCTCCTGTATAGACTCACTCAGGCAGGCCACAGCATCGGGCAGATCGGAAGACTGAGCACTGAACAGCTTCGGGAACTCACCGAGCAAAGTCACGGACGCGAAAGCGACCTTCGCTACGTGCTAAACAGCGACCAGTTGGAGAAGGACAGGAATGAGCGGGAGGATGAGACTCAATCCGCGCTCAAACTGCACCTGGCAGCGGCTTTAGAAGCATGCCGAAGAATGGATCAGCCAAAACTGGAAGGCGTGCTCGACAGCGCCATTTTGCGACTAGGCTATTCCGGTCTCATAGAGAGGCTGGCCGGCCCACTGATCACGGCGATTGGCGAGGAGTGGCACCAGGGCCGGATGACAGTAGCTCAGGAACACGCTGCCACCGTCACGATCCGCGCGTACATTGAGAAACATGTCCGCCAGTATCCTGTCAGTGGCGGGGAACCTACCATTGTTATTACTACACCGGCCGGACAGATCCACGAACTGGGGGCAGTGCTGGCGACCGCCGTGGCTAGAAAGGCAGGATGGAACGTCATCTATCTCGGCCCCAGCCTTCCGGCCGCAGAGATTGTGGGAGCTGTGGTGCAAAGTGGCGCAACCGCACTGGCTCTCAGCATCTCATTTCCAGCCGACGATCCAAACCTTGCCGCCGAACTCCAGACCATACGACAGCTCGCAGGGGATCAACTGGCAGTGTTTGCCGGAGGCCGCAGTGCCCAAGCTTATGCAGACACTTTGCAGGAGTCTAACATTGCCATCATCAGCGACCTCAGTTCGCTCCGGGAGACGCTTTTGGCCTTGCGGGGGCACTAAAACGCTGGAAGCTACACGCCAACTATCTTTCTGGAAACGTGACCTTCATTGAGGTCTACCCTTTCCGGTCGGCCTTTGTGCATGTAGACCACTTTGGTATGGTCCAGTCCCAGCAGAGCCAACGTAGTGGCGTGAAGATCGTGCACATGAAGGCGGTCTTCAGTGGCAAACAATCCCAACTCATCGGTGGCACCGATCACTTGGCCGCCTTTGACACCACCGCCAGCCATCCACATTGTAAAGCCGGTAGGATTGTGATCACGACCGTCACCCTTTTCGCTCATGGGAGTGCGCCCGAACTCCCCACCCCAGATCACTAGAGTCTCATCCAGCAGTCCGCGCTGCTTGAGGTCAGTGATGAGCCCGACGATCGGTTGATCGACAGCCGCGCAAAGCTTTGAGTGATTCACCTCCATACCTGAGTGGCTGTCCCATTTGCTCCCTGCTCCGTGGTACAATTGCACAAAACGCACGCCGCGCTCCACCAGACGACGCGCCAGCAGACAGTTCCGCCCAAACACTTCCGAGTGTTTCTCGCCCATCCCGTAAAGCTGTTTCGTGCTGTCACTCTCGGTCACAATATCGATCGCATCCGGCGCCTCTGCCTGCATGCGGTAGGCGAGTTCGTAGCTGCGGATGCGGGCCTCCAGGTCCGAGTTCGAGCGCCTGCTGGCGAGGTGGGATGCGTTCAGCTTTTGCAGAAACTCGAGCTTCCTCTGCTGCCGCGAGCTTGTCGCATTTTTCGGCGCATTCAGATTTTTGATGGGTTCATCTCCAGGATCGAACAATGCTCCCTGAAAGCTGGCAGGCATGAATCCCGCCCCCCAGGAACGCGCACCATTCACAACCATCGTGCTCGAATCCTTGATCACTACAAAATCGGGAAGACTCCGGTTTTCGCTACCAAGGCCATACGAGACCCAGGCCCCCAGACTGGGCCGACCTCCGAATACTGAGCCGGTATTCATCTGGCAAACTCCACCCGAATGATTGATGCCATCGGACACGCAGGAACGGATCATGCACAGCTCATCCGCAATCTGCCCGTGCTGCGGCAGCCAGTCTGAAATCCAGAGCCCACTCTGCCCATACTGGGCCCACGAGCGCTTTGATTCCAACAGCGGCGAATTGACCTCGCCCATCGCGGTGACCGGACGCTCAAAACTGTCCGGCAACGACTGGCCTGCCAGCTTGTTCAGCAACGGCTTCGGATCAAACAGATCCAGATGGCTCGGCCCGCCTTCCATGAAGAGGAAGATCACATTTTTCGCCCGGCCAACTGCATGAGGGATCTTCGCAGCAGCAGCATTGTAAGCCTCCGCAGCGAACATTCGCTCGCCTGTCATCGCCGACAGCGCAACCGCACCAAACCCAGCACCTGCACTACACAGGAACTGCCGCCGGGACG
Source organism: Verrucomicrobiia bacterium (assembly GCA_020439995.1). Lineage (GTDB taxonomy): Bacteria > Verrucomicrobiota > Verrucomicrobiia > Verrucomicrobiales > DEV007 > JAGROY01. The sequence goes on from JAGROY010000118.1 coordinate 19,852, forward strand.
TAGGAAGTTCGATCCGATTGCAACTCATCCTGTAAGAAAGTAGCCGGAATCAACGGAAAAGGAAGCTCTAAACAACGCAGCGCATGACAAGCCGAATCACGCATTCAACATCGCTACCGCCCTTGCAGTTCCCCAATCTCGCGCTCCAGATTCGCTCGTGCTAATTTTTCCCGATCGGCAAAATGCTCGGTCAGATAGATCGGCTTCGCCAGGATTCCAAGCAACACCGCCGATCGGCCTTTCGCAAAAGCATCCTGCGGGACATGGGCATACTCCTTTCGTATCGCCGCCGTATAGGCCCGATAGCCAGGAGCGTCAGCAGCGAGCACCAGCAGATCGATATCCACCATTACCTTTTCATCTTCAACATCATTCCTGCTCCTGCGCGGATCAGTCGCCAGAATCAATCTCGCCACAGTCTGGCTCTCCGCTTCAGACATAGACGCACCCACCAGCTGCAGGAACAATTCAGCACTGTCCTCCTCGTTGGTCGACAATCGAGGATCGTAAATTGCATCGTGAAACCAGATTGCCATTTCAATGAGAGCCAGCCCGCGTTCATCGATAGGAAGCGTTCCGGCGATGCAATCCAGCGCGGTCAACATGGCTCCTACATGTTCGAACGTGTGATAGTGGCGATGGGGCTCCGTGTAGTGCTTGAGAAGATTACTCCATGCAAGAGTCGCGTCGCTGTCAGACATCCCAAAACCCTGACACAGCCGCTCGAATCGGTTGTACTCATTCTCGAAAAATCTCTTCACGCTGATCAGAATGATCACCTTCCCTGCAAGTGCAATCGATTAGTTGCCTCACGGCTACCGATTCGATGGCAACGCGAATTCTCTTGTTTGCCGCACCTCGCAACATCATAAAGCATTCCCTGATGAATCACCTACAGTCCGCCCGAAGCCTTCTCCTCACGCTGACCTTCACCATTTCACTGGCTCTGGGAACGATACAGGCTGCTTCTGCTCAGGTGATTTCAGAGATCCTGGCAGGCAACAAAACCGACTTCGTTGATGAGGATGGCGATTCATCCGACTGGATCGAGATCAATAATCCAACCAGCCACCCCATTGAACTGAAAGGTCACTACCTCACCGATGATCCGGCCGAACTTTTAAAGTGGGAATTCCCTGCGGCCACGCTCGCTCCCGGCGGTTACCTCGTGGTGTTCGCATCAGGCAAGAATCGCGCGATTGCTGGCGCAGAGCTGCATACTAACTTCTCGCTCGGCAGCGGCGGAGAGTTTCTTGCACTCGTGAAGCCCGATGGCCTCGCCATCGCCAGCCAGTTTGCACCCGCGTATCCAGAACAAATCGATAACGTCAGCTACGGCAGGGGGATCGCCGCGCTGCCCTCCGATGTCACTTTGATCGAACCCGGAGCGGACAGCCGATGGTTCGTGCCGGACGCTGAACCTGCCAACGATTGGCGCATCCCTGAATTCGACGATTCGAGCTGGAATTCCGCCCTCACTGGAATCGGCTTCGACTACGATGATCTCACTGGAGCTGGCGGCAACACCGAGGACCAGATGCAATCTATCAATGCATCGGCCTACCTTCGCGTGCCTTTTTTGATTGAAAATCCTGCAGGTGTGCTCGCGATGACACTGCGGATGAAGTTCGAAGATGGCTTCGTTGCCTACATCAATGGGCAGCAAATCGCATCCGACAACGCACCAGAGCAGGTAGCCTTCGATTCGACCGCCACCACTTCGCATCGGGACGCCGATGCGCGCGTCTACATCGACTACACAGTCGACTTCTCAGGCAAGCTCGTTGCAGGCACTAACATTCTGGCAATTCAAGGCATGAACGCGACCACTGGCGGCTCCGATTTTCTGATCCTTCCGGAACTTACAGCGACGATATTTGACACCAACCAGCCTGCGCTTGTTGGCTTCTTTGAGTCGCCAAGCCCAGGCGCGCCTAATGGAAACTTGAGCTTCCTCGGCATCGTCGAGGACACTGCGTTCAGCGTCGATCGCGGTTTCTACGATGCCCCCTTCGACATTGAGATTACCTCAGCCACTGCCGGGGCAAAGATCTACTACACCACCGATGGCTCAACGCCTTCCGAGCAAAATGGCGACCTCTACACCGGGCCGGTGACCATCAGTAATACCACCACGCTCAGGGCGATTGCCACACTGCCGGGATTCCAACCGACCAATGTCGACACCCATTCTTACTTTTTCCTCGACGACGTCATCACCCAGTATGCGGACGGCGTGCCGCCCGAGGGCTGGCCACTGCGCACCCAGAGCGGTCAGACTTTCAACTACGGCATGGATCCGGACATTACAGAACGCTTCACCCCGGAGGAAATGAAAGCGCAACTGAGTGCGATCCCAACGATGTCGATCGTGACCGACCTCCCGAATCTGGTGGACTCGCGCACCGGAATCTACACCCATCCCGGCAGCCGTGGCCGTACCTGGGAACGCCCGGCTTCGCTGGAGCTGGTCGATCCACTGGGCAATGAAGAGGGATTTCAGATCAACTGCGGACTTCGCATCCGGGGTGGCTTCAGCCGTTCCGGTGACAACCCGAAGCACGCCTTCCGGCTGTTCTTTCGAAATGACTACGGCAGTGGAAAACTGAACTATCCACTATTTGGAACGGAGGGTGCCGACGTGTTCGAAAACATGGATTTGCGCACCTCGCAGAACTACTCATGGTCCTTTCAGAACAACAACGCCAACACCTACCTGCGCGAAGTTTTCTCCCGCGACACCCAGCGCGACATGGGACGCACACACACCCGCAGCCGCTACTACCACCTGTACGTGGACGGCGTCTACTGGGGCCTGTACATGACACAGGAACGGGCAGAAGCGGCCTTTGGAGCCACCTACTTCGGAGGGGATCCCGACGACTACGACACGATCAAATCCGCTGGCAGCCCCGGCGGCTACAATACCGAGGCGACTGATGGAGAGCTGAACGGTGACTGGCGCACGCTGTGGAACCTGACACGCGCACAATTCGCCAATCCCACTCTCGAACGCTACATGGAGATCCAGGGTCTGAACCCGGATGGCACGCGAAATCCCGCATTGCCCGTTTTGCTCGATGTGCCGTCGCTCATCGATCATACCCTGACCACTTTCTATACCGGCAGCTTCGACTCACCGCTACTGTCAGGAGGTGGCGGCTCGAACAACTGGTTCGGCATTCGCAACCGCGTGTCCGGCGATATGGGATTCGTGTTCTTTTGCCACGACGGCGAGCACTCGATGGGAGTGAACGGCACGCAGAACATGAACCGCGTTGGCCCCTTCACCGGAGATCAGGGGAACTTCTCCAAGAGCAATCCTCAGTTCCTCCATCAGGATCTTGCCAGAACCGATGAATACAAGATGCTGCTGGCCGACCACGTCTACCGTCACTACTTCAACGACGGCCTGCTGACACCGGAAAAAGTCGCCGCGCGCATCGAACAGCGTCGTGCTGTGGTCGACAAAGTGATCGATGCAGAGGCCGCACGCTGGGGCGACAGCAAACGAACCAGCAACCCGTATGATCGCGAAGACTGGGAAGCCGAAGTGCGCCGACTTTTCAGCTACGTCGAAAGGCGGACCGACACCGTGCTGACACAGATCAAGCGAGCAAAGCTCTACCCTGACACGACACCACCCGAATTCAACCAGCGTGGAGGCCAGGTTCCAGACGGCTTCGTTGTGCAACTCGTGAATGAGACAGGCGAAATCTACCTCACACGCGACGGTAGCGATCCACGGATGATTGGCGGCGGCATCAATCCTTCGGCAACTCGTTTGAGTGGATCTACAGAAGCCGTCCCCATGTTCGAAGCCGGCGCCACCTGGAAGTATCTGGACAATGGATCGCTGACAGATCCCTCCTGGACTGCCCCGGCATTCGATGACTCCGCATGGGCATCAGGCCCGGCTGAATTCGGCTACGGCGACAGAGACGAGGCCACCGTCGTCGGCTTTGGCGACAACGGCTCCAGCAAATTCATCACGACCTGGTTCCGCAAAACAATCACGGTCAGCCGCGCCAGTGCATTCCTCGACCTTACCCTGCAAGTGCTTCGCGACGATGGAGTCGTCGTTTACCTCAATGGCACAGAAGTCGCCCGCGACAATCTGCCGGAGGGCACGATCGCACCGGAAACTCTCGCACTTCAGAGCGTTAGTTCGAATGACGAGAGCAGCTTCTTCAGCTTCCCCGTTCCGCCTTCATTGCTTGTCGAGGGAACCAACGTCATCGCCGTTGAAATCCACCAGGCAAGCGCTGGCAACAGCGATATCAGCTTCGATGCAGCTCTTTCCGGTACCCGCGCCACACTTTCCGACTCGCCGATTGCACTCAATCGATCGACCACTCTCCGAGCACGGAGCTTGAATGGTGATGAATGGAGCGCACTGACCGAGGCCACGTTTTACATCGGCACTCCGGCATCGGCGGCAAACCTCGTGTTCAGTGAAATCAATTATCACCCGGCACCTCCCACCGAAGCTGAAGCCGGGCAACCCTTCGTCACCGATGACAGCGACTTCGAGTTCATCGAGCTGCAAAACATCGGCGCAGGAACCATTGATCTGAGTGGACTCGAATTCACCCGAGGCATCGATTTTCAGTTTCCAGTGGGGACAGTGTTAGGCTCAAACTCCACGGTTCTCATCGTGAAAAACAGGCAGGCATTTCAACTGCGCTATTCCTCCGTACCAGCCACATTGATCATCGGCGAGTTCGGCAATGATTCGAGCCTCAGCAACAGCGGAGAGTCGCTGGCAATCGCCGGCGCGGACAGCAGCATCATCCGGGACTTCCGCTACAATGACAAAGCACCCTGGCCAGAATCCGCTGATGGCGACGGCCCGACATTACAACTCCGATCTCCCGGCACCAATCCCGATCACGCCACCGGAGAAAGCTGGCGCGCCAGCAGCACCCTGCTGGGCACGCCCGGAAGCGTGGACACCTCCAGCGGAACTGGCTACGCCACATGGGCGACAAGCAATGGCGTCACCGGCGGCCCTGAAAGCGACGACGACAACGATGGCGTCTCCAATTTTCTCGAGTTCGCTCTTCGCTCGCCCCCATTGTCTGCCAGCGCCCACCTGCTACCAGTTGCGAGTGAGCAGACACTTGCGATCAATGGCACAACGGCCAGACATCTCACCTTCACCTATCGGCGCAACCCCGATGCATCCGGCCTCGCCTATGCTCCGGAAACGTCCACTGACCTGCAGAACTGGAGCAACAGCGGCCAGATGGCACTCGTATCCTCCTCCCCTACTGGCGATGGCAGCGAGACTGTGATTTATCGCAGCGTTCAGCCGCTCCCGGCCGGCGGAAGTCTCTACGTCCGCCTGCGAGTCTCCGAGTAGGACGAGTTCCGCTTCTCCCAGGATTGGGTTAGACGTTTCGCGTTGTCGGAGTTCCCTTTTGATGGGAAAGTCGTCTGCATGAGGATAGCAAGAATCGCATTGGCAGCATTGGCAGCATTGGCCGTGATCGCTTGTTCTGAAGCGGGCGCGCAGGAAATGGTGAACAAGATTCCAGCGCCCACGGGCTATACGCGTGTGGCGACCGAGGCGGGATCATTTTCCCGTTTCGTCCAGACGCTTGAACTTCGTGGCGACTCGAAGACGATCCATACGTGGAAAGGTGAGGAACTCAATCAGGGATTTCATGTAATCGGAGTGGCAAAGCTGCCGCTGCTCTACAAACAGGATCTCGAGCAATGTGCTGACTGGGCGATGCGGCTGTGGGCGGAACACCACAAAGCGGCAGGAACCCTGGAGCGATTGACACTTTTCAACTATGATGGCTCAAAGAAAGCCTACCGCGGATCAGGTGAGTCCTACGAAAAATTCCTTCGACTGCGCATGGCGTATTCAAATTCGCACTCGCTGAAAAAGGGTGCGCTGCCTGTGAAAGAGCCGGATATCAGACCAGGCGACCTGGTCGTGCAAAACGAAACCGGAGGCATTGGCCATGTCTCCGTCATTCTCGATAAAGCCACGGCTCCGAACAAACCGCCGCTCTATCTGATCGGATTCAGTTTCATGCCAGCGCAGGAATTTCATATCGAGGAAGCGTCGGCAATGCATGGTGTGAGCGGCTGGTTTACCCTGGATGGGTTCCGGCGATATCTGAAGGATCGGCTGGATCTTGGCGAACCTGTGCTGCGGCGATTTCAAGAGTAGTCCATCATCCGTTCAAACCTTAAAGTAGAAAGTCATGTACGAGGTCCCTTCCAGTTCCTCGACGCGCATGCGGCGGTTACGCACGTGCTCACCCCAGCTTTCCATAAAAATGACTTCTCCCCGCTCTTCGTTGTAGCCGACGACTACGGAACAATGCCCTGGTGCCTCATCGCCAGGCCAGGTGGCGATCTCATCCCTTGTTGGCTCAGGCAATTTCGCGTCCGGGCTATGCTGAAATTCTCGGGCAAAGCGAGTGTGCAACTGATCGCGCTCTGGCGAGAATCTGCGCCACACCAGAACCGGACAACCATTGTCGATCGCCCGCTTGATCCTGGCCATGTCCGCCTTTCCGCTACGGGACATCTTTGCCTCTGATTCCTCGGCCGCAGCACGGTAGAGATCGAGTAGCTTAGTGCCCTTGGCGCTGCCGGTGTTCTTGAACTTTGCTCCCGCAGCGAGGCCGGTAACGCCCAGTCGAAGCCCCAGATAATGCGTCACCATCCCCAGAGTATTGATTGCGCAATAGGGGCGCAGGCCCTGGCGAAATACGGGCACCCCATCCACTAAAGTATCGCCCGACGCCCCCCTGGTCACATGAGCTTCCAGTTCACGGCGGCGTTCCTTCACATTCATCCCGGCGATTCGCTCATCGAGGTAATGGTCCACGGCGGCACCCTGCGGGACAATGGTCAGCGTCACCGCGTGACCATCATAGCGGGAGTAGCGCAACGCAAAACCGCCGACCGTATAGCTCAAACATTCAGTTCGGAGAACATCAGTGTGGCCGATTCTCATCTTGTCAGGCCGTTTGCCTGACCGGTCCTTCAGATCTTTTTCCACCGCTTCCGAGACACTCTTGAATGCCTTGCCAAATTCCTGTTTGCGCTTGCGAATCCGGGCCTGCCGCTCCCGCTGCTCTTGATCAGTCTCTAAGCCATCTGCACGCTCATAGCCGAAGTATGCTCCGGCATCGATGTAGAGGATCGAGATCGCCTTGAGCTTTTTCTTTTCGTCGGAAGCAGCATAGACCGCCTGCGGATATGCACCGAACAGCTTCGGCACGCGGGCCATGGCGACGACAATCTCCCCGTCCACTCCCGAGATCTCCTGCCACTCGCCCGGCAGCTCGTTCTTCCGCCAGGCTTCGTCGTCAACGAACGCGACAGAGAAATCCTGACCATCAAGCTGCGGCGCAGCTGCGTTTGCCAACAGCCCGCCACCACCGCCAGCGGCCAGAAATTCCTGCGGAATTGCGTGGGCAATGTTTTGAATAACAAGCGCTGTCAGGGCCAGGGAGAGAACACGCTTCATGATCGTCGGGATGGTTTGGGTTGGGGAATACTTCACAACGCCTAGCAGCAAACGATTGTATTCGAAAGAACTTAGAGAATCCCACGATGACGCGGAAACAATCTGCATTCACGGACGGTATGGCTTCAGGGCTGAAATGTTCACCCAGCCGGACGTTTGAGACAAACGTCCCTGCCCTTAAACGGCAGGACGCCCAGATCCAGTGCTCTTGTTCGCATCAGTCGACTGTGCCGCGCAGTTGCGACCAGTCGTGGACGGATGCCGCTTCTGATCTGGAGCACCCGCCTCACGCTAGTTCTGGTGTGTTGATTTGCTCCTTCAGCGTCGTGACACCGGCCGAATCACGGAACTTATTCCACTTGCAACAGCACTCGCCCGACTATCGTTCGAGGTGCTCACCATCACCTTTATCGAATGCACTGCTGTGATCGCGGCGGCGATCTTCGGCGTGCTGCTTGCGACGCGAACGAACATGGACGCGACCGGACTTTTTGCAGTCGCCTTTGCCATGGCATTCGGCGGCGGCACGGTGCGCGACCTTTGCCTCGACAGGCATCCGCTGTTCTGGATCGAAAACTCGCACTACACGGTCATCGTTTTCTTCATCGCGCTGGCGGCATCACTGGCACCAGGCATTGTTTCAAAATTCGAACGCTTCCTGATTCTACCGGATGCGATCGGCATGGGATTGTTCACCGTGGCCGGGGCAGACATTGCACTCGATGCTGGAACTTCGCTATTTCTCGCTGTGTTGTTTGGCGTCATCACTGGCACCTTCGGTGGCGTGCTGGCCGATATTATCTGCAACGAGATACCGGTTCTATTCCGCCCCGGCACTCCGCTATGTGCTACCTGCTGCTTCATCGGAGCCTGGGGATTCGTGATCGCTTTGAAGATGGAATTGCCCAGGCCCGGGCCCGCGATACTCGGATTTTCCGCAGTCATCATCGCCCGCCTCAGCGCGATCAAGTGGCGCATTGCACTTCCCCCGATCAACCGGAACAGGCCCCCTGCTCCGTCAGAACCAAAATAACGCCGCACCCAACGGCGGCACGCCGGTTTCGCGGCTACCAGCTGCAGCGCCGAAGTAGTGAACCGCGTGCTTGGCGAATGGCTCGATCTGTGTTCTTCTCCGCTCTGACTGGCGAATCCTCGCAGTCAATCTGTATTTAAAAACGAACTCAATGCCCAGCGATAACCCCTACGTCGTCAGTGAGGACTCGATCCTCGATCCTCCCGTGTCGTTTATGGCGCGGCTCAAACATCTTGGCCCTGGACTTATCTTGTCCGCATCGATCGTCGGCTCCGGGGAGCTGATGGCCACTACCATTTTCGGCGCCACGGCTGGTTTCGTGGCCCTCTGGGTCATTCTCCTCAGCTGCCTGGTAAAGGTCACAGTGCAGCTGGAGTTCGGCAAGCATGCCATCCATAGCGGAGAATCGACGATGGCCTCATTCAACAAGCTGCCCGGCCCGAAGTTCGGCAAGGCGAGCTGGGCAGTGTGGATCTGGCTCGTGCTCATGACGACAAAGAACCTCCAGCTTGGCGGGATCATTGGCGGCGTTGTCGGCATCGTGCTGCACATGATCGGGCAGGAAGGAACGTTCGCCCTGAATGCAGGGATTTCTACAGCCGTCGCGGTCAGCGTTTCGCTGATGATTTACAGGGGCCGCTACCAGTTCATCGAGCGCATTGCCGTCGTTTTGATCGCCGTCTTTACCGTCTTCACTTTTGCATCGCTGATCAGCACCGCCTCGACGGAATACGCATTCTCGATGGCCGATGTGGGCAGCGGCTTCACCTTTACCCTACCGTCGGCTGTCATCCTGGCAGCAGTCGGCGCGTTTGGAATCACCGGGGTCGGCGGCGATGAAATCATGGCCTACAACTACTGGTTGATCGAAAAGGGCTACGCAGCCTATTCCGGCCCACGCAAGAACACGCCGGAATGGATCGCCAGGGCCAAGGGCTGGATCCGTGTGATGTATCTCGACGCCCTGCTTTCAATGGTGGTTTACACCGTGATGACGTGCGCGTTTTACCTCCTCGGCGCGGCTGTGCTGCACGATTCCAAGGATTTGATGTATGAGAAAGATCTCATCGGCGAGCTGTCAAAAATGTATACCAATACGCTCGGCCCCGGTGCGCGTTATGCCTTCCTCGCAGGTGCTTTCGTAGTGCTGTATTCGACACTGTTTGCGGCGCTCGCTGCGTGGACCCGACAATTCTCCGATGCGTTCAGCCAGATTGGCTGGATCAATTTCATGGACAACAAGTCACGCGGAAGATCGATCGCGGCACTCGCCTGGGGACTGCCCACGTTCTGGACGATCCTGTTCCTGTCGCTGAAACAAATCGGCCTCATGGTCATTATCGGTGGCGTGATCACGTCGGTCATTCTCCTGCTCGTCGTCTACGCTGCGATCCATTTTCGCTACAAGAGACTGCCGACGGAACTGAAGCCGTCCCGTTTTTATGACGTGTGCCTCTGGCTCAGTATTGCTTCCATTGTCTCTGCGGGGATCGTCTCTATCTGGAAGGCACTGCAGTAAACGTAGGGCAATCAAATACTGTCCGGATTCGCCATGCGCTCCACCAGTTTCTGCAGCTTTTGCACTGTCTGGGCGAACCGGCTGAAGTCGTAGACATCCGCTACGTCCGCTGGAGATCCTGCGGGCGAATCCGTTATGTCGGCTTCAAACGTGAGCGTTGGTAAAAATGATCGCACGTCATGCTTGACGACGGTTGAGGGAGCAAGCGTCAGGCGTAGTCCAGTGGTTCTGGCAAAGCGATTGGCCACCGCTGTGCCGAGTGCCTCATCGTTCGAGTAGACAACCAAGGGAACTTCGACCTCCCAGATTCCCCCATCGCGTTTCGGAAAAACGAGCGAGCTGAAATTGAGGACGGCGACGTTGGTATAGTTCTCGCTGGCCCTGATAGCGCCAGTAAGATCCAACCGGGCGGGCTCCGCGACTTCCGCAGCGTAGGCCACGAATTGTATGGTACGCTGAAACTCGGCCCCAGTCAGTGCTCTAGCAATGCTCACCATTGCCGCGATGCCCGATGCCGATCGACCAGCCCCGGGACTTCCGATAGAGGAAGTGTAAGGTGCTGCCACCACAACAGCTTCCTGCGAACGTCCCTTACCTGGGAGAACGGCGATCACCGAAGGACACTCCACTTCGCCAATCTTGCGCGGGAAGACATCCACGTTGTATCCCATGTTCTCGGCACCCAGGCTCGATTGCACAAATTTCCGGGCACGCACTGCGGCTTCCGGTTCTGCCGACAGGCTGCGCGGCCCGACGGTTTCGCTTAGTCGCGTGACTGCAGAATTGAGATCCGCCTCAGTGACAGGCGTGGCAAAACGCAGTGCATCATCTCTATCCGGCCCATTGCGCCCTGGCTCGGTATAGTAAAGGACGAGCGCGATGATCACCGTGATTCCAAGCCCAACGGGCAATCCGACGAGGAGAAATCTGAAAAGTTTCGGCTGGGAAATGGCGGGCATGGCTGGGTTTGGCGTTAGCCGCAGTGGTTTAGGCTTTGGTTGAACATCGAAATTCGGATTTGATTCCTTCCAGGTCGATCCAGTCGACCAGCGTAGCCAACGATGCCTGCCCGTCCTGATGCCAGAAGGGAGTTGGCATCTGACTCTGCCCCACTGCACAAATGCGCGAGACACCCAGAGACATAAGCAACCGGGCGTGTGACTCAGAACATGGAGCGATGGCAACACTGCTGAGATGCGGACGCACCAGCCGAAGATGTTCAGGCAGCGATTCCAGTGGAGGCAGCGGCTTCACGAACACAAGCCGGTTCAGGCAGGATACAGCAAATTGCGGTTCTTCCTCGTAGATCACCGTCCAGTCCGTCGACTTTTCAGACTGCCAGAGGTCGACCCGCGAATCGTTGGCTGCCCGGAAGGCATAGCTGCTTCGCAAATGTTGAATCTCCTGCGCGGCCCCGGCATCAATCGGTAGACGCGGCGTATGCTCGTTAAATTCCTTCATGGCAACCGCGATCTGCCCGGCAAACGCGCGCGCCCCCCCCCCCTCATTCTCTGCCACATAGATCGTGTGCGGAGACAGACAGCCCTGCTGGTCGAAAAGGCTGACATCCCGCGCAGCCGCAGCAGCCAGACCTGAAATGGCCGCATCGAAAATGATGGCAAAACTCAACCGATGCCCGTGCGCGATGAACTTTTGCCACGAACGTAAACGCCCACGAAAGTGCGCAACTGTCTCATCAGAACCGTAGACAATTACCGCTCCCGCCGACAGGAACCACGCATCCGGCAGCTCAACGGCGCATTCCACCGACTGGCTCAGCGATGCAGGCAACGCCGCGAGAAACGACTGCACCGCTTCACTGACAGCGGGCGCAGCGGAGGGAAGCTTCAGCAAATTGTGAGAACCTGACAAGACACCCAACGTGAGACTTTGCAGCGCAGCATTCGGTGTGTTCCCGGCGACGACATGCAGAATCGTGCGCGGCGGATTTGCCTTGGATAAAATCGGCCCGCGAGGACGGAATCCGTCCAGTATCTCTGCATGCCCTAGCTCGACCCGCACCCACTCCATTATATTATCAGCAGTGAGCTCGCTACCCATCGCATGCGGAAAACCACGCAGGGCAGCCGCCAGCGCCTCAGCTCTGTCACGGGTTGTGATCGATGAGGCTTCCTTCATTGGGCATTCCTCATCAGTTCATCCGCCGCACGGGAACACCCCCGCGGCAAAGCACCAGGATCGCGCCCGATCAACTCGAAGCCACCGCGCTCGCTCCGAATCGCCAGGTCTCGCGTCTGGATCGCCAGCACCGAATCGACATTCGCCAGATCCACGACCTCAACGTAACCACGCTCGCCGATCTCAACTTCGCTCCGCGTCTCAGGATTCACCACACGGGCCCGAGCCCAGGACGGCCCACGGTGGGGTCGACCGGTTCCTTCGGTGTAAAATTGCGAACTCAACTCGGTCATACTATACTCGTTTATGATACGGTCAGCAGACACGCCGAGATGACGCTCAAACAATCGATAAAGCTCCGGCTTCTCCAGCACCCTGCCGGAGCCCTTGTAACCGCCCGTCTCCATCACCACACTTCCTGATGGCAATGTTAGTGAAGAATCGGAGTCCGCGTCCATTTGCTCAAACCAGTTTAGAAAAGCAAGTGCCGTCCCTAACACTAGCACTGGCTGGTCAGGAGAAAGAACTTGCAGCGAAGCCCTGAGAGCATCCGCCCGGAGCCGCCCGTCCTTTTCAATAAAACAGCCGCCCCCTTCAGGAAGCATGCGCAGCAGGACTCCGACCATGTGTCCAAGCGATGATTCGGGCCAATCCGCAGGAGCCAAAGTGACAGAATAAAGGGGTAAGTGAGGGAGCCCCAGCTTCTTCCACGCGAACTCGATCGATGCGTCGTAAACGTCCAGTGAGTGAAAATAATGAGTGCCGCGCGCTTCGCCAGTCGTCCCGCTGGTGCGAAACCGGAACCGTGCAGCCTCCGGCGATCCGCAGACGAGCGGGAGGGACTCCCATTTGAAAACGTCAGTGGAAACCGCCGGAATCTGTGTCCAGTGGTCAACGTGCTCTCCTCCCAGCGACTGAACATACCTGGCGTACGCTCCATTCCATCGCAACTGATGCCGAAACACAGCGAGCGCGAGTTCATTGAACTCCGTGTCGCCGAGATCGGCAGCGCGCATCGCAGCCACGATCCACTTCGCCAACGCCGATCGTTCGGCATCAAACGCGTCGGTTGGTGATGTGGGTCTTCGGGGCACTTCGCCACCTTGTCGCCACACTTTCACTTTGTCAAAATCCTATCGGGAGCACCCATGCCGGGAAAGACCGGGCTTCCCCCAGCTGGCCAAATGCGCTAACAGTCCCGCACAGTGACACATTCAAATACACTCCCCATCCCGCACCAGCCGACGATGTATTTCATCGGTGTCACGACGGCGCAGTCGTCCATCAATCCCGTTTTCCCAAAGTGGGCAGAGGCGCTGGGACTGGACAATGCCGCGCTGCTGGGCATCGACTTTGCAGTGCACGATGAACCGCATCACTACCGGGAAGCCGTGGCTTTTATCAAAGCACATCCGATGGCCATGGGCGCTCTGGTGACCACTCACAAGATCGACTTGTTCAATGCCGCAGAGGATCTATTCGACGCAATGGATCCGCTGTCACGAAGCATGGGAGAGATCAGCAGTATTTATAAACGCGATGGTAAACTGTACGGACGCACCGTTGATCCGATGAATGGGGGCAAGGCGCTAAATGCCCTGCTGCCCAAAGACTATTGGAAGGCAGATCAGACCTCCCCTGCTGCATGCATCCTCGGCGCTGGCGGTGCGGGCATAGCGCTGAGCTGGTTCCTGATGCAGTCTGGCCGCGATCACCCAAAGCGAATCATGATCAGCGACCGTGATCCGGCAAAGCTCGAACAAATGAAGCGGTTTCACGCCGCACTTGAGAGCGAGTCCGTTCTGGAGTACCACTACTGTCCAAAGCCGGTCGACAATGATGCCCTGGTCGCCCAGTCGCCACCCGGGTCTCTGATCGTGAACGCAACCGGTCTCGGAAAAGATGCGCCAGGATCACCACTCACCGGTGCCGTTCAATTTCCGCCAGGCGCGATCGCCTGGGATCTTAATTATCGCGGCCAGCTGGTTTTTCTAGACCAAGCTCGATCTCAGCCACACGTTCGTGCTGTCGATGGCTGGCAATATTTTATCTACGGTTGGAGCAGCGTAATCGCCGATGTATTCGACCTCGAGATCGCTGATGGCAGCGAGGAATTGGCGGAGTTGTCGCGGCTCGCCATCGACTGTAGGACGTAATCACGCCGATCTTGAGAGTTTGCACGTCGAGTGTTCGTCCTTGCTGTCGATGACAGAAAATGCTTTAGTGCCCCTGTCGATCCACTCTCAAATATGCGCCACTACATCCACCCCATTCTCATTGCTATCACTGCAATGATGCTCTCTTCGTGCTACTACGATGACACCTATTACGGTGATTACGGATACAACAGTAGACCCGTACAATCCTACGGCCCTGGATACTACGGAGGAGGTTATGGCCCCAGTTATTATGCGCCGTCCTACAACCGTTACTACTACGATTGGTACGACATTGACAGGGCACGTTACAACCGCCTGTCACACGCCGAACGGGCACGCTACGAGCGACTCGTGAGAGATCGCATGCGGCGCGAAAACATCCATTATGATCGGCACGACAGTCGAGGTTCATCCCAGCGCAAAAGCAACAACAACAGCAGCAGCCGGGATCGCGATCGGGACCGAGATCGTGCACGCGACTCCCACCCCTCGTCGAGTCAGCGTTCCAGCAGCCGCCCGTCGTCGTCATCGTCCAACCGCGACCGTGTAATTTCCCGCACGTCAACGACCACAGTGTCAAGGCGCTCTGCAGCAGAGCATGCGGCCAATGCCAGCAAAAGCCGGAGCGGCAGCTCGTCACATCGAAGCAGTGGCAGCAGCAGCCGGAGCAGTGGAAGAGACCGCGACTCTAAGGACGAGAATCCGCGATCAAAACGCGGCAGCTAAGAGACATTTCCACTTTTGATGGTATCCTTGCGCGCACGCGGAAATCGCTGGCCCGTCGACGGGCTCCTACCCCACTCAAGCAAGACTATTTTTCAGATCAATGGAAGTGATGAAGAACGCGAATCTTTCAAGATGTTTGTTGGCTGCGATTGTCGGAACTTCGCTTGCCTGTGTCCTCGTAGGCTGCGGATCGCTGCCAACCATGGGAAGGCACACGGTCGACACCGTGTTTGATTTGCACGGGCTCAAAATCCGTGCCCCGGAAGGTAAAGAATGGCACCATATCGAAGATCAGGACGGCCAGCATTTTGTCATGTTGCGCGATGAACTTGCCGACTACGTGGTGCTCTATTCAGTCACAACACCATCGGAACGCAAGCTCACATCACTTGAGCAACTGTTCGCCCGGCTGAACACGGACCCAGCGCTGGAGTATGAATCCCTCGAAATGGGAATCGTGGAGGGCACACCAGTGATCCGCTTCAGCCGCCACGAGGAAGACGACGGCGCGGCCTACGAACTCGTCCGCCAGCGGATGCAACTGAAAGCCCGGCCCGACTACCCGAAATACTACACGAGCACGCGCGGGTTCATGTTGCTCCATCCCGAGGATCCCGATTGCTTTGTCACGGTTGCCTGCGCTCGCACGAGCTACCATGGATTCATTGGATCACATTTTGAAGAAATCTCAGAGGGCTTCTTCAATGAGTTTGTGAGAGAGAATATCCCGTCACAGGAAGTGCAGCAGGACGATCTCGGCCAGATGGCTGGCAGCCCCACAGCCGTGATAACGTATGGCGAAGCGCCGACGGACCTGTTCGAATAACCGATGGATCACTACGCCTTTGGCAGCGACAATGTAGCCGGCATTTGCCCTGAAGCTTGGCGGGCAATGGAGGCCGCGAATTCGGGTGACGCCTCGCCGTACGGCTCGGACACTCACACCGCCAGAGTCTGCGACCGCGTTCGCGAAATCTTCGAGACCGACTGCGATGTCTACTTTGTGTTCAACGGAACTGCAGCGAACTCGCTGGCCATCACTTCGATCTGCCAGTCCTACCATGCGGTCATCTGTCACGCGAAATCCCATCTGCAAACGGACGAGTGCGGGGCACCCGAGTTCTTCACTCGTGGGGCAAAATTGATCACCTGCGCCGGCGATCTCGCGAAACTCACTCCGGAAGCCGTTCTATCCGCCGCGTCGAAGCGCCGGGACCTTCATTTTTCCAAGCCCCGCGCGCTCAGCCTCACCCAAGCCACAGAGTTCGGCACGATTTATCAGCCCGATGAGATTGCCGCTCTAGCAGCCGTGGCGCGCAGCTCCGGACTCAAAATCCACATGGACGGTGCCCGCTTTGCCAATGCAGCAGCCAGCTTGGCGGCAACGCCTGCTGAGATCACGTGGAAATCCGGGGTCGACGTCATCACTTTTGGCGGCACCAAACTGGGCGGAGGCATCGGCGATGCTGTGGTATTCTTCGATCGAGAATTGGCACATGAATTCGATTACCGTTGCAAGCAGGCCGGGCAGTTAGCCTCAAAAATGCGCTTCATAACCGCCGCCTGGGAAGGTCTGCTGGATGGAGATACCTGGCTGCAAATCGCTCACCGGGCAAATCAGCACGCCCGGGATCTGGCTGCCGGGCTCCGTGAGATCGACGGCGTTGAGATCCTGTTCCCAGTTGAAGCCAACGCGGTCTTCGCGCGTTTCTCACCGGCTATCGATGCGGCACTGCAAAAGGCTGGCTGGCACTACTACTCGCTGGCAGGTATCGGCGACTCGCGACTGATGTGCTCTTGGAGGACGACTAAAGACGATGTCGATGCCTTCCTCACCTCCGCCCGCCAGGCTTCCGCCCACAGCGCCTGAAAAGACAGCGTGAAAATCCCGGAGGACACGCTACCATCCACCCGTGGACAGAGCGATCCTGCTAAAAATCAATCAAGACTGGAGTCACCCTGCTCTCGACCGGATCATGGTGGCCTTCTCATCGCTGCCCGTATGGACACCGATATTTGCGATACTGATCGTGGCCTTGATCTGGAAGGGAACGTGGCGGGTTCGCTTGTTTTTCGTTGTGTTAGGGGTAACCATTGCCGTCAATGACGGAATCGTCGCCCGCACCTTGAAACACACCGTCAACCGGCCGCGACCGCACCAGACGGAACTCGGCATCGTAACGCGCTCCATCCACCGCGACGGAATCGCGCAGATCGCCATTTTCAAACCCATCCGCATCCGTGACTCCAAGCCATCGGAAAAAGGTACGATAGAAGGCCGGTCGTTCCCGTCCGCCCACACGATGAACACGTTCGCCGCTGCAACTGCCACTTTTCTGTGCTTTGGCCGCTGGTGGTGGCTGCTGTACCTGCCCGCATCTCTCGTCGCTTATTCCAGAGTCTACACAGGATCTCACTGGCCCAGCGACATCCCCCCTTCGATAGCCATGGGGGTACTCTTTGGCTGGCTGGTTCCGGTGCTGCTCAACCGCGCATGGAAGACCTACGGGGCACGCTTCCATCACCTGTGCCCTAGTCTCCTCAAGAATTGAACATTCGCTCAAGTGAGTGTAGGCTAAGCACCTTGGAAACAACGCCTCGTAACAGAATCTTACTCTACGACGACAGCCCCATTTTCGGTGGGCATGAAGTCATGACTCTGTTGGCACTCGAGGCAATGGCACAGCACACGGATTGGGAACTCCATTTTATTGCATGCGAGTCGAATCAGCGCCTGATCAGTCAACTGAAGGATCTCGCTCAGCACTACCACTCACTCACAGTCACCCTTTTGCCCCACGCGTTCCACCGGCTTCAGGGCATCCTGAATCATTTCCAACGCGGTCGGATCGCCCGACTCGCTCAACAATTCGAATCGCTGACACCCGATATGGCGCTCATCATTCAAGGCGACATCGAAATTTCATCCACCGGCCTCCTCGCGGCGAAGAAGGCTCACATTCCGGCAATTTCTTACATTCCCCTGCCCCACAATCAGGTCGAGAAGGGAGGCAAGCACGGTGCCCTTCGCGATTTGTTCGCACGCCACCTCTACTCTGTACCCGATGGCTTCATCACGATTAGCACAGTGCTGGCCGACATGCTGCGCACCAAGGGAATAGCGGCACCAATCAAGGTCGTCTACAACGGCATTGCCACCGACCAATATTATCCAGTCGATCGCGACACAGCCCGCCACACTCTAAAACTCCCGAACGATTCTGTGATCGTCGGCATCGCCGGTCGGCTTGAACGCAAACAGAAGCAACAGCAACTCCTACTCGAAGCCATCGCATCTCCTTCGCCACCGCTCAGTATCGCCCATGCGGCCCTTTGCGGCGATGGGCAGGATCGAGAATTTCTGCAACAACTCTCCACACAGCTTGGCATTACCTCACGCACACACTTTCTTGAGTGGCGCAATGACCTCGCCACTTTTTACTCCGCACTCGACGTCCTGGCAATTCCCTCGCGCTATGAAGGCGTGCCGCTCGTCATGCTGGAAGCCCTCTGCTGCGGGACACCCGTGGTAGCAGGAAATCGCGACGGCATGAAAGAAATGCTCCCCGCCGAGTGGCTGTTCGAGCCCGGCGACGTCACAGGATTCCGCAATGCCATCAACTCGGTCATCTCGAATTCTGACGCCACACGCGCTCAGATCGCCCAACTACAAAACCGCATCCACCAGTCCATGACCGTCGATGCCTTTGGCACTTCCTTCACCCGGGCCGTTTCCGAATTTGTCCAGCAATTCACCCTAACACAAACATAAAATTGCCCCAGCTACCCTTCGTTTTCTTCGACGCCGCAGGCACCCTGTTTCACCTTTCCGAGTCAGTCGGCGCCGGATATTCGCGCATCGCCGCCGACTTTGGCTTCCAATTGGATCCAGCCGCAACCGACGCGGCATTCCGGACAGCATTCGCCGCAGTCGAGCAGCCATCTTACATCCATGGCCCAGACGAAGACGCCGATCGATGCTGGTGGAAAGAATTTGTCGCCTGGGTATTTAGCGAGGCAGGCGAAGAACCCCAGCGTTCCAGCTTCTCCGATTGCTTCGATGTCTTGTTCTCATTCTATGGCAAAGCCGACGCCTGGCAGCTCTTTCCCGAGACTGTCGATACCCTGCACCTTCTTCAGAGCAAAGGGTTTGAAATTGGTGTACTTTCCAATTTCGATCGCCGTCTCTGCGCGATTCTTGACGCACTGGACATCGGCGACGCCTTCTCCCACGTGATCATCTCCAGTGAGATCGGTGCCGCCAAGCCACATCCTAAGATCTTCCACACAGCCGCCGAGCGCGTAGGCCGATCCCCCGGGGACTGCATCCTCATCGGCGACGACCCTCAGCGCGATCAAACCGGTGGACTCGCTGCCGGATACCAGGCAGTTCACTTGGTAAACCGACCGTCCGAAGACCTAAAAACCCTCGCAAACACCGTGATTTCAGGCATTTCCAGCTAATTTCCTAAAATCACTTGCGCCTCCTCCATTTCTGCCTTAAAAAACGACTCCCTCTGGCTGAGGAAAAAAGCGCGGATAGCTCAGCGGTAGAGCAGTTGGCTTTTAACCAATTGGTCCTGGGTTC
>JAGROY010000119.1 GCA_020439995.1 Verrucomicrobiia bacterium
CAGTACCTTGATATCAGCAACAACGTGTTCCTAGAGATCCCGGACATCTCGCAAATGCCAAACCTGCGGTACGTGAACGTGCAACGCAACCGTCTCGATGAGAGCCCCGGCTCGCCGACGGATGTCATCCTCGATGCGCTCAAAGCTCGTGGCGTGACGGTCGCTCGCGGATTTCAGAATCCGCGCCCACCCGAACCCGAACCTGCCCCTGACCGATTCGTCATTGTGGAGGTTGTCGGCGAGGTCGAGATCATCGCGGAAGATGGGAGCATACGACTCGCCAAAGAAGGGGAACTTGTCGATGCCAGGGAACGGATCTATACCTCTCTGGAGAGTCATGTGGTGGTGCGTCCGGAAAGAAATCCCGATCTTTTCCAGATCACGGTGAGGGAACTTTCGGACCTGGTGTTGTCGAGTTTGTTCCTCGACGAGGGCTCGATCATCGCTCGACTGGAGCTGAAGGCTGGCGAAATGACAGCTGACCTGATTCACGGCACTGAGTTGAAGTCAGACTTTCAGATCAAGACGCCTACTGCGACGTGCAGTGTTAGGGGAACGGTATATTCGATCGGCTACGAGGAGGCGACAGCCACTACTCGAATCGAAGTGAGCGAAGACGGGCCGATCCATTTCAACCCGGAGAATCCAGAACTTAATTCTGGCCTAGTGTTCGCCCAGGGGAACGCCGAGATCGGAGTATCTTCCGTTTCGGGCAGTTTCCAGACACTGGCTCGTCCAGCTATGGTGGGCTACGAACTGATCGAGCTTTCGAGCGTGTCCGATGTGGGGCCGTTGGCACTTCGGGGCGAAAATGCTCTCGCCACGGTCGGCCCGGGAGGATTCGTCGCCTCGATCGATCTAACGGACGGCGGGATTTCCGAACTCGCCAGCCTTGGTTCCGCCCATTGGACCGGTATTGCGACGACCCCGGAAGGAGATCTGCTTCTCGCCAAACAAAGCTCGAACCGGATCGTTCGCGTGGTTGCGGGAGCGGCTGAGCCCACAGTCTTCAACCAAAACGTCCAGACGCCTGCAGGACTTGTGACTAACGGCGGCGTGTACTACACGGCAAGCCAGATCAGCGGCACCATCCATCGACTGATCGCAAGCGGCGATTCGTCTCTGATCGCGTCCGGTTTGTCCGCTCCAGGCCCCGTGGTGGCGGCTGCCAGCGACACCCTCTATGTCGCCGAGAAGGCTGGACGGATCATTCGTGTCCACTTGCCGGGGGGCGAACTGACGCCGATCGCGACGCTTGCTGGCGAACCGACCGCCCTTGCGGTGCTGACGGATGGAACGCTTATTGCGGCGAACATCACAAGCGGAGCTTCAGGCGAAGCTCAGTTGCTCCAGATATCCATGGATGGTTCGACCGAAGTCATCGGAACGGGATTCACCGAGCCTTCCGGTGTCGTCGCCGACGCCACCGGCCATCTCTACATCGCGGACTCGATGGAAGGGACGATTTTTAAGGCGGCTCCAATCCAGCAGCCATCCTCCAGCATTGAGGCCTGGCGGCTTGCCCGCTTCGGAGAAGAAGCGGGTGACGACTCGATCGCGGGTGACCTAGCGGATCCCGATCACGATGGACGAATCAATCTCATGGAATACGCCCTGCGCACCGATCCGCTAGTTGCCGACATCGCCCGTGGGCAGATCGCGGGCTCGATCGACAGTGACAATGCAGTGCTCGCCTTCGGACGCAATGCCGACGCAGACGACCTGACATTCGCCGTGCAGACCACCATGACCCTCGCCGCCGATGATTGGAAGCCGATCGCGACATGGACAAGCACGGAACAATGGATCACAGAGGAAGGTGTTACCGTGGACGAGGATGCGGCAAGCGAAGCAGACTTGGGAATCGTGCGCGACTCGGTGCGTGTGCCTCTGGAGATAGAGACCGGCGAGGCGACCTATATACGGGTGACCGTCAGCCGTGAACAGACCATCCGTCGACTCGCTGCCATCAACCCAATTGCCAGCCAACAATAAACGCCAGGACACGATCACTTCTCGATATTCGGACCGTTGCACTTTGCCAACTTGTCCTTCTCCTGACATCCCATTAGTCAGCTGCGGGGAATCCCGTACCCGATTCACAAGGCCGGATGCGCTGGAATTGTCTGCCTCCGGTTGAGAAGGCCGCTCTGACCGATCTCTACACCGCGACCGAGGGCGACCACTGGGGATCGATCTTTGGGAACCGAGATAATGTCATTCGCGGATGGTTTATCGAGGATGAGAATGTAGGAACGACGATGATTACTGTTCGTTCTCGATTGGAGACCTTCAGTGGGACGGATTTGCAGCTCTCGTCGGCTGGTTAGTTGATCTTCGACAACTTCTCCCGATCTGGTCGAAGTGCAAGGAGTGAGAGGAAGAGTGCGAGTATCCACCAACCACGGATGTATGGGGAATACTGGGAGTCAAACCCAGAGGAAATGAGGAAATATGCTAAATGAACTATGGCGGAGCCTATCCAGAATATTGTCCATCCCTTCTCTTTCTTTTCCGTATTGAACGATCGTATCCACCATCCGGAGTAGATCACCCATCCGGGCAAGAACAATAGGTTGAAGAACATTGCATCAATGATCGAGGGGGCTTCTTTAAGGAACTGTAGCGTTAAATACAAAAGAACGAGTGCCCAGATCGATCCGCCGAAAGCAAGAGCACTGGCAATGATCCGGTTGATGTCACGGCGTTGCATATCATCTTCTGATGCTTGTTGCATTTCATGGAGGTCGTCTCGCGACAACCATTGACGGTAGGCAGTGATTTACGGTTGTTGTACCTGGTGAATTTCTTCAAGGACGTTCGATGAGGCTCGGCACATGTGAGATCTTTGGTGCGTTGTCACTACCGTCAGAAAGACCTTGGGAATCAGCAGCAACCGAAAATGCTCATCAATGTATAGTTATCTTCCCCAAGGGCGACCATTGCGATGAGTCTTTTCCTTCGAGTAGAGTGCGATTGATCCGTAAGGATGAACGGCAGTAATGGGGCCAAAAATTTGAGCAATCTACTTGCCGTCGAACAGCCTGACCATTGCCGCGCCCATGGCATCGCCGACATTCATGTAGGTCTCAGCGTTGCCGCCGTAGTGGCTACCGGAGTCGCTACCCTTTGACAACGGATGGGTGTAGACGGTGGCGACGTTGCCCTTGAACTCGGGATACTTGCCGGATTCGCCATCGACCGCGAGCATGGCCTCAAGGATCTTGCCACCGCCATCGGTAGCTCCTTTTTCGGTCTGGCCGAGCGAGGCGCAGACAAACTTCGCATCGGGCGCATCGAAGTCCTTTCGGAGCTGCTTGATCAGATGGACGAGGTTCTGCTCGTATCTACTGGAAAGCGCTGCACTGCGGCTGTCCCGATCCCCTTGCCACCAGAAAAATCCCGCAACCTCGTATTCCTTCGCATCGGGGTAATACTTGTCGAGCTCAGCCAACACCTGTTTCGCCCGGGCAATATCGCCGTCGTACTGCATGCCGGCATACCAGGTGATCTTCTTCGGCTCGGTGCCCTTCTCCCAGCGCTCAGGCGATCCCTTGTATCCGGGGTGAACCCAGGTGACTCCCTTTTCATCGGTGAACTCGAAACCCTCGCTGCCCGGCGGCAGCAAATCCCAGCCGAGGGCGCGATTGCCGATGCAGCTTTTGAGGATCATCACCGGCGCGTCGACGGCATTTCCAAGGTGATGTCCGATACCGATCTCCGGGCCGATCTTCCCCCCGCTGATGGTCATCCACTCGTTGTTGAAGAGCTTCATGCCGCCCGTACCGCTCCCCATAACGCGCACGTTGCGGACATCTCTGCGCTCAGTCCAGGCGCCAGAGTCGTCGACCAGGTATGGGTACAAGTTTTTCTCCTTCACGGCGTGCTCGAGCGAGCCCTCGCCGCCCGTAATCTTGCCGAAGCCGAGCATGTTCGACTGGCCCAGAAGAATGTAGACCTGAACTGGCTTACTCATATCAGCAGGTTTGCCGTCTGGATCGGGCAGCGCGTTGTCAGCGTGCGACACTGCGGTCATGGCAAGACAATGCATTGCCATGAAAAGGCTGGATGCATAGATCGCTTTATTTTTGGTAAGGAATTTCATCGCCAGTGGTGGTTTTGTTATGGGCAGAGCTGGGGGCACCGAACTTCTCGGCATTTTTCACTGTGAACAGGAGAATCAGCGTGCTTTCTCATGATTCCCGAACATGGAGAATCGTGTCCGCAATGTCAATCTCCGAGCGAGGGTGCGCTGTATTTGAGGCGTCGTTGCAAGCTCTAAAATTACCACTGACGCCGGGGGCTTAACACGACAAAGGTCTGGTCGAGAAAGTACAGACCTACGAGACAGTGACACTCTTTGCAGGCTTGTCCATTGAACGGAGGAAGGCTTGGACATCTTCGAGATCTCACCCACTAACCCTGCCAATAAGTAAGTAGCAGTGAAAGACCTGATCTTCCGATGAAGCCTAGTGGCAGAAATGGTAGCGTTTTTCTTGTCAATTCATCGATTTTTTCATAGGTCAGACAAAATCCTTAAAATCCTCTATTGCTATGAACCCCTCATTGGTATTTGGAAATCGGGTGGCCTCTGCGGCGTTAGCGTCGATTGTTCTCGCCACATCACTTGGTGCACAGGAAAACAAGATTGTGTGGGAGGCTTACAACGACTACCGCCCCGGAGAATTCACGCACGAAAATGCTTCCATCTGGGATCTTCGGGTTACTGATGATGGCGGTCCACTTCGCAACATTGCCAGTGGAGAAGAGTTGGACGCTGAGGTGATCGTCGAGGCGGTCGGCACGCCGCAGGATTTTGGGGCCAATGTTGCGGCCAATGAAGGAAGTCCCGGTGATTTGTTTTTTCGCGATTATGTGGAGCCAGGAGTCGATGGTTTGCCTGGGGTGCAGGCAGGCGCTAACGAGTTGACGCTCATTTTTCGCAACCTTGACCCAACAAAGCGCTACAACTTCCGGGGTCTGGCCGTCAGGGGTGGAAGCTATGACAACCGCTGGAGCATCTACAGCATCTTCGGAACCGAGGCCGAGGTCGTCGCGCACGTTGATGGCAGCGCGCGTAAGAATATCTTTACTGCGGCGACCTTTCCGGAGGCAGGCCTGGAGCCCAACGAAGTCGTTTTAAACTCGGGGATCAACTTGGAAGGATCTCTTGTCGGCTGGGACAATATCGAACCAGGACCGGACGGCGAGTTCTCCATTGATGCCAAGCAATATACGGGAGCAACTCCGTATGGGGACGCCTCCACAGGCCCTTACGCTTACGGATTCGCGGCGATCTATCTGGCCGAGATAGAATCATCAGGTGATCTTCGAATTACCGAGAATCCGCCGCCCAACGTGATCGTAGCAGAAGGGCAATCCGTGACGTTGTCGATCACGGCCTCCAGTCCCGAGGCAATTACTTACCAGTGGCAGCGTGCTGCACCAGAGGAGAGCGAGTTTAGCGACATTGCCGCTGCTGTAGCGGCGACCTATGTGACGCCTGCCCTCACCAGCGACGATAACGGAGCGCGTTATCGCTGTATTGCTACCAGTGACGGATTCGATGCCGTGAGTGGAGTGTCAGAGTTGGCAGTAGACGGAGTGATTCCGACCGCAGCGGCGCAGGGCAGTATCAATTTTGATGCAGTGTATGTCACGTTTTCAGAAGCCATGAAGGCAGAGCAGCTGGCGGCGATCGCGAATTATCAACTGACTGGAGGAGACGTAACGCTGGCCTCGGTCAAGGTACTGGATCCGTTCAGCGTGCGTCTCGGCACCAGTGCCCAGCAGAAAAATGTCGCACTGTCACTGACGGTGAAGGATATCGAAGACCTCGCGGGGAACAAGATCGATCGCAGTGTCGCGATTGAGTTTAAAACTTTCGCCATGACCAATGGGGTGGCAGGAATGGAAGTCTGGCGGAATATTGCCAATGATCCGACGCTCCAGATCCTAAAGGATTATCCGGCTTTCCCGGATAGTCCCGATGTCGATTACGTGACGACCCGGATCGACTCCAGGGAAGTATACGCAGATGGGACACAGAACACCTATGGTGGGCGGTTCAGAGCCTGGCTCATTCCCGATGAAACGGCGGAATACGAATTCTTTCTGCGGGCTGACGATGCCGGGGAGTTCAGCATCAGTCAAGATGCCCAATTTGGTCCACTGGATGATCCAGATCGACTCCCAGACGTGGAGGCAACGGGTAACCTCCCGTTTGACGAGAGTATTCCCTCCGATCCTATCGCGCTGGAAGCAGGTAAAAAGTACGCAGTGCAGGTGCTCTGGTCGGAGGACAATGGCGATGATGTGGCTCAGCTTGCATGGAGGAAAGCGGGCGACGGCGATTTCCCAGAAGAACCCATTCCAAGTAAGTTCTTTTGTTATTTCGGCCCGAACGCTCCCGACGATGATAATGACGGCATGTCGGATGTGTATGAGGAACTCTACGGACTGAATCCTGAAGTGGATGACGCGGCTGGCGATCTCGATGCCGACGGAATCTCCAATGGTGATGAACATACGATGGGCACTGCGGCGAACAGCGACGACACTGATGGAGAC
Organism: Verrucomicrobiia bacterium; assembly: GCA_020439995.1. Lineage (GTDB taxonomy): Bacteria > Verrucomicrobiota > Verrucomicrobiia > Verrucomicrobiales > DEV007 > JAGROY01. The sequence continues at coordinate 6,571 of JAGROY010000119.1, forward strand.
GGGCTCAAGGATGGTAATGAAACGGGCACTGGTGTGTTTGTGAGTGCTTCAGATACAGGCACCAGTCCATTGAGCGCGGATTCAGATGCCGACGGTCTGAGCGACGGCGTCGAGACCCGCACGGGCATCTTTGTCAGTGCAACGGATACAGGCTCGGATCCTCTCAAGCGTGATACGGACGGAGATGGAGCACGGGACGGACTCGAGGTGACGACGGGCTTTGACCCGAACGATCCTGCTAGCATTCCATCCGTCGTTCAGGGCGGCGGCGTATTCGCGACGACCCACGTCTGGACGGATGGCGATCCTGAAGTGCTGGATATTTTCGAAGCCGAAAACATACTTCTCGACCCTGATCTGGGTGAGCGTTTTGATGCCGAAACGAAATATATCCATTTCCATGACGATACCTCAGAGCCGCCCGTCTTCGTTGATCAATCGCTACCGTTCCCACTGTGGGACGACGAAAACGGCGGGGCCGGCGGATTCGGAGATCACGACAATTTTGCCATTCGCTCTGTGGGGCAGATTAATGTTACTCAGGGCGGCCTGGTATCGTTCATCTGCAACAGCGACGATGGATTCGTGCTTCGCATTGATGGAGACGAAGTTGGGAGTGCAGGCGATCGAGGCAGAGCCGACACGCTGATGGAGGTCGACCTCGCTGCAGGTATTCACGATCTGGAGTTCATCTACTATGAGCGCGGCGGCGGTGCAGGAGTATCACTTTTTGTCTACCGCGGGATCGGTACCGCTCCAGATTTGAATGATGCAGAGTGGGAGTTGCTGCCGGCATTTGGAGGCGGCTCTAGTCCATTCGCCATCACCGATGTTGAGCTCGTGGGCACGAAACTCACCGTGACCTGGTCATCACAGCCAGGCGAGTCGTTTCTCGTTGAGACCACCACCGATTTGGAGGAGTGGGAGGAAGTGGTCGACGGTCACCCCAGTGGAGGGACTAGCACGACCTATGTGTTCGAACTTTCGCCCGATGTACCGTCGCTATTTTACGTTCGCGCACAGCGGGAGTGAGCGAATCCTCGTCGGAACGCAAGGACGCCTCAGGGAGTGGCATGTCATCAAGCGCGGACTCGCATTCGAGACGACTGGCATGCGTGTCGATCGATCGAGTATGAGAGCCTGGAAGCCTAAGAAATGTGGGGGAAAAGCTTGAACTGATCGACCGGAACAGTCTATCAGACGGCATGTCGGAAACCAACGCCCCTTCAACCTCGCTAACCTCAAGACTCACATCGCTCGATGCATTGCGTGGCTTTGACATGCTCTGGATCATGGGTGGAGATTCGATCGGCCATGCCCTTGCAAATATGGAAGGAGCCGATTCGGGGGTGATGAAAGCGGTCGCGACGCAATTGGATCACGTGGCCTGGGAGGGCTTTCGTTTCTACGACCTGATCTTCCCGATGTTCGTGTTCATCGTCGGCGTATCACTCGTCTACTCGCTGACGAAGACTGTCGAGCAAGCCGGAAGAAAATCAGCGATGATGCGAGTTATCCGCCGGGGCCTGTTGCTCTGGCTGATTGGGATCATCTACTACGGGGGATGGTCGAAGGGAATCTACAATGCGGAAACTGATGAAGGCATCCGGCTGATGGGTGTCCTTCAGAGGATCGGACTGTGCTACCTTTTTGCCGGCCTGTTGTTCCTGTATCTAAAGCCACGTGGACTGGTGATCGCCTTGACATCCTTGTTACTCGGCTACTGGGCGCTGCTCACATTCGTCGCCGCTCCCGGACAGCCAGCGGTCAGCTTTGAGGAGGGTAAAAATTTCACCAACTGGTTTGATTCACAATACCTCCCATTCTTCAAATGGGACGGCCCTCACGATCCAGAAGGCATCCTGTCAACGTTGCCTGCAATCGGCACCTGCCTTTTCGGCGTGCTTGCCGGGCTTTTACTGCGCAACACTAACATAACCAGCATTCGCAAAACGACATGGCTGGCTGGAGCAGGCATCGTTGCGGTAGTAATCGGCTACCTCTGGGGGCTTCAATTCCCGATCATCAAGAAGCTCTGGACCAGTAGCTTCGTTCTGGTCGCCGCTGGCTACAGTGCCATTCTACTGGCAACGTTCCACTGGATCATCGATATCAAGGGCCACCAGAAGTGGGCACTCCCCTTCATTTGGATCGGCCTCAATCCCATCACCATCTACCTGCTGGGCAATCTGATCAACTTTGACGACCTGGCAGCCCGAGTCCTCGGCGGCCCGGTCAGCGCCTTTGCAGACGGAATTGCACACGGCATGGGTGCCGTCCTCATTGCGATTGGTGGAATGCTTCTGGGATTGTTAGTCGCCTGGTTTCTGCACAAGAAGAAGCTGTATTTGCGACTCTAGAGCCTCAATCTACAAACCGCTGCGCAATCGGCATCCGTCTACCGGATCCAAAAGCTTTCGAAGTTACGCGCAATCCCGGAGCAGCCTGATGGCGCTTCCATTCGTTGATGTCCACCTGACGCGCGATCCAGCGCACCATTTCCGCATCGAATCCGCGGGCGATGATGTCTGATGCCGTCAGCGCCTTCTCCACATAGAGTTCCAGGATTTCATCTAACAATGGATACGGCGGCAACGAGTCTTCATCCTTCTGGTCCGGCCGAAGTTCGGCACTGGGTGCCTTATCAATTGTGTTCCACGGGATGATCTCGCTCTCTCGATTCACCCAGTGCGAGACGTCGTAGACAGTCATCTTCGGCAGATCGGAAATGACGGCCAGACCGCCGCACATGTCGCCGTAAATCGTACAATAGCCGACGGCCAACTCGCTTTTGTTGCCAGTCGTGAGCAGGAGGTGTCCCAGCTTGTTGGAGATCGCCATCAAAATGACGCCGCGGATGCGCGCCTGCATATTTTCCTCGGCAAGATCTTCCGGACGGTCTCCAAAGATCGGACTGAGCAAGCCCTTAAAGGTATCGAAAGCATCTTTGATCGCCACGGTTTCGCAGCGGATACCAAGATTGCGCGCCAGCGCTTCGGAATCGGAAACGCTTCCACCAGACGAATACTGGCTCGGCATCGTAACCCCCATGACATTCTCCGGCCCAAGCGCTGCCGCTGCCACTGCCGCAGTCAGAGCGGAATCGATCCCACCGCTGAGCCCGACAAGCGCACTCTTGAATCCGCATTTGTGCAGGTAGTCCCGCAGCCCCGTTTTCAACGCGTTGAAGATCTCCTCGCTGCGATTCGCCTCGACGAAAGCTTGCCGCTCACCGGCCTGCAGATCCACCACCCTGACAGATTCCTCAAATCCCGGAAACTGCGCCACGACTTCGCCCTGCCCGTCTAGCACCAGCGAATTCCCGTCGAACACAAGCCTGTCATTCCCACCAATCGAATTGCAGTAAACGATCGGCACCCTCACATTCCTGGCTACTACTGCAAGCATCGCGTGACGCTCGGATGGCTTTCCGGAATGAAATGGCGAGGCACTCAGATTCAACAGGACATCGATGCCCTGTTCCGCCAGCTTGGCTGGAGGATTGCGCACATAAAGTTTTGCCGGCAGGTGGTCTTCAGTCCAAATGTCCTCACAAATCGTGACACCAAAGCGCACACCATCCACCACGATCGGCTCGACAGTTTCGCTCGGTTGAAAGTAGCGCGCTTCATCAAACACATCATAAGTCGGCAACAGGGATTTGTGAACAATCTCTGGTGCATGCCCTTTTCTCAAAACCGCCGCAGCATTGAATAATGGTGGACCGGCTCCAGTGTCATTGCGCGCGACAAATCCGACGACCAGCGGAATTTCCCCGACCTTTCCGGCGAGGTCATCAAGAACATCGAGGTTGCGCTGCACAAATCTCGACTTGAAAACCAGATCCTGGGGCGGATAGCCCGTGATCGACAATTCTGGTGTAACGACAAGCGCAGCCCCCTGCCCTACCGCCAATTCGTAGGCATCCATGATTTTTCCGGCGTTCCCGTTCAGGTCGCCCACAGTAGTATTGATCTGCGCTAAGCCAATTTTCATAACGTCGGTCACCGTAGCCACTTCATCGCTGCCGGGAAGCGGGAATTTCTCTCCCAATGATGAATATTGGACGGCATCCCAGAGTGGTTTTGCATTGAGTCTTCCACGAATCGCTAGTAGGTGACGACTATGGGAAGCTCAGCGGCCAATCCGACCAGTAATGACGCCGTACAGCGGCGTGGAATCCTGTGTGTTGTTTCCGGGGCATCGGGCTCTGGCAAGACGACGCTATGCCATGCGTTGCGCGACCTCGAAGACTGCTACTACACGGTGTCGTGCACCACTCGGGCACCCCGTGGGGACGAAGTGAATGGAGTTCACTATCACTTTCTCAGCGATGAAGAATTTGTGCAAAAAATCGAGCAGGGTGAATTCCTTGAGCATGCCAACGTATTTGGTCGCCGATATGGAACGCTCAAAAGCGAGGTGATCCCTAACATTGAAACTGGACGTGACGTCGTCATGGATCTGGACATTCAGGGTGCTGCCCAGATTCGCGCCTGCGAAGATCCAGCGATCCGCGCGAGTCACATCGATGCTTTCATCCTCGTCCCCATGGCCGAACTTCGACGGCGTCTTGCAGAACGTGCGACCGAATCGCCTGAACAACTGGCCAAGCGACTGTCGGAAGCGCAGATCGAAACAGCTGCATGGAACCTATACCAATACGCCATCACGAGCACGGATCGCGAATCCGACCGGGCCGCAATGCGTGCGATCATCACGGCGGAACGCCACCGGGCAAGCAGGCTCACCCTGAACGACGGCTATCTCAAGTAAATGAATTCCTTGAGATTGAAAATGGAATGCGCCAGGTCGATCCATGGTTGCAACGGATCGGACGATTCCTCTTCGCTGAGCTGCTTTAGTTCCCGCTCTTGCGCAGCAATGGTTGCTTCCAGATCATTGCGCCGCCCCAGTGACTCGGCTGTTAGCGCTGCGTCGACTTCCGCTCGGCTCACATAGTTCCCAGCTCCTTCCAGGCTTGCCGAAGCACGGATTTCTTCAGGTGTCAGGGCTCGATCGTAGAGGCGCGCTCGCGATATCTTTCCACCAAGCCAGCGCCCATCGCCCGAAGGTGAATGGCGTAGTCCGAGCAAAATGTGCGCCTTCCCTTTTTCAAAAGTCACCGGCCCATCCGCACGGTAGCCTTTCCCGTAAGGTTCGCCGCTCCGGTAACAGGTAATCGAGCCGTCGTCCTTATAGACAATGGCAATGCAAACCGAATCCCCCCCAGCCTCGTTCTCCGCAGATCCGCCATCGAAGTCACGCGTCCGCGCAAAGCCATTGCTGCCCGCCATCCATTTGCGCGGCTCGCGTTCGGCAAACACGACCGCATCGAAAATCTCACCACCCATCGTTTCAATACTGATGGCTGCGCCACCACCCTGATTCAAATCATTCAGCTGCACCACAGCTTCGAGCGTTTTTTCGCGAAGATCTTGCTGCAAGGGAGACGAAACAGCGAAGGCTCCGGAACCATTCAGTTGCAGTTCGCCATTCTGAATAGCCGCACCGCCCTTCAATTCAAGATCCAAGCTGCCGATCTGATCGCTCACTCCCTGAGGAAAATTCCAGGCAGCAATCGGATGCAAGTCTGCCGCCACCTCGCCCCCAGATTCGACCAATTGCTTCTTCGCAGCCAGCAGCCGTGACCTTACCGGCTCGATGATCTCAGCAAGTTCCTTGCGAGCCTGCACCAGGCTGGCCCGCCTTTCTTCAACCCGCGACTGCACTTTCTGCACACGCTCTTTCGTCGCCATGAGAAATGCCTTCGCCGCTTTCTGCTCCGGCCCCGTCGGTTTACGTCCGAGCGCGGAAGTGAACATTTGCTCGATCCGACTCTCCTCGCCCAATCCTCCCAGGTGCTCGGCCCAGCTTCGCACAGCGTCGATGACAAATGGATCATTCATCATCGTGAGAGATTGCGCGGGAACATTGGAAGCGTCCCTCACCCCCTGCGTGCTGTTGGGCACGGGTGCATCGAATACACTCAAAAACGGATCGAGCGCATTGCGGATGACTCTAACGTACACACTTCTGCGCCCGCTCTTGCCATCGACAGCGGGTCCAAAAGGATCACGTTCGAGGAGTCCCGACACGGCGAGGATATTGTCACGAATGGCTTCGGCCTCCAACCGCCGGACTGCCCAGTGAGTAAGCAACTGATTGTCAGGGTCACGCTCAGCCACGCCTGCGGGAGCCTGCGAAGCACGCTGAAATGCCTGAGACGTGACCATGAGGCGCAGCATTGACTTCAGTGACCAACCATCGCTACGCATGCGTATGGCCAGATAATCGAGAAGCTCGGGGTGGGTCGGTTGTTTGCCCAATCGACCGAAATTATCGGCAGTTGCGACAATCCCCTCGCCAAAAACGTGGTGCCAGAGCCGGTTGACGATCACCCGGGCTGCCAGAGGATTTCCATAGACGATGTCTTCTGCAAGTTCGCGCCGTCCACTGCTGCCCTCCGGATACATCCGAGCGCCAAAGGCATCAAGAAACCTACGCGGAACCGGTTCCCCCGGCTGATTGTGGTCGCCGCGTTCGAACAGCGGCTGCATGACGGGCTCAGCCTCGATCACGCCGGGCGAACGCGTCGGGCCGTCAATCCCGCCCTCCAATTCACGAAATTCTGCAACAAGCGGTGCCACCGACGGCAGGCCATCGAGTGTGTTTGGCAGCAAATTCATGCTGCAAAAATAATCGAGGAATCGGGCCTCTGAATCGGTGAGTGCGCCATCAGCCCCTTGCCCCCACTTGGTCACACAGCTCTCGATCACCTTCGCGTAAAGCCCCGCCAAGTCCTTCGCACATTCTGGTGGTGCCGCTTCAGCAGCAAGAAACAGGGGAGCTGTAGTCTCTGCCATGTGCTCTTTAGGAACCGGATCCCCTGCCCTTGCAAAAATCACCTCACTGAGGGCAACCCACGATCGTTCCACATTGCTCCGGCCCAGCACTGGTGAGTCTGCGGCCGTGGCCACTTCGATGTGTGCCGTATCGCCTTTCCAGTAGCTGAGATCCCAGGTGCTCCATTGCCAATTCCCGCCATCCAATCGCCCAACCGGATAGACCGTTCCATCTCTCGGATAGTGACGCACGACATAACGTACCAGCGAGGAACCCGATCCCGCAACTCTTACATACACACGAAAATCGTCATCGATCATCACCTTTGGAGATTCGAACACAGCACTATCCCGTGTGGTGAATTTGTGGGAAATCAACCCAGCCGGAAAGATTCCGCCAACGACCTGCTCCCCGTCAGCGTGCAAATGAAACTCTCCTGGAGTGTCACTGACCAGAGGATGATGGACACCTGTTCCATGGGCCATCCATGCCATAGCGTCAGCCTGCTTACCAAGGTTCCATCGGTGCTTGTAAGGGAATTTCTTTTGCTGCTCCCACTGAGAATCACTCTCGCTCCAGGCCTTCTTCAGCTCGCCCCACTTCGACTTAAATTCCTTGCCCTCAGCATTCTGCAGCTGATTCCAAACGAACAGCGGATTCCCTGGATCGGTCGCGTTCTCGATCGCAGATTGCCAGGAGGCTTCTGGCTTCATCAGGTGGTCGACCACCGTCTCAGTCTTCCATGCAGCCGCCAATCGTCCGCGAATCATCCCCTTGACGCGTTGCATGACGGCATGGGGCCCATCCATGTGATCGGCAGCATCTACGGACAATGTGGCAGGACGACAGCTCGCCATCACACCAAACATCGCATAAAAATCCGCCTGGCTGATGGCGTCAAATTTGTGATTGTGGCAGCGTGCGCACGAAACCGTCAGCCCTAGAAAGCCTTTGCTGATCACATCGATTTGATTGTCCGTGAAACGCACCAACTCATCGAGCGCATCTGTCGGGGCGAACCCGTGTTGCACCATGCGGTAGTGCGCGGTGCCCAGTGCGCTCTCATTGTGTCCGTCGATCAACCGTGGCGCCTCAAGGAGATCACCCGCGATGTGCTCACGCACCAGTTGATTGTATGGAATGTCGTCATTGAGTGCCCTGATAAGGTAGTCGCGGTATCTCCAGGCAAAAGGAATGGAAGGATCCCCTTCGCTCCCGTGGGATTCCGCGTAGCGGAACCAGTCCATCCAGTGCCTGGCCCAGCGCTCACCAAACGCGGTCGATCCTAACATTGCCTCCACAAGCGCGCTCCAGGCATTGGGATCGCCGTCGTTCACAAATTTTTCCACATCTTCCGCAGTTGGCGGCAGCCCGGTGAGGACGAAACTGAGTCGACGAATCAACGTCCTGCGATCAGCCATCTCTGAGACACCCAGCCCGGCCGCCGTCTGCGCAGCGTCGAGAAATCGATCAACAGGATGCGCCCCGCTGGTCGCTGACATTTCAGGAACCGGCACCTCTTTCACCGGCTGAAAACTCCACCAGGTCTTGCGTTGTTCCATGACCGAGCTCCAATCGGTCGCCGCCGCGATCTCAGCGGCCGACGGCGGGGCATCACGGGGATCAGGTGCCCCCATCGCGATCCATTTTTCAAAATCCGCGATCACCGACGGCGTGAGCTGAACCCCGGCCTTCGGCATTTTCAGGTCGCCGCCTTCGTGTTTGATGGCTGCGAGCAAGACGCTTTCTCCCGGATTTCCCGGCACCAGAACCACGCCATTCTCACCACCTTTCAGCAGCGCCGCACGATGATCCAGCACAAGCCCGCCCTTCTGTTTGCCTGCTGTGGAATGACACTCGTAACACTCACTCGCAAGAATCGGACGGATCTTCGACTCGAAAAACTCACGCTCCCCAGGAGTAATGCCCAGCGCCGGGACACAGCTGAGCAACACGAAAAAGAGGCGAATGGGGTAAGTGAACAGCACTGGAAGGTTTCTCATCGGGAACCATGCGACCATACGGATGAGAGCCGACTGAAAGCAAGTCCTTCGGTAGCCACGTTGGCGCGAAGTTGAAGAAATGAAGCATTGCCCCGATCATGGCTGAGTCCCCACTGTTGGCTTTGCTATTCATCGACGCAGATCAGGTCGCGGATTTGATGCGCATCCTTACTCCCTCCGGTTCGGACAAGTATGAACCCCGAGATTGAGCAACAGCGATAGAGCGGTGAAGATGGCAACGATCCGCTAGAGCCTGGCAGCGGTTGACTCCCCACTTAGCAACGTTTAGCTTCCACGATGGACTCCGAACCAATGGCCCCACTCGTTCTGCAGCTAGCGTCCTTATTCATTGCCTCGCTTCTCTTTTGCTCCTGCGAGAATCGGAAGAGCGATGAGCGGCGGGCTGATTCAGAAAACTCCAGTTTGCCCAGAGTTCCTATCCCTGAAGAGGAATCCGTCAGCGAGGAGGAATCTCCAGGGCGCTACGGGGTTCCGCCAGAGAAGGTGAACGGAATTGTCGCTAAAATCCTTTCTGCGGGTACCATAAACGACGAGATCCTATCGGGAATATCAAGCGAAGACGCTGAGACGCTCGAGCTGGTCGATTAGCTTTCAAAGAAGGACGTCTCCCTTGCTTTACGTTTGGTGGAGGCGATGGCGATTGAAGACATCATCCTTACTAAAACGTTTTTTGGCGCCGCTCTGAGGGGTGGCAACGACTATGATGTTGATGGAACTGCTAAATTGATTATCTCTCTCTTTACCGAAAGCGGTGAGTACGAAGGACTCTCCACATTGGCTCAAGCTAAAGGACAACACCATGGTTTAGAGATCGCACAGAACCTTTTAGCGCTGCCCCCAGGCGAGAACCGCCGAGGCCTGATGGCCAATTTAGCAGAGCAATCGGGCAAAAATGGCATTTCCGATGTCTAGGATTGGACCCGCTCCAACGTTGACGCGCCTGACGAGAGGGAGTCGATTGTGGAGGGCTTGAAATACGCAGCACACTCCCTCCCATTTAGCGAGCTAACGAACCAGCTGGATAAAGTCCACCACAACGAACTGCGAGCTTCCATTGCAACTTCGTTGGGCTCGGATTTGGCGAGGAATTCACAAAAAACAGCCGAACAGGGACTGAATCAACTTGTGCAGGAATTCTCTGGCGACCGGCAGTTCGTAGACATCGTTCACGGCTTCGTCGGCACCCTGTCTCAGGTGCAACCGTCAAAGCTTCAAGAAATGCTTTCGGACGGCTCCATTCCAGAAGGTAATCGAGACTATGCTTACAGGATATTGGCACAGAATCTCTCACGAAACAGCAAGCAGAGTGTGCTTGAGTGGCTGGTCGAAGACGAGTCTGACTATTCAAACGCAGCCTTCGGTAACACTTACAGGAGTTGGCTCAGATCCGAATCCACTCCTGCTGAAAGCTGGGTACGCGCTCTCGATGCCGGCAACAAGAGGGATAGGGCGGTTGCGGTTACGATCGAACATTACCTCCCCAAAAGGGACGCCGAATTTGTCAATGCGATTGAGTGGTTAGATGAGATTTCCGACGGGGCTCTGTATCAGGAAAAGGCTCTGCGTATTGCCTGGAACTTGGATAAGATTGATCCTGCCGCAGCCACTGATTTTGCCAAAAACTCTACCACACGAGAGTGCGCGACAAGCTGTGCAAGATATGCTGGAGGGACGTAATGCCTCGGCCAAGCCCTAACCGTTCCGTCCAATCGTCGAAATGGCTTGGATCCATCGGCACGATCAGATAGCTTCCCATCCACAGAATTGGCAGATCAAACTCTGCCAATCGCTCGACATTGGCAGACGGTTTACATACAATGGCTGAGATGTAGTGTCCCATCGGTTCAGATACCTTCCCGACCTGTCAGGGAATTTTCAGATGCGATTGCTGCTCCAAGGGATCGGCCAGTCAGCAACTTTCACAAATGCTTGCGCTCATCATCGACAGGCATCAGTATCCGTAAACATTATCGTTTCTGGAGGATTCTACGTGATCAAAATTCCAATCTACAGGAAGCTGAAAAACTTGATCTGCCTGGTGATTGCAGTGCCGATCGCGTCCGGCCTGTCTGAAGCTGAAGCGCAGGAGTCAGAGCTGGAGCGCTTGATTTACTCTTACGGAAATCTCGAAACAGCAGCCGGAATTGGGGTTCGCGAGGAAAAGGAAGTGGACGGAACAACCGTTCTCAATCTCTGGCTTTCGGAGTTCGAAGGTGCACAGGCGACCACGATCGAATTGTCCAACCCGCACATGACGATGGCTGATCGCGCCGGGAATCTTTACATTGCCGACAAGGAATCCCATAGCATTCTGAAGGTCGATACTCAGGGCGTCGTCACTACCGTGGCGGGAACGCACGGCCCAGGGTTCAATGGTGATACCGGCAACGCCACTGCGATGCACTTGAACTTCCCTAATGGTCTCCATGTCCTCCCTGACGGAACGTTCTACATTCTCGATCTGTTCAATCGGCGCGTGCGCCGGGTGGATCGCAGGGGTGCAATGACAACGGTTCTGGAGGACGCTACGGGCTTCGGCCCAGGTCGTGGGCTTTGGGTCAGTCCTGACGAAACCACTATTTTCTACAATGGCACCGGCCGGGTCATGCGCTGGACGGCGGAAACCGGAAGCATGGAATTCGCGTCAGGATTCGCAGATCCGGGGAACATTGCTGTGGATGCAGAGGGCAATCTGTTCGTCACGGACCGTGGCGCACACGTCGTGTACCGGATTCAACCGAACGGTTCCCGTACGATCATCGCGGGCGACGGCAGCGACAATGAGCCGGTCGATGGAAGCCCTGCCACAAGTATCGGACTTGAAGACGTCCGCGGAATTGCGCTCCGTCCCGACGGCAGCTTCTTCCTCTGCACGCAAAAAGGCGGTGATGTAGTCTTTGTCGACAGCAGGGGCATCGCGACAGCCCTGATTCGTGGCACCCGCTCGGGCAACACCCATGAAGGCGATGGCTTGCCACTCGAATCACCAGGCGAGAAAATCAGCGAGCCCAGGGCGGTTACGCTTGCTCCCAGTGGCGACCTCATCATCACCACCAACGACAACGGGTTCATCCGTGTCGTCCGCGCTATCCCCGCACCTGAAGGCTTGACTGCTTCGTTCGGAAACCCTGGAAACCTCACATTTGACTGGCAGCCGACCGAAGGCATTGCCGTCGACATCGAACATTCCACCTCACTCCGCAAATGGTCACTGCTCGACGACGCAACGAGTCTTACCACCGGCCACTTCGAGGTGGAACAGGAAGGCAGTCTTGATGCGGCCAGCTACTTCCGGCTGCGCCCTCACCGTCCCTATCCTGGCGACGAGTAGAAATAGCGATCGATCACCTCCTGCCCGGGGCGGCGGCTCATGAAGCTCACGGCCACCGCCAGCACACCGGACAGCAGCAGATCCCAGATCAGAGGCTCCAGGTTCAGCGGCGTCGCCACACGAAACTCACCCGTGGCTGAGTAGCCCGCAATGAGCAGGCCAGTATGCATCGCAAATCCACCTAACATTCCCGCAATCGCTCCTGCGCCTGTCATCTTCTGCCAGAACAACATCAGGAGAACAGGAATCAGGAAACAACCCGCAAGACCACCGCTGGCAAAGACAATGAGATCCTGCAAGTGGGCAGGCGGCTTCAGCACAGTAAGCATTGCGGCAATTCCTATGAATGATGTGACAATGTAAGACAACAAGCGGAGGCTGCGCTCGGAAGCGGTGGGCCGCATGCGGTTCTGGTAAATATCCCGCACCACTGCCGATGAAACCATCAGCAGAAAGCTGTCGACGCTGGACATCACTGCAGCGAATGGCGCGGCGAGCAGCACCCCGGCAAGCCACGGCACGCCAGCATTGCTGGTCAGCGTGGTAGCCAGCGCGGGCATAACGCCGTCCGCCTGATCGTCCATCCCCGGTAGAAGCACGCGCCCTGCACAGAAGATCACTACCATGAGAAAATAGATCACCGAGAAATAGATCGAGACCATGACGATCGATCGCCGGAGGGTGCGCGAATTGTTGAACGCCATCAAACGCACCATATTGCTGGGCTGCGCGAGTGTTCCAAAGGGCCAGAAAAAGAAAAAGCTGACCGCAAGCGTCAAAGATAGGAAGCCGGCAGCATTCGAAGTATGCGGCCCAGGCGCTTTCAGGTAGGCACCCTGCGAATCGTGGCCATTGGCGTAGCCACTGCGATCAGCGATTTCCACCGCGACACCTGCTGGCAAAGCCATCAATGGCGGAACTGCCGTTCCTTCCACTGGCTGGTAGATCAATACCGGTGCCACTCGTGCTTCTGCACCGTCGGGCGATGTCAGCCCACCCACCAGCTTCACCCATTCACCACTGACCTCGATCCAGTCCCCACGCGTTACGATTTCTTCCCCCAACCCAGCCAACTGAATCGTCGCTGACTCGGGCGGAGACATCTTCTCCAGCGTGCGCGTTGCCTTTGCCAGGCCTCCAGTTTGCACTAACACTAGTCCCAACATGATCAGGACGCCAGCGAACATGATAATCCCCTGCATCACATCCGTCCAAACCACGGCACGAAATCCGCCATAGACGACGTAAACGATCACAGCGACAGCAAAACACACGAGACAGAACACGTATGCAGGATCGGCTGTTGCAACGACGCCGAGCGGCACACTCTTCAGCACACCGCTGGTAGCGGAAACCGCAGCCTGGAAACCGGGGATGTCTCCCAGCAACCGGGCAAGAATCTCACTCCCTGCCTTGAACTGGGCGAGGAGGTAGAAGAACATAAAAAACACAATCATGAGTGTCGCCACCAGTCCCGTAGCGCGGTTCTGTAACCGTGCCTCCATCACTTCCGGAAGTGTCACAGCGTTAGCCTTGCGTGCAACATGATTGAGCTGTTTTCCCATCGCTCCCATCGCCACCAGTGGAACCACCATGTATCCGGCGATCCACAGAGCAAGCACCCAGCCGTGGGAGTAAATCTTTGCAGGAAACCCCATGAACGTACCGCCTGAAGCCGCCGTTGCAGCAAAGGTCAGAGCAAAGGCCCACATGCCAAACCCCCGGTTTCCGAGAAAGTATTCGCTGACGAACCCCTTTTCCGATTGCTTCCGCCCGGAAATCCAGGCCACCACGAAGACGCCCACGATATAGAGCCCAAACGCGACCAGAGCAGAGGATCCCGCGCTGGCAGCAGCAAGAAACGAACCGCCCATTATGCGACCTCCCCGGCTTCACCATCTCCCAGCTCGTGGTCCTGGATAAAGAACAGAGCGAAAACGATCGAAAACGTCGTAGCTGCCAGCCACGGCACCGCCACTCCCCAGAATACCCACGACGGCATTCCCAGCGTGAGCGGCACTTCGCCACCGCCATCGACAAATGCGTTTAGCTTGCAATAGCCGACGACCCAGATGCAGAACACGGCCCACACGCCGAAGACAATCCACATTTCTCGACGCGAACTGACACTCACTGGATCCAGAGTTTTCATGATTCGACATACAACCTGCCAGCTCGCCAGTGGTCAATACCGATCGCGCCAGGCTGACCATTCTCTCTGGCCAGGGGCCGGATTCGGGCTTAAAAATGGAAACGTGGATCGCACCACACCATGAAGAGCAGACTCACCATTGCCATCTCCGGAGCCATTCTGGCGCACTTGGCCGCCGGAATGGGACTGAGCTTCATTCACTGGGAGAAACCACCGCTCACAAGCGCCAGCGACACACCTCGCCCGGAACCCGGCCCGCAATTCATGACGCTCCCGGAACGCGCCGAGCTGCTTCTCACTCCGATCGCCGAATCACCGCCAGCTCCAGCTCCAGAAGTTCCACCGGAAATTCCCGAACAACTGGAACCGGCACCTGCTGCCGTTCCTGACATCGCACCAACGGTTCCTCCTTCGGAAGATTCAGTTGCCCGGGAACAGCGGGAGGCCGCAGCAGAACGCGAAAGAGAGCGAATCCTTCGCCTGGAAGCGGCGGACAAAGCCCTCGCAGAGGCCCGGAAGCAAATCCCACTTCCAAAAAAAAAGGAACCTGCCGCTCCATCACCCCAGCCCACCGCAAAGAACAAGCAACCCGCCCGGAGACAACCAAAAAGCAAACCCACCCAGCCGCCAGCGCCAGTGTCTGCACCACGAGGGGAAACCCGAAGCCCTGTGCTTGTCCGGCAATCCCATCCACGATACCCCCGCACGCTGGAACGCAAAGGCATCGGCGGCAAGGTATCCGTGATGATCGCCATCGATGCAAACGGCAGGGTCAGCTCCGCTACGGTGAATCGCAGCTCAGGCCACACTGAACTCGACAACGCCGCAATTGCCGCCGTCAAAAAATGGAACTTCAAACCAGCCCTTAAAAATGGCAGCAGCATCGCCAGCAAAACTGCGGTCGACATCGTGTTTCAGCCGAAAAAGTGACACATTGCCCAATCATGAACCAACGCCGCTGAAACTACATCAGAAACCTGAAATCTGAGACCAGGGACAGGAGGGTCAGGAGGGCAGCACGGAAGAAAATTCACGACATTCATCAGCGTGGGCGAAAACTTCAGATACGCCATCGAATCACGCTCACCTCAATGAGCCCCATTGTCCAGGCCCACCTTCTCTGCCGTTTTCGAATTCACTTCGTCGATCGCGCTTTCCCGCAGGCCAGAGCTGGAGATGCCGTTTGCCCAATGAAGAGCGCCTTCTGGATCGGTTTCTGAGAGAACGGTGGCAAAGGCATGAATAGCGTGATCCCGTTCGTCTGAGGCAGGAAGTTCTGCCAGCCAGCTTGCTGTCGCCTGGGGATCTTTTTGGTGCCAAGCCCTTGCCGTGTTTTCGTAGAGATCGTTGCGGCGCTGCCCCGGGGTAACAGAGGTGTCGATCCGCGTGGCAAACTCGCCTGGGCTCAAGCTGTCGCCGGGACGAATGGTGGCCAGTACACCAGCAAAAAATTCTGAGCGCCGGTCTTCAGGAAGCGTTGTCCCCGCAGCCATCGCGTCCTCGTATTTTCGAAGTGCCATGTTGGAACCGGCTCGGAACAGGACTCCATCAGGAATTGCTTCGGGCGGAAGTGTCGCCAGATACTTTGCAGCCATTTTCCCATCGGAAAGGGCAAGCTGCCCAAGTTTAGTTCGGAGATTATCCGCTCGCATGTTGGCATCCTTCAGTTTGAGTATCTCTTCGATTCCGCGATCGATGTCCTTGTCGGCGAGCCGCGTGAGTGCCCTGCTGTGAAGATCTCTTCGGAGAGTTGGGCTATCGATCTTCCTGATCCAGTCGACCGCTGCATCGTAGTCGAGCGATCCCGCGACCGAATCGTAGACGGCATCTTCGATCCAGCCAATTCTCAGTTCCCTGGCCAGATCCAACGCCCGCTGGGGATCATCCTTTGCGATTGCCAGCGTCACTCTCCAAAGGCCGATCTCCCGGGGACGGCTTCGAGGCAAGCTCTTGAAATAATCTATAGCCGCGCCTGGATCTGACTTTGCCCATGACTTTGTGAGACCTGCCAACGCCGCCTGCCTAAGCGCCCAAGTCGGAAGTTTCTCTATAGCACTCAACGCTGACGAATGATCACTGGCGTCCCACTCTTCGAAAAACACTGAGACGGTCGCATCCGAGAGAATCGTGTTATCGTGAACGATCAACCGGAGAAGCTCAGGAGCATTGTCGGCGTTCCTTGCAAGCTCACGCAGCATCCGTTGCAACTCCTGTTGAATACGCAGTGGCACCCTCGACGTCTTAGCTTCAGCGAACAGACCTCGTACGGCATCGATTGTTGGAGTGGCCGCCGGAGCAAGGCGAGCATAGAGATCGCCTTCACTCCCAAGTTCGATGGCGCTTGCTACCGTTGGCCGGACAACATTGGTGTCGGTCTCAATCGGAATCCGAGGTTGGAAAGCCGCTCGTCCAACGGCAGTTCCAATTGCTGCTCCGAGCAGTATCCATAGACCTGCGTGGAATACTTTTGCAGTGCTAGAGTTCATAAGTGAGCAAATCTTCCCGTGCCTGGGCGTCGAAATGATTAGAGTTTCTGATCCATTCACCCGCCTCGTCCGGCTGGCTTCGCATCCAGCGCTCGGCAATCCTTCGGAGAACATTGGAGCGAAAGTGCAGATCGTCAGGCAGTGATTCTACAATGGAAACGGCCATAGCCGGATCGGAGTCTGCCAGTTGCTGAGCTGAAAAGAGCGTCCAGGGCTGTCGTTCGTTTTCCGGCAGCCTGCTGGCAATCATGAGTGCGCGTTCGGGATCGGAACGGGCAAACTCAGCAGCGAGCCTTGGAATAGTGTTCGCTGCGCGAAAGGAATCCGGCAACTCAAGATAGGCGTTGACCGCAGCGACCGGATCGCGCTCACACCACATTCCCATTGCCAGGCCGACATAGAGTTCCATTCCAGAACGGAACCCCGCCGACGCTGCGAGGCTTATCACTTTGTCAGGATGGGTCTGCCAGACACGATCCAGGATCGCCACCTGCATCTCAAGTGATACTGCCTCGTCGCCGATCGACTGGCTATGCGCGAATGCTCCCTCTGGATCTGTCTTGGCCCAAACTCTCATGATTCCCATGATGAGTTTGTTGCGAGCATGGCGATCGTCAATCCACGCATTCACCTGTGTCAGCGCCGCCTGAGGATCATCCGCTACCCATGCGTCCAGCGGGTAGGCGTTGTCCAGTTGGAAGAATTCTTTGTCATTGACGGTCAAAAGCTCTGCCATGTGGGCAAGCGCGGCCTTGGGATTGGATGCGAGCCAGGTTGCCAGCGCTCCTGCTCGGGCACCCGTCTTCAGATCATTGAATGAGATTTCTTCCAGCGTCGCAGCTGCGGCCTGTGGATCGATCTCTGCCCATCGCGCGAAAAGTGCTCGAGCGACGGAAAACAGCGCTCTGGGATTCTCGGCTTGCATGACCAAATCGACCACGCCTGGAATCTCTGCCGCAGTGAGTGCAAACATAAGATCGACTAGTTTCGCCTCGATGTCTGATTGAGGCAGGCGAGCGAGTTCGCGTTCCAGAGCAGCAAGATCCAAGCGATGGCCGACAGCTCCATTGCCAGGCACCGCTGCCCCCACCAGTTCCGACGAACGAAGCACAGCGTCTGCAGTCATCGCTGCGGCCGACCGTTGAGAGTTGGCCCATTGAATGGTCATCGGCACAGTTGCACTGGCGACGATCAACGCAGTGATAGTGGCAAGTTTCATTGAGTTCATGGCGACAAATAGTGAATATGTGGACGGCAACCCGGCAACTGCCTTGGTGGCGAGCGCACTCGCAAAACCCGCAGGCGGAACGTGAGCAAGTCGCGAAGCGATCGCCACGCCAAGCATGGCACCCGAGGCAGCGATTCCCCGCCTGCGCAGGAATTCTCCAAGACGGGCCAGCGCCCGGGAACATCGCTTTTCGCACGCCGCCTGTGTGGCCCCTGTCGCCGCAGCGATCTCCCGATACGATTTGTCCTCGAAGTATCGCTGAAGAATCACATCACGATCGCTCGCGGAAAGGCGATGCAGCGCCTCATCGATGACCGGCAAAGTTTCTTCATCCACGGGCACGCTGGCAGCATTCTGCAGGATGGCTTGTTGATCTATGAATTTCTTCATTTTGCGATGGCGTCGGTATTCAGAGCGCATTGCTTTGGCGGATTCCAACATCGTCGCCCGGTGCAGCCAACCGGCGATACTCGACTGCCCCGTCAGCTGGTGCGCCTTTCTGGCAAGAATTGTGAACACCGTCTGTGCGATCTCTTCGGCGATTTCGTGCTGCCCTGTTCTGCGCATCGCCACCCCCATGACCAGGCCAACATACTTCGCGGTCAGATCGCGAAATGCGCAATCGCTATCCGCACGGTCATCGTCGTTCCCGTTCCGCAGGTAGCGTGAGATTAATGTATCGTCGCCCATTGAATATTGCCGTCACACTTTCTTACTCCCGCTCATACCGCATAGCTGACACAAAAATCCGCAGATGAGTCACATTTTTCAGCACTGGTGCGATGGATCACCACAAAAAAAGCCCCACCGGGGATCCGGCGGGGCTTCTCAAACTGATTGCGTTGACTGCCGGGCTTAGTTCCAGCCGTGGGCGTCGCGGACTTTGATCATGGCGTCGAGGATGGTGTTCCACGTGCCTTCGGTTTCGAGCATGGCGTTCGGGAACATGCAGCCGTCCCAGCAGATGTGCTTGATACCACGGGCAGGCGCATCTTTCAGCCAATAGCCAGAGCAGCGGGTGATGTCGAGTTTGCCATTGGGATCGTCAGCCGGGCAGTGTTTGCCAGTCTTGTCGTGATCGCCAGCTCCGTGAACGGTGCCGTCGTTCTGAGCTACGTGGAAGTCGATCGTCCAAGGGCGCAGCTTGTCGGTCATCTGCTCATAGGCTGCGTAGAATTCGTCCTCGGTGTATCCCTCCTTCAGCAAGGCGTGTTCTGCTGCATTGTAGCCCATGAGGTAGAGGTAGGTGTGGGCGAGGTCTGCCTGGAATCCAAGAGCCTCTGGCATGCCGACTTCTTCGAGCAGGTCGAGCATGTCCTTCCAGCTGTGCATTCCTGCCCAGCAGATTTCACCTTCTGCGGCAAGCCGTTCGCCGTGATCGGCAGCGATTTTTGCTGCTTCCCGGAATGTCTCCGCGATTTTTCTGGTATTCCCGGTGGCGTCTTCACGCCACTTTTCCACACCGAACTCTGCGGAGTCGATGCGGATGACGCCATACTTGCGAATACCGTGCTCGTTGAACACCTTGGCAATGCGACATCCGACGCGGACGGCATCGAGGAATTTGCCACGCGATTCGGCATCGCCCATGGCAGAGTCACCGACAGTGCCCGGCCAGACCGGAGCCACCAGTGATCCGACAGCGAACCCGTGCCCGGCTATTTCATCAGCGATGGCGCGAAGCTGATCATCAGTGGCCTCAGGATCGGTGTGCGGATGAAACAGGAAATAATCGATACCGTCGAACTTGGTGCCGTTTACTTCTGCCTTGGCTGTCAGTTCCAGCATACGGGACAGACTGATTGGCGGTTCCTGGCCTTCGTCGGTGCCTTTGCCGACCAATCCCGGCCACATCGCATTGTGAAGTTTGGGTGCTGCGTTGCTCATGGAATCTTAGTTGTGGGTTTTTACTGCGGGTTCGATTTTAGCCCTGGGCTTTGAGATCCTCATACATGGCGAATGCATCCGCCGCGCTCATGCCTTCGTGCACGACTCCACGAACGGCTTTCATCATCGGCACTGGAGCCTCTGCCTGGAAAATGTTGCGGCCCATATCGACACCTGATGCGCCCTGGTCGCAGGCTTCGAAAGCCATTTGCAAGGCGTCACGCTCAGGACGCTTCTTACCACCAGCGATCACGATTGGCACCGGACAACAGCTAGTGATCGTGTCGAAATCTTCGTCGGTGTGATAGCACTTGATCACGTGTGCGCCAAGTTCCGCCATGATACGGGTAGCGAGACGGAAGTACTGTGCATTCCGGGCCATTGCACGGCCGACAGCAACGACGCCCATTACGGCAATGCCATAGCGGTTTGCCTGATCGACGAGATTGGTCAGGTTTTGCAATGACTGGCGTTCGTGCTCGCTGCCAATAAAGACCTGCACGGCCAGCACGGACGCATTGAGCCGGATGGCCTCTTCAATGTTGATCGCAAGGTGCTCGTTTGAAAGTGGCTCGTATCCGGGACGGCTCAACTTGACTGCCTGTCCGCCTGCTTCACCTTCCCACTCATCCATCGTGCTCACCATGGATGTGCCGCCGGAGGCACGCAGAGCGATTGCCTTTTGAGTCGTCGATGGAATGATGCTGCGCTGGATACCGCGAGTCAGCATGAGACAGTCGCAGTGAGGTTCAAGCGGGAGAATGGTCTGATCGACACGCTCCAGTCCAGTGGTTGGCCCCATGAAGTAGCCGTGGTCGAATGCCAGCATGATCGTCCTGCCAGTCTTCGGGTTAAAGATTCGCGAAAGACGATTCTGCAAGCCCCAGTCATACTGGTGCGAACCCTTCAGAAAGAATCCCGGTGCCTGCTGCGGAGTGCTGGTGTAGTATTCTTTTTCTTTCGCTTCTGTTTTAATTCCGTCGAGGTCAGCCATGAGAGTTTAGGATTAGATGATTTATGTTTTTGAGATTGTGTTAGTTTCCTGCGGCGAAAGTCGCCATGGTGCGGAAGATGATCGCTACGGAACAGGCACCAGCATCGGGATGCCCTATCGAGGCTTCGCCGAGTGTCTTTGCCCGGCCCATTGTGGCAATCAGATCCTTCGACGCATCGCGCCCTGCCTCAGCAGCCTGCGCCGTGGTGTCGAGGGCTTCTGACAATGGCAAACTGACCGCTAATTCTGCGGCCTTTTGAGCAGGCTCCAGTGCATCAACCATCGTCTTGTCTCCGGGCTTCGCCCCACCACGGGTCATCACGCCTTCAGTGCCGCCTTTTAGAAACTCGGCGAGGCCTGCGGCGTCGAAAGTTTCGCTCCCCTTCAGCGCTTTGCCGCCGTTGCGGAACAGCGTGCCGAATACCGCTCCGGAAGCTCCCCCCATCGAACTCATCATGGCCATGCCCATGGCCATGAAGACTTTGTCGACGGATTCGAAGCCACCTTCGGACAACTTCGCTTTCACCGCTTCCATACCGCGCTTCATTCCCAGGCCATGATCTCCGTCACCCAGATTGCGATCGGCTTCCGACAGTTCCGGCTCAGCTGCGATGATGGCATCCGCCACCGCGTCTAACATTGCCACCGTCTCATCGACGCTTAGTTGTTGTTTCGCCATAGTGCTGCAGTGCTGATTAACTTTGGCGCCCTTCCATCTTCGAGTAGCAGGCCGACTGGCAGGGCATGTCCCAGTACTTCTTAAGCTCGTCATCCAGCTTGGTGAGGCTGAAAGAAATACCCGCCATTTCCTGGCAACCGACAAGTGGCCCCACGATGGTCTGATGCACGATGATCCCTTTCTCCGCGAGAATCTCACGGGCCTTGCGGTTGCAAATCAGTAGCTCCATGTGGGTGGTCGCTCCTAGGCTGTTCACGAAAAGGATCACCTCATCGCCACTGGCAAATTCGAGATCGTCCGCGAAAATCAATTCGAGCATCTTCCCGGTCAGTTCATCTGCAGAGCACATCGGAATTTCCCCGACTCCGCGCTCGCCGTGAATGCCCATACCCAGCCCGACCATGTCGTCGGCCAGATCGAACGTCGGCTTGCCAGTGGCTGGAATCGATCCGGGTGCCAGGGCACATCCCACCGAGCGGGTGTTGTCGCGAACCTTGATAGCGACGCGTTCAAGCTCATCCAGCGATTCCACCACTTGAGAGGCAGCGCCTGCGATTTTCACGATCGGCACCAGTCCAGCGATACCGCGCCGATCCTCTTTCTTGGTGGGCGGCGCAGACGCTACATCATCCCAGATTAAAACCGTGCGTACTTCGATGTCTTCGTCCTCCGCCAACTCGGCACCCATGTCAAAATTCATGACATCCCCGGCGTAGTTTCCGTACAGGAACAGCACTCCATTGCCCCGGTGCACAGCCTTCGTGGCATCCAGCACAATGTCCGGCGAGGGAGCGGCGAAGATATCTCCACATGCGGCTCCATCCGCGAGGTTCGTGCCGACCAGACCGTGGTAGATAGGCTCATGCCCGGAACCGCCACCGACCAGCAGCGCCACTTTGCCATCAGGGATCGACTTCTTCACGATCGAAGCCTTCCCCACTTTTTCGCATTGGCCGTCGTAGGCAAGGATCAAGCCGTCGAGCAGCTCTGCCGCACAGGCATTAGGGTCATTCAGGAGTTTTTTCGGGACGCTCATGTTTTCGGGAATTCTTTCAATGGATTACGCCCAAGGGATTCTCCACGCGGCGATTTGTCAATATCAAAGCCACTTGTCCAAGGCAGGCATTTTTCAAGAACTGCGGATCTCCAGCTCGAATTTCCAGCGCTGATCGGATTGCGTGTGCTTCATCCATAGCTGCAGATTACCAGTTTCCGTGACGATCGACTGAATCCGCACCGGAACGACCTCCCCCGGCTCATGGCCCTCCGCCTGGGAAAGACCGAGGTTCAAGTTCGCGCATTCCTGAAGCATCCGCTCAGCATCTGGGAGAATTTGCCCGGGCTCGTCGCCGCTGCGGACTTCCGACATGAAAAAGCGGAATATGGCATCTTCGCCCGTGACCAGCCCGAACTCGCGGTCCTCGATGACCAGCTCGCTCCCCTCTTCCATGCCCTGTGGGACGATGCAGATGGCCTTCACTTTGGGCTTCATGCCCGGGATCGCTGGAGTCGATGATTCTAGCCCGACGTAGTAGGAACGCGGAGTTCCTGCTTTGATGCGGATGCCTGTGCCGGTCGCGCGGCTTCTGGCGTAGTCGCAGGCACCGATCGCCACTGCGAGGTCCGGCTGGTAGCCGGGAAGTGCGCGCACCTCCTGGTCGCCATTCCAGAATGAGAGCAACTGCAGCACCCGCGCCCTTACCTGCTCGGCGTTGAATATGCCGCCGTTAAAAAGCACTGCGTCTGGACACAAGAAAGCGTCCCGCAGAGTTTCTTCCCGCACCAGCGCACTTAGCTCAGGACTTGCTTTCACGTTGGCGAGGCTGCGTTGAAGGAAGCGCGCTAGCTGCTTACTGATCACCGGATCCGCAGCATACGGAAGGCCCAGCTCCTGCAAGCCGGCCTGCGGCTGCTGCTCAGGCAGGTCATCCACGGTGGTGATCGGGAAAAAGCCATCGAGCACCATTGACTCAAGCGTCTGGCGGTCGAGCGATGCCGAAATCGTTCCGCCAACCAGACTGGAGCCACGCGTGGGAATGGAGATGGGCACTTGCTCCAGCTCCAAGTCTGAGAACAACTGCACCTTAGCATTGCTGCAAGCATGGGTGAGCGCCTGGAATTGCCACTCATCGAGCTCGTGCCCCTGCTCCGCCACCTGTGCCTGGATGCAATATGCCAGGCCGATGTCCATGTTGTCGCCACCCAGGAGCAAGTGTTCGCCCACACTGACACGCTCCAACGCCAGGTCGCCGCCTTCGTCTTTGACCACAATAAGGCTGAAGTCTGCTGTACCGCCGCCGATATCACAAACGAGCACACAGTCGCCCGCACTGACCTGCCGCATCCACTCGCCAGCGCCCTGCGCCGTCCAGGCATAGAAGGCAGCCTGCGGTTCTTCTAACAAAACCACATCGCCCAGGCCCGCATTGGCGGCTGCTTCGAGCGTCAAGTTCCGCGCCACTTCATCAAACGAGGCTGGCACCGTGATCACGATCAATCCATCGGAGATATTCCGTTGCGTTCCAGCCTCTTTCTGGCTCCACAAAAACGCATCGCGGACGTGCTCAAGGTAGCGTTGAGTCGCCTGCAGGGCCGATACCTTTTCGCCCTCGTCCAGCGGCGACATCCATGGCAGCGATGCCACACGCGGATCCACTTTTGGGTGCGACAACCATGACTTGGCCGAGACCACCAGGCGATCCGGCACTTGCGCCCCATGGTTTCTGGCAAAGGTTCCGACCACGCCATACTGGGATTCGGCAGACCACGGAACATTGAGACTGCCTTCAGGAAACTCACTGGGATGCGCGAGGTACCAGGCCGACGGAAGCATCGCTTTCTCTCCCGTAGTGTTCGGCCCTAACACTTGCGTAATTTCCTGCATACGCAGCTCCGGATCCGATAGATCACAAAAGGCTGCGGTGGTGTTACTGGTGCCCAGATCGATTCCCAGGGCGAAGGTATGTTTTGAGTCACTCATAAAGAAATAGATTCAATGTCGGCACGGCAGGCGTGACTTCATGCGCAATCGAGCGGAGCGCCATTATTAAAAAGCCGCAGATGGGCTCAGCTAGCTTTTCACCTCGACCTCTGCGGGTGCAATGTTAGGGAGCACTCCGGCAGGAACCACGGTACGTGGCAGTTTCACTTTCGAGGTTTTCCAGCCCCGGTGAACCACGGAACCGGTAAAAGGAGCCGAACCCGAAAGGCTTCCGGACAATCGGTACTCGTCCCCCCGGAACGAGACCGGCACAGAAATCATCGCACCTTCCGCACTTTCGCAAACCGGCGTGATGGCGAAATGCTGATTGAGCACCGCCCGGCATCCGTGATGCACGATGCGCGCCGCTGCCCCCACCTGGGCATCAGGATAAGACGTGATGTCATCCATCAGAAAATCCACCAGCCGTCCTTGCTCCTGTAGCGCCGATAGCAGCCCGATGGCCTCAGCCCCTTCCGTGTGCCCGTTGCCTGAGTTCACCACTGGAGGCGCTACGGCGACAGGGGTCACCGTAGGTGGGCGCTCAGCTACGTCACCTTTCAAAGTCGCCAGTAGTGCTACTAACAGCACTGCAACGACCCCAGCGGCAACCATGGTCAACACCTCCTTCTGTGGTGCCAATGCTGGCACCCAGAGTAGGCCGAGCAGAACAGCTGCCACAAAAGCTAGAATCAACGGTAGATATTTCACGCCTCATGCTTCCACCACGACAGGCAGGGAATCAAGCTCCCTCCATGCCGAATTGATTCAAAACTGAGTTCAGCCCTTACCAGTCGCGTAAACTTCGAATCCAATCTCACGCAGCGCGTCGTGATCCAGCAAATTCCGCCCATCAAATACGCAGGCAGGTTTGAGCATTGCACTGTAAATCCGCTTCCAGTCCAACTCCTTGAACTCATCCCACTCCGTGAGAATTGCGATGGCGTGCGCCCCCTCGGCAGCCGCATAGGCATCGGCAGCGACGGTCACTCCCGGATGCTTTTCGCCTGATTTACCTGTAATATCGGTGTGCACCAGGCTTTCCGGCACTTTGGGATCGAACACGCTAAGGTGCGCCTGCTCCTCCAGCAGATCCCGGCATACGCGGATCGCTGCGGACTCGCGGGTGTCATTGGTATCCTTTTTGAATGCGAACCCAAATACCGCAATACGCTTGCCGCTGACCGTATTGTAGAGAGCCTTCACGATCCTCTGCGTGAACCGCCCCTTCTGATACTCATTCATTTTCACCACCTGCTCCCAGTATTCCGCCACCTCAGGAAGCCCGAAGTGCTGGCAAAGGTACACCAGATTCAGAATGTCTTTCTGAAAGCAGCTACCGCCAAAGCCCACTGAACTCTTAAGAAACTTGGGTCCGATACGGGAATCCAGGCCGATCGCGTGACCAACCTCGTCAACGTCCGCCCCTGTTGCCTCACAGAGAGCGGAAATACTGTTGATGCTGCTGATCCTCTGGGCGAGGAAAGCATTTGCAGTCAACTTCGACAACTCGCTGGACCACAGATTCGTAGTGATGATTCGTTCGCGCGGAACCCAGTTCGCATAGACCTCTACCAGCTTCTGAATCGCAGCCTTGCCGCCTTCAGTCATTTCACCCCCCACCAGGACTCGGTCCGGAGCGTACAAATCTTCGATAGCCGTGCCTTCCGCCAGAAACTCGGGATTCGACAGCACTTGGAAAGAAGCTTTGTCGCTGGGAGCGTGATCCAGAATGCTCTTAATGCTTTCCGCAGTGCGCACTGGAAGCGTCGACTTCTCGACGATAATCGTTTCTCCCTCAGCCTGTTCTGCGATTCTACGCGCACAGAGTTCGACGAATTTCAAATCTGCCGCCTTTCCAGCACCGACACCGTAGGTTTTCGTCGGCGTATTTACAGAGATAAATATGATGTCCGCTTCGCGAATACCAGTGTCTACGTTCGTCGAAAAGCGCAAATTCCGACCTCGAGCCTCAGCCACTACGTCCGCCAATCCCGGCTCAAATACTGGTAGATCATTGAGATTTTCGCTGTTCCACGCAGCGATACGTGCCTCGTTAATATCGACGATATGCACGTCGATATGCGGGCACTTCTGTGCAATCACGGCCATTGTCGGCCCCCCTACGTATCCAGCTCCTATACAACAAATCTTCATTTACTATAAACTTTGCCTTTTCTAATCTCAGTGCAACAAAAATCGCCTGCTATAAATTGGATACTAAAGTGCTGTTTTCTGAAAAGGGCGATCATCGAATTGATCCGATTCCCGGACATTCAGTTGCAATATGAGGCAACTATACCAAATGATCGCTTACGAATGTGACAAAACTGTGCTTTGTTGAGTCTCAGGAGGCGAATCCCCTCGGTTCTTAGCCAGGCTTTCCGCTCTGGCAATGAGCGTAAAGCGCCTATTGCTTAGTCTGACCAATTCAGGATCGAGGGAGAACGAACTCTCCGAAATGGCTCCAAGCCACTTCAAAAATCCAAAATGAACTGAATCCTGCAATCCATAAACAAACCACCTCAAAGCATATGAAAATCCAGAACATTGCCAAACTTCCCCTCGCAGCAGCGATCGCTGTATTCGCCCTCAGCAGCGTGAGTTGCGATAAGGCAAAAGAATCGGTAGATTCTGCCGCAGAGCAAGCCGCAGACGTCGCCAGCGAAACCAAAGACGCAGTTGCCGAGAAAGCAGCTGAGGCAGCAGATGCCACCAAAGAGGCAGCAGATGCTGTTGTCGACAAGACGAAGGAAGCCATGGGAGATGCTGCCGATGCAGTGAAAGATGTTGCAGCTGACGCTCTGGACGCGACTGGCGAAGCCGCTCAAGATGCCGCCGACGCCATCCAAAACTAATTCGGTTCCGCTTCGATACCAGCTTTCATGCAAAGCGCCCGGCCGGAGATTTCCGCCCGGGCGTTTTCTTTTTTCAGATCCACTCTAAGCCCTGGCTCCGGATATCGTTTTGTCAGGGATGAATTCCGCCCACTTACCTGCTCCGCCCGTTCTGGCCCGCCTCTTCAGCACTCGTGGCTGCCTGACGCTCGCCCTCGCTGGAGCCGTCAGTGTCGGCATCCTCTGTTGGATGCCCATCGCCTCTGGCGGAGTCAGAGCAGGTCTGGTGGGAAGCGGCGCGCTTGCAGTTGCGGCGGCCATCGCGGCACTCCGCCACCGCCCACGCGTTTTGGCAGCATTCGCAGCCCTGGTGCTGCTCCTTTGCACCGGAGTAGCCACGACTCGAAACCGGAAAGTGGATACCGCCGCCCTGCGGACTCAGATTACCCTTGAGCTGCGGGATCACCTGGGAGTTGCCTACACCTGGGGTGGCGAGAACAGGCGAGGAATCGACTGCAGCGGCCTCCCCAGGAACGCACTGCGCGGAGCAGCAATCAAGCAGGCAATCACCCACCTGAACGGCCGACTCGCTATCGTCGCCGTCGACCAATGGTGGCACGATTCCAGCGCCGCCGCACTGGGAGAAGGCTATCGCAACAACACGTCCTTCCTCTTTGAGGCAGACAGCATCATCGCCGCCGACGATTCAACTCTCCAGCCTGGCGATTTTGCGATCACTGCCAATGGAGTGCATGCTGTCTGCTACCTTGGCGACCATCACTGGATCCATGCCAGCCCGGATGCGGGGAAAGTCATCGAAGTAAACGCCCGCAATACAAACGATGGCTGGTTCAAAGTTCCCGTCAAAATGATGCGCTGGCGTGTGCTGGAAAATGATCATGACTCCTTCGATCGTTCAACAGGCCGGACCGCCGAAAATTCACCTGAAGACAGTGATTCCCCGTGGTTCCATGGTGAGCGCAAGCTACCGTGCGTTATTTCTCCAGCTTCTGGAGAAAACGGACGATGTCCTTCGGCTCGGCACGCTTGTGATAGTCGTGATGAAGAAAGGCCCACTTAATCTTGCGGTCTTGCCCGATAATATAGGTGGCAGCGAGCGGCAACTGATCGGCACCAGCGTCTTTCCCGTTGTATTCTTTCAGGTCAAACATCTGGTTGTAGAGATTCTCGACATCGGGAGTGAGTTTAAACATCAGATCGTAGCGGGTGGCCACCTTGTGGTTGAGGTCAGTGAGGACTTCGAACTCCAGCTTGTTTTTCTCAGTGGTGGTCAGCGCTTTGTCTGGAAGCTCTGGCGTCAGGGCAATCAGGGTCGCGCCGGCTTCTTTGATCGCAGGTAGCTCTTCCTGCAGTGCAGCCAGCGTAATGTTGCAGTAGGGGCACCAGCCGCCCCGATACCATGTCAGCACGACAGGCCCCTTCTTCAGTTCTTCGCTGAGCTTGACCTCTTCACCGGCCGCGTTCTTGAGAGTGAAATCTGGCGCTTCGTCGCCAACCTGCTTGGCTTTCTCGACGATCCTGGCTTCGTCGATGGCGGCAATTCCTTCCTTGAACGCTTTCTTGATCTCAGGGGTGACGCGGGTCGATCCTTGGGCCTCGCGAGCTTTCAAGCGGTCTTCGAGCGTGTCGGCCTGTGCAATGGCAAGCATGCCGACCAGGGCCAGGAGTGAGGTGATCGTATTCTTTTTCATCATTTCGGTTTAGCAGTAGGTAAGTTAGCGACTGGGTCGATCTCGTCGCTACCAGGCGCCGCCGAGGGCTTTGAACAATGCAATGGATGCAAGGTGTTGGCTGTTCTTGATGGCAGATCTGGCGCGTTCGGCTTCGAGCGCTGTGCGCTGGGCTTCGACAACATCGAAGTAGGCGACGATGCCGGCGTCGTAGCGTTGCTGGGAGAGTTCTACGGTGCGGTTGGCGGCCGTGACGGTGCGTTCCTGAGCATCGTACTGCTGGGCGAGCAGAGTGACGCCAGAGAGTGCATTGTCGACTTCGCGCACGGCGTTGAGGATGGTCTGGCGGTAGGTGGCAACGGTTTCCTCGTAGAGAAGGCGGCTCCGGTCGAGCTCGCCCTGATTGCGGCGACCATCGAAGACCGGGTAGCTGACACTCGGGCCCAGCCCCCACGCGAGGCTGTCGCCCGTGAACAGCTTGCTCAGCTTGGAACTCTCGAAACCGATGTCACCATTGAGGCGCACACTGGGGAAGAAGGCGGCTTGCGCGGCACCAATGCGGGCGTTGGCGGCCTGCATCTTGCGCTCAGCGGCGGCGATGTCTGGCCGACGTTCCAGGAGAGCTGAAGGCAGGGTGCCAGATACCGTGGGAGGGGCGCTGGAATGGCTGACCGTCGGAATACTGAAGTCTGATGAGGGTTTGCCGATGAGCACGGCAATGGCGTTCTCGAATTCGGCGCGCATCTTCTGCACACCGATAATATCGGACTCGGTCGCGGCGACTTCGGTGATCGCGCGAGACACATCCACTTCATCCACATCTCCGGCATCGAAACGCTGCTGATTGAGATCGAGAGATTTTTTGCGCAATGCCAGCCCTTCGCGCAAAATCGCCAGTTCCCGGTCTGCGGCGGCTAGATTGAAGTAGCTGATGGCGAGGTCAGCCTGCAAGGCGAGCATGACATTTTCGTAGTCGGCTTCGCTGGTGGCCGCCTCGGCCTCGACGGCTTCCAGCTGGCGGCGGAGCTTACCCCAGAGATCGATCTCGTAGTCGAGCACTAGCGGCAAGGCCACATTCGAAGTGGTCGCTCCAGCGGTACCGTTAATGTTCGATCGGGTGGTGCCGGAACGGCGGCGGCGTTCGGTAGTGGGATCAAAGGACAGGTCTGGGAGCAGACTGGCACGGCCGGTTCGGGCGATTGTGCGAGCCTGTTCGACGCGCAGGAACGCTGCTTTGAGCGACTGATTGTCGGCCATCGCATTTGCCATGAGGCCGTTGAGTCGGGAGTCATTGAATGTTTTCCACCAGGCACCTTTTGACTTCGCATCGGCAGGCTCGGCTACTTTCCAGCCAGCGGGCACTTTGAAATTGGCTGGGAGTTGCGCGGCGGTGTCGGGTCGCTGGTAGTTCGGGCCGACCATGCAGCTCGACAGCGAAACCATCGCGGTCACCATTAACACTGCTGATGTTGAAAGTTTTGACATGGTTGATCAATGAATGGTGTCGGGCTCTGCAGACAGGGCAGCTTCAAGCCGTTTCGAGGTAGCGTCGGGTGCGCCAGTGCGACGGGCGACCATCTGGTAGGCGAGCGGAACCACGACCAGCGTGAGGACAGCGGAGAGAGCGACACCGAACAAGATGACGACGCCGATGACGAGACGCGTCTCCGAACCGGCACCAGTCGAGAGCACGAGTGGTAGCGAGCCCATCAATGTGGTGAGGCCGGTCATGACAATGGGGCGCAGGCGCCGCTTCGATGCCTGGACGATGGCTTCTTTGAACTCGACGCCCTCGGAGCGCAATTGATTGATGAACTCGACAATCAGGATGCCGTTTTTGGTCGCCAGGCCGACAAGCATGATCATCCCGATCTGGGTATAAATATTCTGTGCCAGCCCCATGAACCAGATTCCTAACAAACCGCCAGCGACGGCGGTGGGTACCGTAAGCATGATCGTGAAGGGGTGAATGAAGCTCTCGAACTGCGCGGCCATGACGAGGTAGACGACGAGGAGCGCCAGCAGGAAAACGAACATCGTGGAGCTGCCGGACTCTTTGAAGTCGAGCGATTCGCCTTTGTATCCGACGATCGCCTCCCCTGCCAAAACCTCCGCTGCTGCCGTGTCGAGGAATTCGAGGGCCTCATTTAAGCGGTAGCCCTCGGCGAGGTTCGCCTCGATGGTGATGGAGCGCAGGCGGTTGTAGCGGTTGAGCGACCCGGAATCGGCGAACTCTTCAATGGTTACGAGGTTTGCCAGCGGAATCAGTTCACCGCTGGTCTCGGAGCGGACGTAGATATTTGTCATGTCACCAGGGGTGCGCTTGCTGTCGTACGTTCCCTCGACGACAACATCGTATTCCTCGCCTTCCTGAATGAAGGTGGTGACTTCGCGCGAGCCTAGCAGACTTTCGAGAGATCGGCCGATATTGGCGATGGAAACACCGAGGTCTCCGGCACGGTTCTGGTCGATGTTGACGCGTAGCTGTGGCTTGGTTTCTTTGTAATCGTAGTCAACGCCGATGAGTCCCGGATTTTTTTTGATTTCTGCCAGCATCAGGTCGCGCCATTCGGCGAGCTGCTCGTAGGTGGGGCCGCTGAGAACGAACTGCACCGGTTTCTGCAGGCCGCGGGTCAAGCCCTGGCGCATGACAGTGAAGTTTTTCACGCCGGGGACATCGGCGAGTTTGGCGGTGACTTCAGGCATCAGTTCCCAGGCCGAGCGTCGATCCTCCCAGTCGTTGAGCACGAGGATACTGAGCCCCTGATTGAAGCTGGCGACGTTGCCGAAACCACGTGGTGCGCGCACCAGCAGGCGACTGGCCTCACCAGTTTCGACGAGGTACATGAGACGATCTTCGACATCGCTCATTGTCTTGATGATCGATCCGTAGCTGGTTCCTTCCGGTGCAGTGGTGATGACGAAGAAGGCACCGCGGTCTTCCTTTGGAGTGAACTCGCTGGGCAGGGTCTTATACAGCCAGGCGCACAGCGCGAGAACACCGACGATGATGGCTGCCGCGATGATGGGGATTCTCTGCAGGAATACTAACATTGATCCATAGAGTGACTCGAAGCGGCGGAAGATGGCGTCCATGGCGCGGGTGAGGAAGTTGCCTCGCGAAGTCGCGGACGGCCGCAGCACTTTTGACGCGATCATCGGGGAAAGCGAAAGCGCAACAAGACTGGAGAAGGAGACGGCGACCGCCAGGGTGATGGCAAATTCCTTGAAGAGCTTGCCGAGATCCCCCTCGAGGAAGGCAATAGGCACAAACACGGCGACGAGGACGAGCGTGGTGGCGATGACCGCAAATCCGACCTGGCGCGAACCGCGAAAGGCCGCGACGAGCGGCGACTCACCATGTTCGATGCGGCGGAAGACGTTCTCCAGGACGACGATGGCATCATCGACCACCAGGCCGATGGCGAGCACGAAGGCGAGCAATGTCAGGAGGTTGATAGAGAAGCCGAAGGCGTTGAGGAAGATGAACGAGCTGATCAGCGAGACCGGCACGGTGACGGCGGGGACGAGGGTAGCTCTGAAGCTTCCGAGAAAGAGGTAGATCACGGCCACGACAAGGATGATGGCGATGAGGAGCGTGCGGGCGACCTCCTGCAGGGATTTTTCAATGAAGACGGAGGTGTCGTAACTCTGCTCCAGGCTCATGCCCTCCGGCAACTGGAGCCGGGTGCGAACGGCTTCTTCTTTGACGGCGCGGGCGACGTCGAGCGTATTGGCCTGCGACTGCTTGATGATGCCCATGCCGACCATCGGCACGCGGTTGCCACGGAACGTGAGTCGCGATTCCTGTGCTCCAAGCGTGACCTGTGCGACCTCGCCAAGCCGCACCAGGTAGCCGTCATCGCCACGCGAGATCACAAGATTGCGGAAATCGTCTTCTGTCAGGAACTCGCGTTTCACCCGTACGGTGAACTGCAGGTCTAAGGACTGCACCGTTCCCGCCGGGAGCTCTACGTTCTGTTTGCGCAGCGCGTCTTCGACGTCGGTGATGGTCAAATTTCGCGCCGCAAGCGCTTCGCGGTCAATCCACACTCGCAGGGCAAAAGCCGATGCTCCCGTGATGCGGATGCGCGCCACGCCAGGCAGGACGGAGAATCGATCGACGAGGTAACGTTCAGCGTAGTCAGCCAGCTCGACGGGCTTGAGGTTTTCGCTGGTGAGGTTCAGATACATCATCACCTCGGTAGCAGAGTCCTCTTTGCTGACCGCAGGCGGGTCGGCTTCCTCCGGGAGATCCGAGAGCAGTCCAGAAACCGCCTCGCGTAGATCGTTGGCAGCGTCGTCGATGTCGCGGTCGACATTGAACTCGACCGTCACCTGCGAACGGCCGTCCTCGCTGGACGATTCGATCGTTTTGATCGCCTCGACCACACTGATACGATCTTCGATCAGCTGCGTGATGCGCCGCTCAACCACCGCCGCAGAAGCACCACGATACTGGGTTTCGATGGTAATGATTGGTGGGTCGATGTCTGGGAACTCGCGCACCTGAAGCTGAGTGTACGACACAGCGCCAAAGGCCACCAGCAGCAGGCTGAGGACGCAAGCGAAGACCGGGCGGCGGACGGATGTATCTGAGATCAACATGCAGTTGGTCTAGTCGTTGGTGGGACTGTAGGGATCAGCCGGCCCGCTGGCTTCCCCGGTGACGATGAGGCTGCCGCCGTCCCGCAAGCCGACAAGCCCATCAACGACGATCTTCTCGCCGCCCTTCAGTCCCTCGACAATTTCAACGTAGCCGGGCACCCGACGCCCGATGGTCACCTCCACCTCTTTCGCCGTTGCGCTCTCGCCTTCGCCCTCGACGAGAAATACCGAGTGCGTCGATTGCACCGAAACCAGGGCGCGCTCGGGGATTGCAGGGGCGGTGGTCGGGTTTTTCTTGATGCGGGTAGTCATCAACATTCCCGGGCGGAGCTGGTGCTCAGCGTTTGGCAGCTCCGCACGCACGATAGCAGAACGCGTTACCGGGTTGACTCGCGCGTTGATGTCGGTGACTTCTCCTTCGAATTCCTTATCGGGAAACGCGTCGCTGCTAGCGATGATTTTCTGTCCGGGGCCGAGGTCGCCGAGGAAGGTCTCCGGCACAGAAAAGTCGAGCTTTACCGTATCAATCAAGTCGAGCGTCGCCAGCACCTCGCCTGGCGACACCAGTGCTCCAACACTCACCTGGCGAAATCCGAGCACACCTTTAAACGGGGCGACGATTGCGCGGTCGGCGATTTTTGCCTTTGCTTCCTCAATCTTCTGCTTCGCCAGATCGCGTGCGGTCAGATACTCCTGGAGTCGCACTTTCGAAACCGCACCGTTGTTCGCTAATGCGCTCAATCGCTCCACTTCGCGTTGTTGTTCTGCCAGATTGATGTTGGCCCCCTCCAGCATTGCCTGCTCCTCATCATCGCTCAACTGCGCCAGCACCGCGCCTTTCTCGACGGTCTGCCCATCTTCAAAAGAAACCGCCGTAACAGTTTCGGTAACGTTCGCCGAGATGTCGATCGCCTCCAGTGCCCGCACGGTACCCAGTGCTTCCACCTCGTCTGCGAATGCACGCGCTGTCACAGTGCCCACCTTGACTTTCGGCA
This sequence comes from Verrucomicrobiia bacterium, assembly GCA_020439995.1. Lineage (GTDB taxonomy): Bacteria > Verrucomicrobiota > Verrucomicrobiia > Verrucomicrobiales > DEV007 > JAGROY01. Next base: position 41,309 of record JAGROY010000119.1, read on the forward strand.
CCGGTGGGCCGTCGGGCTTCGTAACCTCCGCCTTACGATTGCAGGCAACAAGCATACAGCTCATGACAACAAGGATTGCCGCTAAAGTTTGATTCATCGATGAAAAATAGTGTTCAGTTAGGATTCGCGCAGGTCGATTTGCTGCCGCATTGCAGCGATGCCTGCCAGGGTAAAATAGATGATGTGCTCCACCGGGGCATGCTCCCAGCTCCTCCATCTACCGGATAGTGCTGCCGCGCACGCTTCACGCAATGCCGCCAGACAGCCTCGTAGAAGGATGCTTTGTCGCCAAAGTGATAACTGATCAGCGCCGGATTGACCTCAGCCTGTCTGCAAATTTCCTGCACCGTTGCATCGCGAAACCCCTTCGCGGAAAACACACTACAAGCTGCCCCCAACAACCTCATCCGAGTCACTTCACCATCATTGCGAGGTTTTGCTTTAACAGGCATTCGAATCGGTTCAGCAATCGGTTTAGTTTGAATAGACGTTTAATCTTAAACAAATTTGTAAACGAAACAACGAGATGTCGACGAGAACTTCAGACCCTGTCTACGTTTGGCAACGTTTGAAGGATGGCTTCGTCATCCATTCTCAAACGAATGATACCTAACACGTACGCCAGCCTTTAGGATCTCCAACCTGCCTGCACCAGTCTGCTTTCAAAAAATG
>JAGROY010000120.1 GCA_020439995.1 Verrucomicrobiia bacterium
TCGCCGTCCGTGTCCGCTCGATTAGGGTTCGTGCCTACAGCCAATTCCGAGCTGTCAGAGAGCCCGTCGCCATCAGTGTCCGTTACGAGCGGATTCGTCCCGGTGTCTTCCTTACCTATAAAAACTCCCGATCCAGATTCCACCGCATCGGCGAGACCATCTGAATCGCTGTCCGATTCCGTGGGATCTGTGCCCAACTGAAATTCCTTCAAGTCGGAAAGGCCGTCGCCATCCGAATCCTGATCGGTATTCGCCACGGTATCGTCTAAATCAAACCGCTCTTCCCAGACCTTAGGCAATCCATCAGCGTCATCATCTTCGAGCACCGTGCCTAAAGACAGCCCTTCACCATCATTGTAAAGCTCCGCGATCTCCACTTCCGTCAAGGCACGTTTCCAAACGGCAACTTCATCGATGCAGCCTTCCCAGCGAGAGCGAGGGCCTCCCTTCAAACCAGAAGCAGTTTGAGTGTTTCCAAAAACCAGGCGCGTATCTCCGCTCCAACCCGATCGGGCGGTCGAGACGCCAGCTAACTCCGCCACTCTACCGTCCACATAGACGGCCAAAGTAAAATCGGCACCTTTCTGGACGATCACTACGTGGTGCCATTGATCGCCAGCCTGTTCCTGATCATTCGGAAAACGGGCATTCGTAACAAAGGTTGCGCGGCCCCGCACGTTGCTAGAACTGCCCTGTCGATAAAAATACGATAATCCCCAGCCATACTCGCCACCCTTTGAAATCAACTCTCCATCATCGTCGCGGCTCAATGCGCTCGCCCGCACCCAAGCGGACATCGAGAAATCGTCCACTGTTTCCAGTCCGCCAGCGTCGGATTCTGCAATATCAACATTCAGCGCTGAAGTCAGCTCGTCAATCACTGTGACCACGGGCTGCCCGGCTCCTACCACCAGGCTTTTCCCAAGCTTACCTTCCGTGAAGGTCGCATGCCCGAATTCCGGTCTGCCATGAAACCCTCCAACGGAATCTGATAGATGATCATCAAAGGACCAGTAAGCTGCGAGATCCATTTGAACGTCGGCATTCGCAGGAACTACGATTGCGGTAGCAATGACAATCATCAGCACGCAATAATTCCTCAATTTTTCGCGTGAGATGAATGGGTTCATGCTCGGCATTCTGGCGGTTTTCACAGAGGAATGCACGCACGAATCGGCGCTCATCCACCTTGCTTCCACAAAGTTACCACGGTCTGGTTATCGAAACCTGCGCGGCGGCAATTCTGGTGGCTCTGGCTGCCTGCGACGACATCGGTAAAGATGCGTTCAAGTTCGAGGCCGCGAGCATCGAGGATGCGGGCACGGAGTAGTGCGGAATGGCAGCCTCTGTTGCGGAAATCGGGGAGTGTGAATGCGTTGGCGAGGAGGCCCTGATTTTCGTCAACATAGAGCGTGGCCCATGCACAGGCCTGGCCATCGCAGGTGGCAATGAATGTGCGAAAAGTTTCTGTGCAATAGAATTGCCGACGTTCCTTCCAGGTTTCCGCATCGCAGGTGACGCCGCTTGTTTTGAGCAGTTCCAGGAAATCGTCCGCACGGTCTTCTTCCCAGCTTTCGACCTGAACTCCTGCAATGGGCGCGCCCGGCTCGACGTCTGCGGGAGCAAGGTTCAGGTAGGTGATCGCCTCGGCTGCACTGATGTCGTTTTCAATCAAGGATGCGACGACTTCGGGATATAGATCGTCTGATGAAATATCGAACTGCGGCTGTTGCCCGTGTTCCTCGAACAGCGAAAGAATTTCTGTCAGGTGGGAGATGGTGTCCCCGCAGTATCCCAGGACGCGGTTGCACATGGGATTGCCAGGCCTGGCAGGATCCACGATGGCGATCGCCTTGCCAAATCGGAACCGCTCACACTTTGATGGCAGCGGCGTATTGAGCGAACGTGCAGCGTTGAAGAACGCGTAGTCGGCGATCAGTTGGAGGGGCAGGGAAACTGGGCTGGATGGGCTCATTCGCTTTTCTAACACAGGTGGGAGAGTATATCCACATGCGAAGCGAGTATCTGTGACGACATGTTCGTCATAGACAAATGAGCGCAGATCAGTTACCGCAACACCGTTTAGCGACTTTAGATAGATACACAAGCTTCGAGGTTGGTAATGTTATGGCATTCCGGGTGATCCGCCGGCGGTTGCGGATGCCTTCCAGCTGCCGGGCAGGGACAAGTTTGCACGGGAGCCAGGCGAGCGCAGCTCAAGTGAGGGGCCGTCGCCGTCCGCTTCTTTAGGCCACGGTGATTTGTCGTCGTATCGAATGCTGTGAAGGATGCTGCCGCCGGCATCGACGAGCTGGAGTGTGTCCCCGCTGTTTGCGAGCTTTCCTTCAAACTCGCCGGCGATGGTCGCAGAGGTGCCGTAGCGGGCGATGAATGCGGCACGGTCATTGACCAGGACGCAGCGGCCGTTGGGCGGCAGCAGAGCGGCAGAGCCTGGCAGGATGACAACGGAAATGCCGCCGGTGATCTGGGTGACGGCAAGGTTGATCGTTTCATCGCTGGTGTTGGCCAGTTCGATGAATTCAAAAGCGTCCGCATCAGTGTGGCCGGCGGTTTTTTCTGCTTCGGTTGGTTCGGTGGGGTGGTAGTGGATCTCTGAAAGTGTGAGGTTTGCGGTGCTGGCTGGGGTGCCGTTTGAGCCGTTGGCGAGCCGTACCATCCGGCTCCATTGGCTGCTCATATTCGCCCTGGCTACAATGTTAGGCAGAGCGGCTGACTCATCGATGGGAATGGCGGTGCCGGATTCCACAACTCCCGCAGCGAGCTGTGGTTCCATCAGCATGTCCGAGCTGGCAAGATAGTCGTTCAAGGCATGAATCGCGAGCACGTTGTTGCCGTCACGCAGTAGTCGAACGTGCGACGAGACATCGAAGTCGACGAATTCCAGTGCTGCATCGTCATCGTGTTTGCCGCCAGATTGCGCATTCCACGTGAGGACTTCTGGCGCGTTGGCCCGGCAGATTTCTTTGCCGTTGAGATAGGCGACAAAGCCGTCATCATACCGCATGCGCAGAACCATGCGCTGGTATGCTGTCCCACCGCTGACTGGAAACGTGTAACGCAGGTAGGCGGTAGTATTGATTTGCGCAGCGACAGCCTGGAGGTTCAGGCCGATGTAATCGTGATAAAGTGTGCCGGTTGATCCGCGCGCTTTGGTTTCGTATCCCGCTGCGCCGCGCCCCTGCATCCAGCGGGAGTCGTCGAATGAAGGATCGATCCAGCGGTTGCCAAGTGATGCATCGCCGGGGACGATCGCACGCAGGGGTGCCTTCGACAAGAGCGTGGTGTAGGCGATTTTTTCCGCCGTAGCTTGCTTTGCTCCAGCGATGGGATGCCCGTTGTCGCCACGGGGATCGGTGCCGTCGACCGTGTAGATTATGGTAGCGTCAGGGTTGTCATTGAGGAAGTAGATGCCGTCCGGGCGCAGGGTGATTTCCGGTGCCGTGATCGCTTGCGTAGCCGGGCCGGGATACAATGGGGCGGGCACGATTCGCGAGCGGGTGGAGCCATCGGCAAATCGTCTGGCCGAGCGAAGTTGGTCAATGGCGATTTCGTGACGCTGTTCGAAAAAGTCGTAGATGTTCTGAATCTCATTGCGCCAGATGGTGCGTGTGAGTGGTCGGGCTCCGCCCCAGCGGGCGGATTCGGCGATGATTGCCCGATCAATTTGAGAAACTCTGCGGTTGAGGCGAGCCCGGCATATTTCCGGCGAAAGCAACCCGCCCGGAGCAAAGGCCTCGGCGCTGCGTGCCTGGAATGCAGCAAGGTAGGATTCGGATGCCATCAGCTGCTGGTGAATCCATTGCGGGTTGCTGGTTTCGATATTCTCTCCCGCTGAAAAGGGCCCGGTGCGGTCGACTTCCAGAGAGTCCGCCACTCCCATGGCGTGTTCAAAATCGTGACAAAAATACTGGAATCCGAACTCGCCCGTCCGTTTCCACAGTCCGAACCAGTTGCGGCAAGTGCTGTTGTTTGCATAGCGCGTGATCGGGCCATCCCACATCCCGGTATAGAAAACGATGAGCATGTAGTCGATTAAGTTGGCTTCATCCACATAGACGGGCAGCGCCTCGTTGCGAATGCCGTCGGGATCGCACCCGCGCAGTTGTTGATATAGCGCCTCTCGTTCCATGGCATCACGGGAGGCTGCCAGGCGCCGGGCCAGGCTCCACATTTTCTCCCAGCCGTCCAGGTCGCCATCGGTCGCTTCGATGGAGTGACCGCTGGATTTTACGGTATCGAAATCACTTTCCTCACCACCGAAGTAAGTGCTCCCGTAGGCGGCTTCGGCGTGCTCCTGGGTCTGGTAGATGCCCCAGTAGAGGCCGTTGATGTATAAATGGTAGTAGCGACTGCGTGTGTAGGTGCGGCCCATGTCCCGCTGCGTGTCCCGGGCGAATACTTCACGGACAAAGCTGTTTTCGGTGCTCTGCTCGTACGACCACGAGTAGTTCTGTGCGGTGCGGAGATCGATATCTTCGAACGCCTTGGCACCCTCGTCTCCGAAGAGCGGGTAGCGTAGTTTTCCTTCGCCATATTGTTTGCGAAAGTAGAGCCGCATGGCGTGTTTTGGATTGGCTTCGCTGCGACTGGCACCACCGCGGATCCGGACACCGCAGTTGATCTGGAAACCTTTTTCTTCGCCCGATGGATCAAGTAGTTCAACGGAAAGTGGACGTTCCCAGTCAGAGCCACGGTTCTGGCTGCGACTCCAGATTCCATCGCGTCCCCAAAAGTTCGCCGAATCGGTGACGAGCGACAGCGAGGGCAAATCCAGCAGTGCTTCGACCAGTTTTTCGTGCGTGGTACCAATCGTTTTTGGATCGTGCATGCCATAGCTGGTGCTGCCACCGCGACGTGAGCTGAGCCGCGATGGCCAGCCTGCTGGAGCCTTGTTTGCCTGACGCGCCACAGCATCTGGAAACAGAAAGGATTGAGTGTGCGTCGCACTCGATTGCTTTCCGGGGACGCCGAAAGCGATCGCGCGCACGACCGTTGTTGCGGGAATGGGAATGGCGCCGCGGTACAATTGACCGGTCGATTCCGTGGGCGTGGTGCCATCCAGAGTGTAGCGGATTTTTGCCCCCTTCGCGGCTTTCAGTGCCAGTCGAAACGGCTTGGTGAAAAAGCCGTGCTGCTGGGAAAATACCGGAACGCGCAAGGCTATGGTGTCGACTGCATCCGCGTTCGGTGCTCCGGGCGTGGCTTCGGCCAGCAACACCGGGCGGCCACCGCTTGCTGGCTTGCCATTGGAGAAGGGGAGGCCGAACGACTGGCCATTTTCAAGAGGCGGCATTTCTGGCCCTAGCGATGACACCAATTTTCCCGCAGGGTCGAAGAGGCCAACATAGTCGCCCGACGCCGAAAGTTTAAAATTTGCGTGCAACTCGCCCGCGTTGTCAGATTGCCGATTCTTGCCCGATGCGAAGACGATCAAAAACGAACCAGGAGCGATGGCAATGTCAGGGAGCTTCCACTGATCCGGCTTGCTGGCGTCATCACTCAGGGAATAACCGCCAAGCTGAACGGGAGCTGAACCATTGTTGAAAAGTTCGACCCAGTCCGGTGATTCGCCGTCAGAGTCCTTCAGGCCGCCGCGATTTACCGGAACCATTTCTGAGAGAATGACTTCGCCTCCTGCCGTCAGGGTTGCAACCAGCCAGGCTACCGAGAACAGGGAACCCCACCATCTATGCGTTCTTCCAAAAAACATGGATCTACTATAAGCATTTTCGGCAGCGAATGGCACTTTGAAAATATCCCTTGCCTCCCAGTCAACGGAAACAATTGCGGCTGTGGACATCTTTTTTGACAAGGATTGAAATTTACATCGTCAATGCATTTTTTACGTGCGCCGACCTTTGAATCACGCTACGATCATCAACCAGAGCCTACCTTTAACCAGTCGAGCAAGTATGAGCGAATCGGATCAGACGGACAAAAAAGAGTCTCCATGGGTGATAGTGAATTGCCCCTCGTGTGAGAAAAAGATCAAGCTTCCAAAAGACAAAGTGGGGGCTGCGAAATTCAAATGTCCGCTTTGCGCTGAGAAGATCTCAGTGACATTGCCTTCTGCTGAGAAGAAAGCGGCGCCGGACAAGAGGGCCGCCAGTCCAGCGCCTGCTGAACCTGTCGACCTGATCGGACAGGCAAATCCTGAGGTCGATGAAGATGAGGAGAACAAGGGGTTCTTGTCCAGGATCCGGGGAGTCGATGATGAGCCGCGTCATGAGGATGAGGGGGAAATCATGGAGAAGGATGGGCAACAGGTAGTGAAACGCCGCAGGCGCGTCCGAAAAAAGAAAAAGGCCGATGCAGGGCCAAACTGGGAATCCGAATCAAATGATGACGACAAGCCGAATCGCGATGAGGAATACTCTTACGTTGTCGATACGGAGATCGACGACGAAGGCAATGTCGTGGAGGTGCGCCGCCGGGTGAAGTCTGACCAGAAAAAGACGACGTATGAGAAGTTTTCGAAGAACATGGGCAAGGTCTTCGTGGGCTTCTCCGTGCTGACGGCTGTGGTGCTTGTCGGAGCAGTAGCCTACATTATGAAGACCGGTGGCAAAAGTGAAGGCCCGGACCAGACAGTGGTGGAGAAGCGGGATGCCGGCGAGATTACGACTGAGATCACCAACGAAGCCATGGCTGTCATCAATTCATATCTCACGGCGAACACTTGGACCGAGCGGGTAGCACTGGTGCGGAATCCGACGGAGGTGCGTCCTCTGATGGAGGCCTACTACGAAAAGCACGGCTATCAGCGCCGTGAAGGAGCCACGGTGATCGAGCAGGACGGGATACAGGCGGCCCGCAGAGAGCAAGTGGTGCGCCCGGAGCAATCGGATGTGTTGGACGCCGTTTTTATCGCGGTATCGTTTCCAGCCGGCGACTACGAGGATTTCGCTCTGGATGGGAAGCTGCTTCCTAACTACCAGTATTTCGCACTGGAGCGGAAGCGGCTTCCTGGCACGAACAACAAGTTCGAATACCTGATCGACTGGGAAAGCACCGAGCGCTATCGGGCAGTCTCTGCGGAGAGCTTCAAAGATTTAAAGGAGCCAGGATCCGAGGCAGAGTTTCGCGTTTCGCTGCAAGGGCAGGGCACCTTCTTCCAGCCTCCGTTCGATGCCGAAGAATGGAGATGCTATGCTATCACCTACCCAGGTGACCCAGATTTCCAGTTCTTCGGCTACACGAAGAGAGGAACTAAGATCGATCAGGATGTACTCGAACTCTTCGTTGCCAGCGGTCGGCCAGCTCCAATCATCAAAGTGGCTTACCCGAAGGGCAAGGTATACGACTCGGTGTGCGTTGAGATCACGGAGTTGGTAATGTCGACTTGGTTCAAGTAACGATTCAGCGATCGGGGATCGAACCCAGTTCTCCGAAGTTGCCTAGTACGATTTGGCGAAGAAGACCCGGCGGTTGCTGGGTTTTCCCGTATAGAAGCAGGTGCCTTCCTCTGCGAATTCATCTCCGAACGGAATGCAGCGGATGGTGACTTTGAGATCCTTCTGGATCTGTTCCTCGTCTTCATTGCTGCCCGCCCAGTGGCAAAGGGCAAAGCCTCCGTGGATCTCCGGCTGGTTCGGATTCCTGGGCGTGAAGAATGCGTCGAATGCTTCGCGAGTGTCGATCCTGACAATGTTGGCATCACGAAAAGCGCGGGCACGTTCCAACAGGTTGTCCTGAACGTCCTGCAGGCGTTCGGAAACCGAGCGAATAAAGTCTTCCTTGGGAATGAATTCCTTGTCCTTCGGGCCACGGTCGCGTCGGGTCACTGCCACCTTGCGGGATTCGATGTCGCGCGGGCCGATTTCGATTCGAAGCGGCACACCTTTCTTGATCCATTCCCAGTTCTTGACACCGCCATTCAGATCACGGGTGTCCACTTCGACTCGGATCGACTCGCCATGGAATTCCTGCTGGCGCAGCATTTTCGCCAGAGCCTGGCTGGCATCCAGGACACTGTCTTTACTGTCTTCCTTCGGAGTGATCGGCAGAATGACAATCTGCGACGGTGCAATTCTAGGAGGCACAATGATTCCATCGTCGTCGCCGTGTGCCATGATCAGCGTTCCGATCAGGCGGGTGCTCACCCCCCAACTCGTCGTCCAGGCATGCTCGGATTTTCCATCGCGGCCGATGAAATTGATACCCGACGCCTTGGAGAAATTCTGTCCGAGGAAGTGTGACGTGCCTGCTTGAATCGCCTTCCGGTCCTGCACCATCGCCTCGATGCACAGTGTCTCATCCGCACCTGGGAAGCGTTCGTTTTCACTCTTGGCACCCGTCACGACCGGAATCGCCAGATGATCTCGCGCAAATTTTTCATAGACCCCAAGGATCAGCTCCATTTCCGTGATAGCCTCTTCCCTGGTCTCATGCGCGGTGTGTCCCTCCTGCCAGAGAAACTCCGCCGTGCGCAGGAACAGCCGCGGCCGCATCTCCCAACGCATGACATTTGCCCACTGATTGATCAGCAAAGGCAAGTCGCGATACGACTGAACCCATCGCGCAAAGGTCGCGCCAATGATGGTTTCGGATGTCGGACGAATCACGAACGGTTCGGACAGCTTTCCCTCTGGGATGAGCCGTGTCTTTCCAGTTTCGTCCTTTTCAGCCCGCAGCCGGTGGTGGGTGACGACGGCGCACTCGGTCGCAAATCCCTCAGCGTGCTCGGCTTCCTTTTCTAGGTAGCTTAGCGGAATCAACAGCGGGAAATACGCGTTCTTGTGGCCGGTTTCCTTGAACATCTGATCCAGCTGGCGCTGGATATTTTCCCAGATCCCGTAGCCCCACGGCTTGATTACCATGCATCCACGCACCTCTGAATTCTCCGCCAGATCGGCGGCCTTGATCACTTGCTGATACCACTCAGGAAAGTTCTCCTCCCGCGTCGGACTGATCGCGGATTTCGTGTTTTTACCCTGGTTTTGCTGATTTTGCGCTTTCTCGCCCATATTCGGCGCAAGGTAGCTGGATTTGGCGGAATTTCCAGAGCCAACATTCGGCCCGATCCAGCACCTTTTGGCTAGCCCACTTTGAGTGGCCACCATACTGGCTCTCGACGCGTGATGGCGGCTGTGGCAAGCTGCCAGTATGTCAGGAAACATACAGCAACCAGTAGTCCCGCTCGAAGACCTGTACGAGGATGTTCTAGGCAAGGCGATGCGCGGGCTCGGAATTTCAGTCGAAGTGCTCGTCGCCAGGAGTGGTTTGACCAGGGAAGCGATTGCAGCGGTGCTGGAGGGGGAGTTCGATGTTGAAGTGGTCGCGGCCCTTGCGCCTGTTCTAAACCTGAACGCGTCGAGTCTGGTTGCAATGGGCAAAAAGCAATGGCAACCGCAAACGCCAGCCATTGATGGGGTAGCAATGTTCAACACTCCCTATCCAGGAATGACGGTGAATGCCTACCTGATCTGGGATCCCAAATCGAAGGACGCGTTTCTTTTCGATACGGGCACGGATGCCCGGGCGATGCTTGAGATGATCAACAATGCTCAACTCAAGGCACGCGCGATCTTCCTTACCCACACCCACCGTGACCACATCATGGATCTGGAGCGGCTCCAGCAGGCGTTGCCGGACGTGCCGGTTTACGTCGGACGCAAGGAGCCGGTCGATGGCGCGATGCCGGTGGATGATCAGCAGCAATTTGTGTTCGGAGACATCTCGATCGAGGCGAGGTTGACCAGCGGACATTCAATCGGAGGAATCTCTTACATTGTCACAGGACTGGATCGCCCTGTTGCGGTGGTTGGCGATGCATTGTTCGCCAGCTCCATGGGCGGCGGAATGATTTCGTGGGCCGATGCCCTGGCCAACAATCGCTCAAAGCTGTTCACATTACCCGATGATACCGTGGTCTGTCCCGGTCACGGCCCCATGACCAGCATCGGCGAGGAAAAGGAGCACAACCCGTGCTACCCCGAGTTCAAGATGTAGACTGCTGGGAGGTGCCTCCGTTTTAGCGATAACGACCCCTAGCTCGACATCGATGCCGCATCTCCATAGAGACTTGAAGTCCGCCTATTCTTGTGAAACGATGCCCTTGTATGAGTGTCATGATGATGAAAAATTGGCTTGTGATCACCGGATGGGTTTGTGCGGTTAGCGTGAGTGCGGGCATTTCTGCGGAGCCGTCGGAGGCGTTCGATGCGGTCGGTGGAGAACTACAAAGCGCTTATCTTCAGAGGAACGATCGCGGCTCAAAAACTCACTTTCACCCACTGGAACATCACTTTGAAAATGTATTGAAAATCCTTGAGGACTCAGAAGAATGGAGTCTTGATATCGCGATCGAACGTTCTAGTGAGTTGTGGGGAGAAATAGAAACGAATGGTGATAGATTGTTGAGAAAAGCTCGACTAGCCGAAAATCGACGGCTCAACATTGAAGCTCTTCGCGCCTACCGCAATCGAGGTGACTTTCCCGTAAATGACTACCAGATTGGCCGCGTGCCCGTATTCGTTGACCGTCGTGGCACTGCATGTGCAGTGGGCCACCTTATGCGGATGTCAGGCACTGAGGCGGATGTTAGGACTATCGTTGAGAGAAATCGATTCATCTACGTCCCCGACGCGAAGGATGGCCCGTTAGTTCGATGGATTCTAGGCTCGGGGCTTATTCAGGAGGAAGCTGCACTGATTCAGCCGAGCTACGGCTTTTGGCCGCCGCCCGAGACTACTCAAGACGCCATGATCTCTGGGGAGGAGTTGGTCGGTGAGAATCTACGGACATCTGGACTTGAGTATATTGTGATACCGTCTTTGACAGATGAATCAACGCGGCTTGCAGCTTCGGCAATCACTTCAGTAAAGGGAGGGAGCGGGCAGTTCGGGCAGTGGAGGCCCACCACTTGGGCTCGTTACCGCTCTCCTTCACATTTCCTGACGTTTGGTTCAGCTGCAGCTACCGACGGCGGCCCTTGGCTTTCGTCTCGTGGCAGTCCAGAGGTCACACACGTGTTCGAGTATGAATTCGATCTGGAAATCGTAGACGAGATGGTTCTGTATGACTTTGGAATCGGAATCAGTGAGTATGAGAATGTGAAATTGGCTCCGGATGCTCGTGTTCGGATAACTTCAAGTGTATACGCCGCCGACGGCTATGTTCTTGCTTAAGAGGAAATAGATTCTGGTCAGGATGCTGTTCTGAATGCAGATCGACAGCTACAAGCTGGAAGTGGTCGGGAGATCGATCTGGTCGATTCTGTTCGAATCAGAACCAAAATTGAAACATGGGGTGACGTTGATTTTGGGGCGATCACATATGAGTTGAGCCTTGCTCCCAAAGAGTCCATTGAGATGGATGTTCGGTTTACAGGTAGGAAATCGGGCGTGATCACGGTGAATTCTGCTATTGGATTCTACCATCTTATGCGGTCGGAAATTCCAAACCGCAATGCGTCAGTCATGGAGTGGAAGATAGCAACGGCAGGAACCGTTGAATTCTCCTTTGAAGACGACAGCGAAACCGAATCTGCATACTACTGGGTCGAGAAAAGATACCGTTGGTAGGTTTCTACCATTTCTCAAAATCCCCCTCGAAGTCCGGGTTCTTCGTGGGAGGAATGGCGTCTACGGATTTGCGCCAGGCGTTGAGTTTTGCGAGCAGTGACTGGACTTGCTGCGGCTGATCGGCGGCGAGGTTTTTCTGTTCGCCGGGGTCGGTGGCGAGGTTGTAGAGTTCCGGCTGTTTCCCCCAGTAGAAATCGATGAGCTTCCAGTTGCCATCGCGGATGACGGAGCCCGGGATGCCTCCCTGATTGCCCCAATGGGCATAGTGCCAGAACAATGGTTCGCGTTGAATGGTTGCTGAGGAATCTTTGAGCAGAGGCACAAGGCTGATGCCGTCGAGGTGTTGCTCGGGCAGAGCTGGCAGGCCGCACGCTTCGAGAAGTGTCGGGTAAAAGTCGGTGCTGATCATTGGCATGGAGCAGACCGATCCGGCTTTGGTCACTCCTGGCCATTTTACCAGCAGGGGCTCGCGGATGCCGCCTTCGTAGAGCCAGCCTTTGCCTGCGCGACAGGGCAGGTTGGACGTTGGCCAGCCTTCGGATGTTGAGAGTCCGCCGTTGTCCGAAAAGAACACGACCAGCGTGCGGTCGGCGACGCCGTTCTCATCGAGAGCTGTGAGCACTTTGCCCACCGCTAGATCCATCGCTTCTACCATCGCCGCGTAGACCGCGTGCTCTTGAATCTGGCGGACCTTGCGCGGAGCATCGTAGCCCCAGATAGCGGCGTCTGTGGCACCCAGTTTCTTCTTTCGCTCCTGATACTTCTTCACTAGATCCTCGCGTCCCATAAGCGGCGTGTGCACCGAGTAAAACGAGAGGTAGGCGAGGAATGGCGCGTCTTTGTGATCGGCAATGAACTTCGCAGTTTCCGATGCCAGACGATCCGGCAGGTGCTCACCTTCCGGGCCGTCTTCGAGCTTCGGGTTACCGTAAGGGCTGAAGTATTTTTTGCCGCCGTAGGGGCCACCGCGATCGATGCCGCCCTTGTTGACATCAAATCCGTGGTCTTCCGGCCAGGAGCCTTCACGACCGAGGTGCCACTTGCCTGCAAAGAACGTGGCATAGCCGTGCCCTTTCAATGCTTCGGCCAGCGTGGTGTGTTCTGCAGCCAGATTGCCGATGTAGGGTGCGGGCCAGACGGGGCGCTTACCGTGGCTACCGAGTTTCTCCCGTTGATCCGCGTTCGCCGCAGGATCGTAGTTGGCGGGTATGCCATCGAGATATTCGTTGGGAGCGTGGAAGTAGTCGGTATTGCGGGTGCGCGCGGGATACTGGCCGGTGAGGATCGACGAGCGGGTGGGGGAGCACACCGGGCAGGCAGCATAAGCCTGTGTGAAGCGCATTCCGCTTTCGGCAAGCCGCTGGAGATTCGGGGTTTCGTAGAATGTTTTGGGATTGTTAGGACTGATGTCCATGATCCCCAGATCATCTGCCAGAATGAAGATGACGTTGAGCGGTCGCTTGTCCTCGGCGGAGGCCACCGTGACGGTCATCGCCAGGGCAATTTGCAGGATGGTTACAGGTTTCATCGTTGATGGGGCATTATTGCTGGATGCGGATTCTACGGTATTCCATCTGGCCGCGGTCGCCTTCGAGGCCGATGGGGCCTGATGCTGGCAGTTTCAAGGCGTCTTCAAGGACTTCGCCATTGCACGTACAGTGGGCGACATCGCCTTTTACCGTTACGACCATCTCATTCCAGTCCTGTGGCTTGTAGTTTTTGAGATCTTTGTATGGGCCAGCGAGCGGATAGTCGCGGCACTGGAGCTGTGGCTTGCGCAGAAATACGCCGCTGTCAGCATTCGGGGTGGCCCTGAACTCTAACTTTAATACAAAATCCCTGGGGAACTGCTGCTTCGTCCACAGTTGCGCCAGTTTACTGCCTTCCGATGGCGTTTTTACTACCAGTCTGCCATTGATCGCAGCGTAGCGCCCGTCGCTGCTGGTGGTCTTGCCGTCGAAGCTCTCTGTCACCTGGTTGTCTTTCGTGCCTGCATAGCCCCAGCCGGTCAGGTCGCGGCCATTGAACAGGCTGGTGTAGCCTTCTTCGATCTCAAAGTCGTCGGGCTCTGTTTCGAGCAATCCCAGAGTGGCAAAGACTGGGCGCAGAGCCGCTGCCCATTTGGCGTAGCCAGCCTCGTTTGGGTGCAGAAGATCCGGGAACTCTTCCTGCTTGGCGTCACCCTCGCCGTTGGCGAACAATGTCCATGTGTCCAGCAGGGTGATTCGCGGTTCATCTTTCACCGCAGTGGCGAAATAAGCGTTGATTTGTTTGATTTTATCCGCTGGCCGCTTCTTTGATGCGGAGCTGGGGAAGACCTGGCAGAGGACAATGGGCATGCTGGCATTGTGGTCTTTCAGTTTCTTCAGGATCAGCATCACGTTTGCCGCAGCGGTTGCAGGATCTGCGTTTTCTTCGAGATCATTGGTGCCCATCAGCATAACGACTGCCTTTGGATTCAACGTAAGCACGTCTTCTTCCAGGCGTATCAGCATCCCGCGCGTGGTGTCACCACTGATGCCGCGATTCGCGACTTTCATTCCCGGGAAGCTGTCTCCCATGGTGTCGCCCCACCCCTGAGTGATCGAATCACCAAGGAACACCACTGCGTTCTGGTCTTTCGCGACGTCAGTTGCCCAACCATCGCGTTTTGATTGCCACAGGTTCCGAAACCAGTCGTAGCGGCGAATGGGGCCACTCCCGGCGAGGCCCTCGTCGGTGGCTGGAATGATGTGCGGAGAGGGTTCTTCAGCCCATGCGTCTGGCGCGATACTAATAGTAAGCGCAAGCACGCATGCAGGGAACAACAGGAATAGGAAACTGCAAGATTGTTTCATAGTGAGCGCAGTGTGGGCGGCTGGACGTTTGTCGGCAAGACTTGAAATAGGACAGACACTGCTCGGAAAATTTAGGGTTGTCCGGCGGCACATTTGCACGATGATTCGCGTAGTTTTACAATGTTCATTGCGCTTGCCGTCGCATTTCTCCTGATTCTTTGCCTTTTGTCCGCGCTGATGACAGTGATGGAGACGGCAGTCCTGTCGATCCGTGAGCACGAGCGCGAGGCTCTCGCGAATCGTGCCAAAACGCCCCAGGAATCCAGAGCGATAAGGCTCTTGCAGGAGAATCCCGAGCAAACGTTTGACCAGATCCTGCTGGTTGGTTCGGTGGTGCACCTGATGCTTGCGGTGATGGTTCTGGTGATCGTGAAGGAGGCTCCATTCGGGCTTACGGCAGTGCCTGCGGCGGCGTTGCTGTTCGGACTTGTGCTAGTCGCTACGGAACTTGTCCCCAAGGCGCTTGCTCTCAATCGCCCCCGCTCCGTTTTTATCGCCACTGCTCCGCTGCTGCTGATTGTCAACACCGGGCTGCGCGGCGTCACGACATCGCTGGTGCGCGGTTGTGACCGGATTGTTGGCGCGCTGACCCCCGAGTCGCTGCGTCCGAGTCCGTCCCTGATGGAGGAGGAACTCGATACCCTGGTCGAAATGCGGCAGGAAGAAGGGGCGCTTGATGTGGAGGAAAGTGAAGTGATCCGCGAGATTCTCCGGCTGGGCAACCGCACGGCGAAGGACTGTATGACTCCGCGGACAGATGCCTGCGTGTTGCCGGATGATCTGCCCTTTGACGAAGCAGACCGGGCTATTCGGGCGCAGAATCACTGGAGCATTCCCATTTTTCACGGCCAACCGGATTCGATAGTGGGTGTGTTAGACGTCAGGAGTTATCTCAACGAGGGGACGCAGTCCAAAAACTATCTGGAGCACTTGAAGCCCCCGGTATTCGTTCCCGAATCCATGAACGCACTGCGCCTGTTCAATGCTCATCTCACTGATCCCTTCAGCATGGTCGTGGTGCTGGATGAGTACGGCGGATTCGAGGGGATCGTCTCCGCTGCCGATATGCTGGAGGAGCTCATTGGTGATGCCGCGCCATCACGATTTATAGAAGTGGACATTCAGGAAATTGGGAAAGGGCGGTTTCTCGTAAGTGGAAGTGCCCGTCTGGATGATCTTGGCGAACTGCTGGATGTCGACTTGGAGCACGAAGGGCTGGACACCATCGGTGGGCTCGTATTCACCATGGCGGGCGAATTGCCGAAACGCGGTGCCATTTTCAATCTCGCAGACGGCATCACGACAACGGTAAGAAAATCGTCAAAGACCAGAGTCGATGAATTGATCGTCGAGCGCCAGGTAGATTCAGAGGAGGAGAATTCTTTATGATCTGGATCGGGATTGTCCTTTGTATTCTGATGTCGATGCTGTTCTCCGGTCTTGAGAGTGCGACGCTCGCGGTCAGTCTGGTGCGGGTGCGGTATCGGGCCAAAGAGCGTGAACCTGCTGCACGCCAGCTGTTGCAGCTGTTCGAGCACCGCGAGCGTCTGCTTTCGTCCATCCTGCTGGTGAACACGCTGCTCAATCTGCTGGCCTTCTCCGCGCTGACTACACAGATGGTGGAATGGGCGGGGCGCTGGGGCTATGGCGTCGCCTTTGTTGTCGCGTTGCCCGTCTATGTGCTGCTGATCGAGCTGCTGCCGAAATCGCTGTTCAAGCTGTATCCGTACCGCATGCTGGTCACCTTCCTCCCCGTGCTCAATGGAGTAAGATTGACAGCATCCCCTATCATCTGGCTCGGTGCCGAGATCGTGTCCATCTTTCGTTCAAAAGAAGACGACAGCACCGTGCGCCCCAATCGAAACAATGATGTCGAGCGCCTGGAGTTCAGGGCCATCGCGGCAGCGACCGAGAAGGAAGGTGAACTGGGCGAAACCGAGGCAGCGATGATTCGCAGCGTGCTCGACTTTCATCATCGCAAGGTTGGTGATGTCATGTTGCGTATGGCCGATGTCACTGCCCTTCCTGCAAGCATGCCGATCCCGAAAGCGCTCGAGATCGCGCGCCGAATGAACCTCAGCCACTTTCCGGTGATGGATGAAAGCGGCCAGTTGATCGGGCTGCTGAATATTTATGAAGCACTGCGGGAAGGGCGGGTGCGTGGGCCGGTCTACAGCTTGATCCGTCGACTCGTCAGGGTTTCGACTGAGGATTCTGGCACGGCTGCCATTCGGACGCTGCGCGCAGCCGGGCTCAAAATTGCTGCCGTCTATGATCCCACGAAGCGGCTGGTGGGAATCGTGACCTTGCACGACCTGGTGAATGAACTGGTGAAATCCACGGCAGCCGCAAAGTGAAGACGGTTGCGAAAACCGGTGGTTTGGCGGTATGATTCCAGACTCGATGGGTAAAGTTTATCATGCCGCTTTCTTTCGTGCGCTGCTACTGCTGGCAGGAGGAGTGTGCATGTTTGCCAGCTGCGCGACTCCGCGGTCAGCCTTGCCTGCTCCGGTTTCGGTGCCTGAGTCGGTGTTGCCGACAGCAGGCGAACGACTGGCTGACCTGAAGCGCGCTACGATGCTGGATCGTGATATTGCCGCGAGCCTTGCAACGCTGGACGAGAAGGTGGATGCGGCCCTCATCGATCAGCAGAAGCTGGGCTACTTCACGAACCGGCAGCACTCGGCATTGGAGAGCGCATATGCTGGTTTCCGCAGATACACCAGTCAGTTGGACGCCATTCACCGCAGGTATGCTCCCTGGGATTCGCCAGCCCGGCACGGGCAGGGCGCCGCATCGATGGACGAGATCGAGGCTGCGGCTGTCGGCTTTTACGCGGAGCGGATTGAATTCTTCGCGATGGCGTCAGCTGTGCAGTCAATGCAAAAGGCTCCCAGCATGATCACCAAGTTCAATGAGGCTTTTCTCCGTTCGGATCAACCAAGAGGAACCTTTGACCGGCTTTTCCATTCTGTGACTTCGAGCGATGAGTGGCAGGCACGGGTAAAGGGAGCGCATGCAATGGCGAAGCTGGACACTTCCGGCTTGTCGGGGCTGTTCGCTGCCAGTCTGAAGCGGGGATTGGAACTCCACACTGCTGGTGGGAAAGTTAGGAAATCGATCATCAAGCACGGTTACTCAGCCTTCCCTGAGCTTAGTAATGAATTGCACCACACTCTGTTGGCCGCGTGGGTAAGGGAAAATCGCACCGGATTTACAGATCGCATTCGTTCTGCGAGGGATGTTCTGTTTGCCGAGGTTGCAGCGATCCCTTATCCCGGTGAGGAATTGAGCGAGTTCACTGCGGCACAGAAACGGCGTCTGCACAGGTTGCTCCAGCCGGGCGATGTCCTGCTCACTTATACCGGCGGTTACATGAGTAATCTCTTTCTACCAGGGGCATTCAAGCACGCCATCACCTATGTCGGTGACAACAATCAGCGTCGCAGGGTGGGAGTAAAGCCATCGAGGATCGATTTCATTGATGGATCCGAATTCTCGCGGCTGCGCGAGCGACTGGAAGTGGAGCGCGTCGTCGGCCCTGACGGGGAGATGCCTGCGGATGTTATCGAAGCCGTTGCTGAGGGCGTGATCTTTAATTCTCTCGATCATCTGCTCGATACCCATACAACACGGATTGTCGCACTGCGTCCCAGGCTCGCTCCAGACGAGCGTCGCAGTTTCCTGCTGCGCGTGTTCAGTCTGCTTGGCACGAAGTACGACTTCGCATTCGATTTCAGTGATGCCTCGTCGCACTGTTGCACAGAGGTTGTCTACCGCGCGCTCAACCAGACCGGCCCAGTCCAATTTGCCCTGTCGAAACGCGGCGGATACTACAACATGAGTGGCGACGATATCGTGAAAGCCCACTACGCCCGGCCCGGTGCGTTCGAAGTCGTGTTCTTTGCCGTTCCCGAGATGAAGGATGGCGAAAAAAGGAAGGCGCGCATTTTGAGAGGCGCAGAAGCGGAACACCAGCTGCGAATGCTTGTGCCCGACGACAGCAAGCCGGGCACTCAGTAAAGAATACCATCGCAATCTCGTAAAGATATCTGCGCTCAAATTCTATAGCTTGTTGATCGAGGAATCGAACGTATTCTTCCTCGAATGTTGTTGTTTTGTTACTCATGGGGCGGCACCTCTTTTGAGGGAGCCCTTGCTCGCAAAGCTGCCGCGAACTACTATAAAGTTATGAATTTGCGCCCATTAATAGCGGTCTCGATCCTTTTCGTTGGTTGCGGCAGTTCACAGCGTTTTGGTGATGCCAGGCTGGTCAATCCTTCCAATCTCTTCGTCTCTACGCTATCTCGCTTGGAGTTGCCGGAATTTGACGTTTCTCGGCGGGGGCGATTCGAATTCACGGTGGAAGGTGCGCAAAAATACTTTCCGAATCGTCTCAGATTTTCCCACAACTCAGACCTGAACATCGATACCAGTAGACTGATCGTCGATGTCACCATTCTCGACGAAGACGGAAAACAGATTCTCCAGAAGCGCCTGAGTAATGAAGACGACCAAATCATACGACGTGGAAACGACGCCATACTCAAGAAGATCACGCAGCTCTCACAATACACCGTAATTGTCACGGTCGTTCGCCCGATCCGTCCTATCGCTGGCGTCGAAATGCGCGGTCGATTGGCCTCTTGGTAATGATGAATTTCTCTAAGGATTCACGGGATTCATTTCGACGAAGTGAGTCCCAAGGACTACCCGTAGAGAACGCCTCCGTGTTTCGGCTCCGTGAGGCGAGCACGCAGGGGATACGGAATATCCGAACTGGAGGACTGGATCTGAATCTAAAGCTTGGTGATCGGGGTTCCCCCTGTATGGTCGAAAGCCACCCATGTGCCCTCAGAAAGCCTTAAGTTCACTATTCTATTCTTTTGTCCTCGTCGCAATGCTGGTTCCTTGCTGGCTTCATGCTCAGGTCTTTGTGATTTCAGAGTTCAGCGCGGACAGCTACCGGGAACTTTCATCAAATGGCGATCCTGCCGAGGGGACGCTTCCGGATGAAGAGGGTGAGTTTTCCGATTGGATTGAGATTCACAACGTCACCAACGAAACACAACCGTTGGGCGGATGGTCGCTGACGGATGATGCTGGTGAGCTGGCAAAGTGGACATTTCCACCGGTGGATGTTCCGAGGCTTGGCTATCTGGTCGTCTTCGCGTCCGGCAAGGATCGGCGAGAGGCAGCCGGTGAGCTTCATACAAACTTTCGGCTCAGCGCCGGTGGCGAATTCCTTGCGCTGATCGAGCCCGACGGGCAGGGCATCGCCAGCAGCTACGGACCGGTGTTTCCGCCCCAGCTGGAAGGTGTGACGTTTGGGCGTGGCACGCTGTCTGTCCCCAAGCCTGCCGTATTTGTTGATGAAGGTGCTGATTGCAAATGGCTGGTTCCGGTGGAGTCGACTCCCGGAGATTGGAATCTTTCGGCGTTTGATGATGGCGATTGGACTCCGGCGAAGACGGCTATCGGGTTTGAGGTGAACGCGGAGTTGGTGGCGCTGATCGGCGAGGGCGGTGAGGTGCGCGATGCGATGCGGGAAATCAACGGCACCATCTACATTCGCATTCCGTTCGAGATCGTGGAACCTGCCGCCGTTGCGTCGATGACGCTGAATATGCAGTTCGATGACGGTTTTGCGGCCTATCTCAATGGCCAGCCAGTCGGGGCCGCGAATGCTCCCGATGAGCCAGCATGGAACTCCAACGCTACTGCAAGCCGAAGTGGCGCTGACGAGATGGCGGTCGAACAGTTTGCGATCGATTTTCAGGGCAAGCTGACCAAGGGTACCAATGTGCTGGCCATTCACGGCATGAACAGCTCTGCCGGTGGTTCCGATCTCATGCAGCGCCCGCGCTTAACTGGTGAGATCGTCGATCTGAATTTGCCCTTCGAAGTGGGTTACCTGGAATCGCCAACGCCCGGGGCTCCCAATGCTGTGCTGCGATACACGGGCTTTACCGAGCCGGTCGAATTTAGCAAGTCTCGTGGATTTTACGCATCGCCCATCGAGGTGACCCTGCACTCGCCGACACCCGGAGCGGTGATCCGCTTTTCCACCGATGGCTCCGATCCGACCACGACGGGACAGGAATATGCGGGGCCAATCGCAGTGACAAAAACAACGGTGATCAGCGCTGTGGCGACTAAGCCAGGAGCCCGTCCGTCCACACTGGTGTCGAACACCTTTATCTTTCTCGACGACACCATTCATCAGTCCGCACGACCAGAGGGATTTCCCGCGCGCTGGGGATCGCGCACACCGGACTACGAAATGGATCCAGACATCGTGGGTGGAACCTATTCTGAAGAGGAAGTCAAAGAATCACTGCTCGCGTTTCCAAGCATCGCGCTGACAACTGCCAACGATAACTTATTCGACCGGGAGATTGGAATCTACACGAACAGCCAGGCCAAAGGGGATCAGTGGGAGCGGCCTGCTTCCGTCGAGTTCTTTGGCTTTCCACATGGCGATCAAGCACAGGCCACGGTGGGCTTGAGAATGCAGGGAAATGCCAGCCGCAACCCCAACCGGGTGAAGCACAACATGCGCATCGTCTTTCGTCAGGAATTTGGCCCGGCAAAGCTCGACTTCAGGCTTTTCGAAGGCACTGATGTCGAAACCTTCAACAGTATCAATCTGCGCAGTAGCAATGGAGATTCGTGGATCAATCCAGGCGTGCGCACTCGCGGCCTCTACATGCGCGATCAGTGGCATCGTGAAGTGCAGCGTCTCATGCACCAGCCGAATCAGCCGCAGGGTTACGCACACCTTTACATCAACGGTCTGTACTGGGGGCTGTATCACATTTTCGAACGGTTCGAGGCACCTATGCTTGCGGAACATTTTGGCGGTCGCCCGGAAGACTGGGATGCGTTGCAGGATACGCCAGCATTTCAATCGATCGTCATCGATGGCGATGATGACGCATACCGGGAGGCCCACACGCTCTCGCGCAATGCTGATGATTCCGCAGTGTATGAGCAGCTGAAGCAGCTTGTCGATTTCGACAATCTCATCGACTACCTGTTGATCAATTTTTACAGTGCCAACCAGGACTGGGATCACAAGAACATGCGCTACGGGCGGCGTCGATTTCCGGTGAAGGGAGCGACCGGTAATGGCTTCATGTTCTTCGCCTGGGATTCGGAAAGGCATGGCCTCAACGGACTCGATTCAGGTGGATCCGTCACCGCTGACGTTACCAACAAGAACACGACGCTTGGGCCGACGTTTCTCAATCGGCGGCTGTTGAGCCATCCCGACTACAAGCTGCGCTTTGCCGATCGCGTGCACAAGCATCTGCTGCATGGCGGCGAGCTGACGCCGGAGAAAGTGGCGCAATCCTGGAACGGCTATGCCGCTATTGTCTATCCGGGATTGATTGGCGAATCCGCCCGCTGGGGCGACCTGCATGTGTCGCGGCCCGAGGTTCGCGAGGGCAACTGGCAGCGCCAGCTCGATCGCGAAAACCAAACCTGGATTCCTCGCCGAACAGAAATCCTTCTGGGGCAATTGGAGCGCCAGAGATTCTACTCGACCGACACCTTGTATCCTGAAGTCACTCCGTTCGGAGGAATCGTCGATGTCGACAGTGAGGTTGCCATTTCAGTTGCTCGTCTTGAGGCTGGTGCGGCATTCGATGGCACCATTTACTACACGCTTGATGGCGCTGATCCGCGGATGGAGGATGGCAGTGTGCATCCGAATGCCATGGTCTACGACGCGGACAATCCACCGAAGATCGCCCATTCAGGAGTGCTGATGAGCCGATTGCTCGAAGGTGATGTCTGGTCGCCTGTGAGCGAGGCATGCTTCCATTTTGCCGATCTTCCGAAGCTGGGCGACATCGTGATTTCGGAAGTGAACTCTGAACCGCAGGGTGATTCCAAGGCTGAATTCGTTGAGATCCGCAATGTCACAGAGCGATCACTTGATCTCTCAGGTGTGCAGTTCACGGATGGAATTGCTGCAAGAGTAGCGCCAGAGGATCGCGTCATTCTGCATGCTGGCGAGACGGCTCTGTTCGTAGAAAACCTCCAGGAGTTCCGGGCGCGTTATCCGAACGTTCCCGACTCGCAGATCGCTGCCGAGTTCACTGGTCAACTGTCACGCGCTGGAGAGCGGTTGACATTGCGCGACCAGTTCGGGGAACTACTAGTGACTCTTACATTCCGCAAAAACGACCGCTGGCCGGCGACTTCGGATGCCGGGCAGACGCTCGAGTTCCGTGGAGGCGCTGGATCACACCCGGAAAATGCTGCTCTCTGGCAGCTCAGTGCAGCTCCCGGTGGCACTCCCGGCGAGACCGGAGCCGAGCCGACTGAGCTTGCAGGCTGGCTGGCGTCCCGTGGGATCGCCGATGCCGCCCAGACGGTGCCTGTCTCTGGCTTGCCCGCCCTGCTTTACTACGCTCTGGGCGAGGACAACTTGAACAAGGCACTCACCGGCCGGCTTCCTGAATTGACGACACTGGATGCGGTATCTCTAACATTACGCTATACGCGGAGAGCCAGCGCCACCGACCTGATCTATTTCTTCGAGCAATCCGGCGACCTGCAAACCTGGTCCGCAGAAAGCCAACCCGAGCCCGTCTCCGTAGAGCCAGCGGAAAACGGCAGCGAAATGGTAACGGTCAAAGTGCAGACGGCAGGAGCCGGAAGTTACTGGCGGCTTGCCTTGCGTGTGCGATAAGAGCAGGCAGAAGTACGGCTGGGTCGCAGTGATCATCACATCCTACTCACTTGTCGAATCTCAACCAGTCGATGTTCATGAACGGCTGTCCGTCTCTGGGATTCACGAACGCCACACATAGATCAATCAGTTCACCTGGGGCGGTGATCGGAGCCGATACTTCGATCCATTTTTCCCACTCTCCGGTAGCATCAAACTTGAGTTCAGCGAGGACGGCTCCCGTCGCGCTGCCCTGTCGCAGTTCGACCACTCCTCCGGCGGTGGGTGAGGCGATGCGTGCTGTGACTGAGGCAATCTCGTGCAGGTTTATGCGATCGAACATCAGCGAGTTGCCATTGGAAATACTGCCGATGAACTGGCCGCTGCTCGCTGTCTTACTTGCCAGTACTTGCGTGCCGGTGTTGCTTGAGAAGTGTTCGGCTTCGACCTGTCGGGTGCGCAGTCGCACCTCTGCTTTGGCTGTCAGTGCGGGCACGCCGTTCGCTCCCAGATCTGTGTAAGATGCCTGCCACACGGCAGCTCCACCCCCCACCTCTTTCATCCAGTCGGGGCGATCGAGCTTTGTTGTGCCGGCAAATTCCTGCCGCACGGCACTGTCATTCGATTCATCAGCCAGAGAATACACCCAGCGTACGATTGTGCGGGCCTGTTCCTGCGAGAATTGGGCGTGCGGCAGCATCGGGGCTTCGCCCCAGACTTTGCTGGAACCCTTGATGATGCGATTGGCGGATGCAGTTACGGCATCCTTTGGGTTCTCAATTTTCGCGTAGCGCAGAGCGATTTCTTTGAATGACGGCCCGATAATTTTGCGATCGACTGCATGGCAATTGAGGCAATCGCTCTGCTGGATCAGTGACAGTCCGGCGCTGTTTTTGCCCATTCCTGACAGGTACGCGGCTTCCGCGGTTCCTGGCGCGGTGGCATTGACAAAGTGGTTCAGCAATAGGCGCATCTTCATGAAGTCAGACGCATCTTCCGACGACCCATCTTCTGCGTCCTTCGCCACGATACGGTAGGCGACTTCGTCCCCCCACTCGAAGAAGCCACCATCCAGCGGTTCGATAAACTGAATTGCAGGGGGATCATTACCGATCGCCAGTTTTACTGATGCTTTGTCTTCCAGCCCTGCTTCGTCTTTCACAGAAAGGGTCACATCGAAGATGCCTGGTTCGTCGAAAACAAACGTCGCCTGCTCGCCTGTCTGCATTTCGAAGGCACCGGGAGAAACGAACCATGTGTAGGTCAGGACATCCCCATCGTCCGGATCGCTACTCTCTGCTCCAGAGAACCGTGCTTCGAACGGATGCTTGCTAACCAGCCCGGGAGATGCGCTGATCGCCGCCACGGGTGGGCGATTTCCTTTGAAGTAATCGATCCGCAGCAGTCGGGCATCTTCATTCACGCCCCAGGTTTCGCCGTAGTCGAGCACGTACAGCGCGCCTTCCGGGCCGATGCGCATGTCGACCGGCCGCTTGATCGGAATGTTGGTCAGGAACGGATCGATCGACACAATGTTAGAGTCGGCATCCAGTTTCACCCGCTTGATGAATGTTCGTTGCCAGTCGAACATGATGAGTGAGTTGTCCAGCGCTTCGGGCAGCTTGGTTGGGGAGTCGAGGTTCGGATCAAAGTGATACACCGGGCCAGCGCAGGCAGTGCGACCACCGCTGCCCAGCATGGGGAATTCTTCCGATGCTGCGTAAGGGTAGTAGATCCAGGCAGGTTGCGGCTTTGGCAGAAGCTGCGAGCCAGTGTTGCTTGGCGAGATATTCATCGGCCTCTCTGCGTCGTATAGCGCCCCCGTCTTGCCAGTCACATAGTCGTGATCGGCGTACGGTCTGTTGTTCGCTATGAAGAATGGCCAGCCGAAGTTTCCTGCTGTGCGTGCCTGGTTCAGTTCATCGTAACCACGCGGACCTCGTGGGCCATCACCACCGGCATCCGGCCCCACTTCGCCCCAGTAAACATAGCCGGTCTTCTGGTCGACATTCATTCGCCACGGATTGCGACAGCCCATCACATAGATCTCGGGCAGTCCAGCGATCTCGCCGCCTTTGACGAAAAGGTTGCCGTCGGGGATGGAGTAATTTCCATCGGCCATGGGGCGGATTCGCAGAATCTTGCCGCGCAGATCGTTTGTGTTTCCAGCGGTATCCTGTGCATCGTATTCCTCTTTTCCTGGCCGCTCATCGATCGGCGCATACCCGCCCGAGTCACCGGCTGGATGCGTGTTGTCTCCGGTCGAAATGAACAAATTCCCAGCGGGGCCGAACTCGAGTGATCCCGCATGGTGGCAGCAATCCTCCCTTTGCACCGGAATCTTCAGAATAACCTTTTCGGTATTGCGATCGACGACATCGTCATCCATCACGAAGCGGCTGACATACTCGCCGACAAAAATCTCGCTCGGTGGCGAATACATCAGGTAGATCCACTGGTTCTCGGTGAAGTCAGGATCCAGCGTCATGCCGATCAGGCCGCCCTCCTGTTCGGCAAAGACACTCAGCTCAGCAGCCGTAGTCACTTCGCCGGAATCCGGGTGGTAGATCTTCACCCTGCCATCCAGCTCAATATAGAACACCCGCCCATCGGCAGCGACATCCAGCTCCAGTGGCCGAACCAGTTTCTCTGCCAACACCGCCGCCGAGAACCGGTTTTCGTCGTAGCCGGTGGCATCTTCCGCATCTGCGGTAATAGCAACGCTGATTCCACACAAAAGCAAAATCAAAGCGAGTCTGGAACAGGAACGTTTCTTCATCTGGGGCGCGACGCTATGCAGCCGCGCAATCAGAGACAACTCCGAAAATCCGGGAATCTCAGAGGGAGCGGGACCTCGTGCAATCTGGTATGAGCCCGGGTGCGCTTTTCGGTGCCGCGGTCAGTAAATCGGGATATTGGATTGCTCAGGAACGATTGGCAAGCCAGTCATTTACTTGGGAGGAACGGGCCGCTGGATGATTGATTTGCCGTCGAGACTAAGACGGTCGTCCATCGCATCGCAGACCAGTGTTATTATCACCGCATGCATCAGTGAGAAGTTAAATTGGGCCGCTCATTGCTATCAGTGATGGAGGGGTGCGTCGCCGAAAACTTGCACCGAATGCGATGGCAACCGAGCGCAGTAATGAAGTGCGTGGCACCACCGCTACGCCGTGTTCCCATTCCTGCTGCAATTTCTTTTTTTCTCCCAGTCGTAGGACTACCGCCTTCTGCGGCGCAGTGCGCAGATCATCACAGTCAAACCTGCCAGTGAAGTCGTGGAAGGCTCTGGAATCAGAGTCAGTGATCCGGTTGTGGCTGGCCCGATGACGCCTCCATTCAACGCCACCAATCCGGCATCATCGGACGTGATCAACGCAAGATTTGCAGGAGCAGGGTTGGCTCCATCAGGAAATGTCCAAGAAGGGGCGTTGTAGAGGCCGTAACCAGTGATGTCGGAGAAATCAGCCGCAGGGGCATTCAGTGCAACTGGATCACTGAAATCGACCTGTGGATCGACGTTGGTCGCCGTCTTGAAGATCCACAGATAAATCGGCTTTCCGACAAAACCTGCATCATCACCACTTCCAGATTCTGAAAAGCGTCCGTCTTCTCCTCCAATCGTCCGGATCGATTTGCTGTCGAATTCAATCCATCGGGAGGCAAGCGCTGAAATACTCCCGGCATTTGCTGCGACATCAAATCCGCCAGCAGTATCAAATGTCCCTACCGCGACCTTGTTTCCGCTGGGGAGTGCAGAGGTCACTGCTGTAGTCACTATTTGGACAGCCCTCTCGCCCGGTGCTGCTGAGTAGTCGATCTGAATCGTCGCGGCTCCCGCTGACGCAATACCTAGAGCTAACACGCAAATGCTTGAGAAATATTTCATATTCTATCGCATCATAGAGGAAGAGAAGGCTATTAATCAAATTCCAAATCAAGTTTTCTTACGGCCCAGCTAAGACTTAAGGCCCGAATGTTCCTCGAGCGGGCTGAAAGCGCAAAAACGGGTTAAGAAAAGAATTTCAAATAGACACCTGCTCAATGGCGCGACCCACTTTGAGTGTGTAGGTCTGGTTGGGGCGGACGTGGTCGAACCGCTGTGAAGTTCCATCCGGCCAGGCTATCTCGATCTCCAGCTCCTCCTCAGATCCAACGCCAAAGTGAAGTTCTTTTGGGTGCACCGAAAGGTAGCCGATCGTGCTGTGGACTTCTCTCCACAGCCCGCGAATCGCTGTTCCTCCATTCACCACCACTTGAGCGCCAACCGCGTCCAGCGGGACACCGCGGGACGGGTCGCCAATGAGGCGCAGCTTCAACCATCCAGCGCCAACATCGACTGGCGAATCGTTGCGGAAGAGCCGCACGGGTCCGTGGTAGCTGTTGACTGCGATGTCGAGATCACCATCACCATCGAAGTCCAGATAAGCCGCACTGCGGGCGTTTCCAAGAAAATCAAGACCGCTGGGGGCCGATCGATCCTGCAATCGTCCACCCTCGTTCGAAAAGAAGACATTGCGCTCGGCGTTGGCGTTGGCGATTTCGACTTCTACTTTCTCGTTCTTCAGGGGATCAGAATAGTAGGGGTTTTCGGAGCTGTAGAGATTGAACTCGTTCATACCATTGAGTACGTAGAGGTCTTCGTCGCCGTCGTTGTCTGCATCGAAAAAGTCGGCGTCCCATGACCATCCTGTAGACGAGTAGCCGCGGTCGATCAGTGTGCTCCGCTCATAAGTAGGAGCGAAGCCTGAATCGCCCTTGTGCGACGACAGAAACAAATCGTTTGCCTCAACGACACGCATATTGGCGAGTTTGTCAGGGTTGAATTTCTGTGGTGTGTCCCTGCTGGGGAGGACGTATTTCTCGTCCTTGTTCATCGTCACGATGTTCGAAATGTAGATGTCGGGAAGTTGGTCGCGATTCAAGTCCGCGATGCCGATGCCCATGGTGTAAGAAGGTTTGTCAGTGCCCAGCAGCGCCGACACTTCGCGGAAGGTCCCGTCCTTCAAATTCTGGTAATACCCGTTTACTCCGAAGTCGTTTCCGACAATGATGTCCTGCCATCCGTCACCATTGAAGTCGGTGTGGCCAGCTGCCTGGCCCCAGCCTGGGTCTTCGACTCCGGCATTTTTCACTTCTTCAAATCTCATGCCCCCTGTATTCCGAAATAATTTGTCCGGCAGACCGTTGCGGTTGCGCCGTTCCAAGGTTGGCAAAACCCCGTTCAGGTAGTCGCCAAAGTAGGCGATGAACAGATCGAGATCACCGTCGTTGTCGAAATCCAGCGCTGTGGCAGGGCCTCCCACCAGCCCGGTTCCGCCCAGGCCACACTGATCTGTAACATCTTCGAATGTGCCATCGCCGTGGCCTTTGTAGAGACGATGGTTGTCGTTGACGTAACTGATGAAGATATCCTGATGGCCGTCACTATCAAAATCCGCAATGATCGGCTGCCTCGGTTCACCCGGGCGATTGTCCGCAGCTCGCAGCCAGGTGATTCCAGACGCCTCAGTCACATCAATGAACTGCTTTCCCTTTTCGTTTAAATAGAGACGGTTTCCCAGCCCGCTGAGGATGAGAAGATCTGGCCGTCCGTCGTGGTTCACGTCCTCCGCCGCGATACCGGATCCACCAAACGCTGGCGGAATGGTTACCGTGCCGGTGTCGCGTCCGGTCTTCAAATAGCTTCGCAACTGGCGGTTCAACCAGTCCGACGATCGATGCGAGAACTGGATTCCCATGGCGGCTGAAACTTCGGAGAACAAGGCTTCGCCTCCTTCGTCGGCAGACTGTGGCGGTGTCGAATTACTGGAGATGATTCCGCCCTCATCGACTTTGCTTGGAACGGCTTTGCCGTGGGCGGTAATCCGGTCCTGGATATCGCGTAGCCCAGACTCAATATCTGCCGCTGCCAGGCGTTCGCGTCCGTCCGCGATCGCGTGTTCTCCGGCGATTCTGAGCATCAGTACACCAAACTGCGCGATGTTTTCGGCAAGCAACTCGGCGGCAAACGGATCCGCGCCCAGCTGCGCGGTGAAGGATGGATCCTCGAGCGCAAATTGCAGGTAGCGCCAATGCAAGCCACTATCACGGAAGGAATCCATGTCATAAGATTCGATCGTCACCTGCCGCGAACGCTCCAGATTTGGGAAAAAGATCGCATCTTCATACTCATTGATGCGATAAGCAACGAATGCCTGGGCCTGAGTGCTGACATCCCGTTCGCGCACCAGGCTGTCTCCGCGATCCCTCGCCAGGGCGTCGGCTCCAGTGTAAAGCTCGATGGCGAAGTTGGTGATCGACTGCGCGATGTAGCTTTTCAGTTTGGCCCCTTCCGCTGGATCGGCTGGCCAGCGTCTCCGCGCGAAATACACCTGCAGATTGCGCACAAATATCTGATTGGAGATCCGATTGTAAGCGGCATAGGCGGTCACCTTCTGCTCGATGATTTCCTTGAGAACCACAAACGGGTCGCCAGTAGTTGTTGGTTTTGAAGATGTCTGTTCTTCGGCAGCATTGGGAGCATCGGCAGTAGGTAATCCGACTTCCAGCCAGGCCTCGCGGAGCACATCGCCATTGACGGTCAGTTCGTTTCGTTCCCGAGCCTTTTTGTCGGCGACCTGGAGAACGGCGAGTTGGTACAGGTCCAGCGTTTGCTTTAGTTCCTCGACTTGAGCCTCGTCCACACCAGTAGAATTCGGAGCTTTCCCTGCAAGAACAGCATTCTGTTGCGCCCCCAGAATACAGCGTAGCGAATAGGCGACGGACGAATACTGACGCTTGTCGCGGGCCGAGATCGTCAATTCTCTGGTTCCATTGTTATTTGAAATGGTAACCAACCAACTTCCGTCGGCATTTTCGCTGAGAAGCGGGAGTTCTTTCGAGGCTCCGCCATCACCTGCGACCAGCCTGGCTGCAAGTTTCGTCACCATTTCGTTCTTCAAGAACCGAGCCTCGTCGGATAGCCGAGTTCCGTAGACGAAATCCTCTAAACGAGAAGCCGTGGCATGGCACTTGGGATCGCTTTTGCTTTCCAGAGACGTGATCTCAGCGAAGATCGAACTGAATCCAGTGAGTTCCGACTTTGGTGTGCGTTCCTGAGAGAAGGCACCTGTGGCGGAACCCACGAAAAAGGTCAATAGTATGGCTGCGTTTCCTATTTTCAACGGAGTGGACGATCTAAAGATTCTCAGTATTCCCGCTAAACTAACGGTAATCAACCTTTAGCCCCCATGGTTGTCGAGCGTTAGTTTCTTCTACGGCGCTGTCGAGGGATGCGAGCCCCTTCGTTGCGAAGGCTTGGATCGATAGCGGCAACCATGGCGGATTCGTCTAGCGATCCCATCAGGAAACGGTTGATCTCAGCGGACACTTCTGCAGGTGAGTCCAACGCTGCTTGATAGCTTACTGGAAGAACGGCGACGCGGTCTGAGTGTTGCCGAGACCAACCTCTAAGGAGATTGAGCACTTGATTCAGTTGGGTTTGAAAGGTCTTAGCGAGAACATCTTGGTCCCCTACCTCATTAGGGGTTTTCCCTTTTCCAAGACGCTGCAGCATTTTCTGTTGCGAAGCGATGACTTCGTCCATCGGCCGATACATCAGGAGGATTCGGTAGTGAAGATCCACTGCTTTGCTATCGGTTTCATTGTCTCGGATGCTGAACAGCAGCCGAGGAAGGAGCTGAGCGACTAATTTCACTGCTTTTCCCCGAGCGCCCAACAACCATTCGTATTTGCCTTTTTGTGAACTGAGACCCTTAGCCATCTCCAGTTCAAGATAACCTCGAGGATTTGAGATATCGGCAGGACGGTGATCGTCGGCTAAAATTGGTAGTCCTCCCGCTGCCAGCATCTGCATGGTCATCGAGGTTCCCGAACGCGGAAGCCCGGACACGATCGTCACGGACTTGGCGATACTTGGAAGCGCACTTGAATCTGTATTTCGCGCAAAGTCCAACATCACCCGTTCAATGTCTTCCCAAGAGCGGTCCACCGTGTCCGCCCCCCGGGTAGGCCGGAGGCTTGAACGAAACTCGTGCCTGTTCTCGGGGTGTTCTCCTCTCGCCCAGCTTCGGAGGCGTTTTTGCGCCTCCCGCCCCAGCTTGCGGTGTTCTTTCGCCTTTTCGAGATTGCCCAGTTGCAGATGATAGATGGATGCTAGCGTTCGGTGGGCAGCGGGTTGAACCGGATTCTGGGTGATTGACGTGTGTAGCGATTCGACAGCACGCTCGACTTCGCCCAGGCGGTTGAGGGCAATGCCACCCAGGAAATGGGCTTTTGGATTGTGAAACATTTGCCCCGCTGCGGCAAACGCCTCGGCTGCAGCTTCGCTGTTTCGACCGACGTGAAGATGAAGGCGAGCCAGGCCGAGGCGCGCATGCGGGTTAACTTTGTCGAATTCCAGGACTCTGTTGAATGAATCTTCAGCATCGCTAAAATTGCGCAGCGCCAGCTGCGATTCCGCCAGTTTTTGCAATAGAGTCTGCAGGTTGTTTGGCTCCGTCGATGCGGCCTTTTGAAACGTGTCGACTGCCTTGGAAAACTGCCCCTCGGCGTGGAGCAATAATCCCTCAAGATAAATAAATGCGTGGGAATTCACGCCTGCACGGCGGCGCAATTTCCTTAGTTTTGCCAGCGTCTTCTCATCAACCTTGCTGAAATCGATTTTCGGTTCCGCACCTTCCGCAGCCTGATCCGAATTCTCACTCGGGTCATTCCGTTGGTGTTCCAGGATTTCACCGTGCAGCTTTTTGATTTCCTCTGCTGCCTCCAGTGAGAACCGCCCTTTGTTCTCCTTGATCTGCTCAAATGTTTCCCTTGCCTTCTCAATCTGTCCCAGCGCCAGCTGGACTTGGAAGAGATGGACTCCGAACCGCGATTCCTCGGGCCAGCTGGACCACAACTTTGCAAAAATAGCACCTGCTTCGTGAGCGTGGCTGGCATCGGCGTAAGCGCGCGCCAGGTTATAATCCAGTTCGCGAACGGTCTCCTTCACGGCAACTTCCTTGTCGGCATCGGGTTCTTCGATGTAACCGAGCGCCACCAGCTGATCGATAGCCTGCTGTGCCTCAACCGGATCGAGCCTGGCATCCGGCGGGTGAAGGCCGGGATCATGGTCTCCTTCAATGGAATCCCAGCTTTCGATGTAAACTACGTTTGGCCTGTCTTTGAAGATCGAAGTAAGTGGGGCTCCGTCCATATCGCGACCCGTAGGCAGATCGAAATGGGCGAGGATGGTCGGGCACACATCGAGAATCGAGGCGCCGAATACGAGATCATCCTCTTTAACCCCTGGCCCCATGGCCGCAAAGATGCCGAATGGACGGTGTTCCGCTGCGGGGCCGGCTGGCTCGTTGGGAATGTGGTGGGGGCGCAGGGCATCGGGGTGGAACCCGTGATCGGACATCAGAATAATGGTCGTCTCCGGGCCGGCCAATTGCATCAAGCGGCCGAGCATCTGATCATGGTATCGGTAGCCGCACTCAATCACATTCTTGTACAAGTCGAAGTCTTTCTGTGAGACCCAATCCTGCTTCGGCGGGTGGTACTTCATGAACCCATGCCCAAAGTGGTCGATGGCATCGTAGTAGACTGCCATGAAGTCCCACTGGGTGTTCTCCATCAGATGGGTCGCAACAGCGTGAACGCCGGAGCACTCGGCGATGATCTTGGCGCAGGAATATAACCGCCTGTCCTTCTTTTGGTCGATCTCGGGCGCATTGGGGACAAAGAGGCGCAACATGTCGCCGTCCAGTTCCTGAGGATGGAGCCGCCACTCCGCCATTTCTTCTGCTCGTTCTGGCGGATGCACCGTGCCAGGCCGCATTGGCCAAGGTTTGTCGAGATCGCCAATCGCTTGTTGAAAATGATTCGACACCATCACGCCATTGACTGGCTCTGCAGGATGGGACGGCCACCAGCCCACCACGTTGGTGCGCAGGCCTTCCTGGTTGAGGATGTTCCAGACGGCCTTGGTTTTGCGTGCCAGATTGGTGATCGGCCGGATGCCTCCGCCGTGTGGATCCGGTTCGGAGAAGCCATGGATACCGTGCTTGAACGGCCTCTTGCCCGTGGCGATGCTGGTCCAAAGCATGGGTGAGAGAATCGGATTGATCGTGGCGAGGTTCCCCATGACCCCGTTCTCAATCAAATGTCTGGCGAAGGGCATTTTGCCTTCGTCAATGAGCGGACTCATCGTCTTCCAGTCGGCGGCATCCCACCCGACGAGAAGGAGTTTCTTTCTGTTTGGGCTAAAGCTCACAATGTGAAGATACGGCCGGAAGCAACTCGGCTGTTGCCACCTCTGCGTTTCCCGGTCCAAAGAAAAACGGCCTCAGACAATGGGCCGTCTTTCGCCGGTTCGAAGCTCTCGCACAACCGAATGTATGATAATGCGCTGACTACCGGGCGCATCGGGCGCTCGAAAGGTTACTTAGTGCTTCGCTTCTGCTTGCGAAAGCGCCTCATTCCAACTGCTCCCATCGTCAGCGCAAGCAACCCAGCCGTGCTCGGCTCAGGAACTTGACCAACATTGATGGCACCCAATGGAGTGTCGTTGTAGTAAGCCTGGCTGATGTTCAATGATCCCGTGGTCATCGTCCCCCAACCATAGTGCGTTTGGCCTGAAATTTTGAATTGAAAGGCAAAATTCTTGGGAGTGGCCCCAAAATTCGGCCCAAAATTCACGTAAGAAAAACCGGAAGCAGCAATCACAGCAGCCACATCGTAAGCCGTCGTGTTGGAAGCAAAGGCACGAGCAACGCTGAAGGTCGTTGCCGCAATCTGGTTCCCGTTGACGGGGTCAGTGGCATATTGGCTGCCCCCATTGAACGTGAAGTCAATGACCGCGTCCCCATCAATATCCCATTGCGCCGTGGCGGCGTTTGAGACGAAACCTGGAACGGAATTAGCGATGACGATGGCCCCGTCGACGTCGCTTATCGCACAAAGCGCGACCCCGCCAGCTGCGACTGCGCCCAATGCAGGCGTAGTAACGCCGAAACTTTGCGCTCTCAACCCGGACGAAGTGAATTCCTGAAGAGACGCAGCCTTCTCAGCTGCCGTTAAAGATTTTCTAGGTCGAGACAGTGCGCTATTTTTCATAAAAATTGAGTTTTTATGGGGTGATCAGGAAACGGTATGAATGAGATGATCGTTCTGCAAGGTTAATCTAATAAAGTTTCCGTGCTTTCATTGAGTGCCAGTTATGATCCCGGGACAAGTCATTTGTCGCGAAAGCACGAATCAAACCCACAGGAAGCGCCGACTCTGAAAAGCGACACTCGGTTGATCATATTTTGGGGTGGAAGAGGTGGCAAAGCGGAACAGGTCAGAATTGTGCACTGATTTCCAGCCGAGTTTGTCGGGGCACTCCTCCATACCGAGGAAACACGGTGTCACGCTTTCAATTCGTTTTATTCGTTTTCTATTGTGGTGCCGCCATTGTATGGGTTGAATAATCCGCTCCATCTGCCTGCCACCAAATCCGGAATGAAGGAACCAGTGAATCATCCGCAAAAACCAGGGAAGCCGAAGTCCATGGCGTCGCTCAGACACGATGAAAGCAACTTGGCGAAGGTGGCGGGGTTCACCAACGACGCAAAGCGTTCAATAGAAGCCAAAAGCGGTAACGAAATCGATGATTGGGAATCTTGGCGCCAGGAGTACGCAAAGACTGGGAAAGTGAAAGAAACCCGTTCGCGTTCAGGGTGGATCGGCCTCATCGTGCTGTTTTGCACGATCGGGATTCTTGTACCGCTATGGCTGATCTCCCAGTATGAGGACGATGTGACGACGGCTGTGAACGAGCTTCCCGCAGACGACACCAAGCATTCACTTCCGGCGACGATTGGCCTCACGTCTGAGGAAATCGCACGGAGATTCCTGGCTGCTGAGACGATTGAAGAGAGATTGCTGTGGACCCGTGATCCAGAAAGAGTTACGCCACTGATGAGAGATTACTACGCTAATCGACACCGCATCGGCGACACAAACGGCAACTTGCGCGAGAACGTCCTAGATCTCAGGAGCTTTAGTACGATTGTGGTGAAGAACGGTTTCCTCTATGAGGGATTCCACGTCAAAACGCCAACGGGCAATCGCCTGCTTGCCGTTTGCGAGACCTCTGATGGGAGGCGCGTTGACTGGGAATGTTACGTTCGCTACAATCCTTTGTCGTGGCGCAGGTTTTTCAATCAGGCAGCAGGTTCGGGCTCGTCGGAATTTCGCGTCTTCTTTTCCCAAACCGACTTCCATAAACAGCTCAGTCCAGATGCGGATCACACATTCTATTGGATTGAGTCACCTGAATTGAACACGGTAGTGTACGGCTATGTTGAGAATAATTCCCCTACCGCCGAGACACTCTTGCTCCGATCGGCAGCTTCTCCTGCTACTGAATCGGCCAGTTCAAAATTCATTGCAACTGGACCAAATGTTGCGCCACAACGTCGGCAACGGGCGATTCTCTCACTTCGCCACGTTTCAATGAATAGCAGTGGCCACATCGTAGAGATCACAGGGATCAAGCACCTGGGATGGGTAACGCCAGAGTAGTTGAGATCATTGTCGATCCTCAGACTGCTTCCGCCGGGGGCAAATCGAATCTGGTTTTTTCGAAATCATCAAAAAACGCCCCAAGACCACAGCGGCCTTGGGGCGAATGAAAATCAGAGGATTGAATTCACCCTCTGCTAGTCCTTATCGAGCTTCTCCAGCACTTGTTTGAGGCGGGCTTCGAGCTCAGCAGTCTTACTGCGAAGCTCATCGATCTCTTTGTCTTTCTTCTCCATGGCACCATGAAGTGCTTTCACGGCAGCCAGTGCTACGCCGGACATGTCTGTGAGCGCAATGGTTTTGTCGTCAGTTCCCAAACCAAACTGCGCCCTGAAGTCCTGTGCCATTGGCCCCATGTGACGCGAGCCTTCGGTATCTTTTTTGTAAGTCCATTCCGCAATCGGTAGCGCGGCGACTTTTTCGAGCACGGCACTTGCATCGACGGGCTCGATTCCTGTCTTTGCATTCCGATCGGAGACCCCATTGACCGTGCCAGTTGTTACCAGGTTGCCCGCAGAAGTCAGTTGGAACTCAAAACCAGCATTAGCCGTATGATTGATAATGAATCGATCATTCGTTTTGACGTAGGTTTCCCATTCATTCCCCGCAGACGAGTCAGAGTATGTGATCGTCGGCTGGCCATTGTTCGTCAGTTGCAAGAGTGTGCGCTGCTGGGTGGTGGTATCCGCATTGGTGACGGTGGCAATTCCGTTGTTCAGCGTCAGATTCCCCGCTGTGATCAGTACGTCACCGGACTCAATATCAAGAGCAGCATCCGGCGAGGCGTCGCCGAGGCCGACATCTCCATCGGTGTCGATATAGAGGGAATTATCTGGAGCGTTAGGTCTGATTTTGAACGGGAGCTTTGAGCCATTCGTCACATCCCTTACGAAGAAATTCGTTTCATTTCCCGCAACATCCCACGTTTGTGCAGTGAACCCCGAACTGCCATCCTGCTCCAGCCGAATGGTGGGGGTATCGCCGTCCGGGATGTGCAATTCAACTACCGGTGTCGCCGTTCCCAGGCCGACGCGACCGCCATCGTCGACGAACAGCGAGTTTGAAGGAGCGCCTGCTTCAACCGTGAATGGTGTTCTCCCACTAGTGATGTCATCAATGGAGAACTTGTTGGCGCCGCCGTTTGTAGAGTCGTTGGCTGTGAGTTGCCAGTCGTTGTTCGGAAAACTGCCGGAGTTACTGGTATCGTCGAATTTGATCCGCAGGTTGTTTTCCTTGAGGCGGATCGTATCGAAGCCAAAATTCTCTCCGTTATTTGCGTCCTGGCCCACTGCGATGCTGTTTTGGACGATGAGATCATCTGCAATCACTTGATCCCGAAGCTGAACACCGTTTGGAAGTGGATCCTGGTCTCCGGCGAATCCCTTAGCTTCGGCCCTGGCGGAAAGAATCTGCTGTCGGCGCAATTCAAGATCGGTTGCGGGAGGGACGACTTTGCCTTCGACAATGCGAAACGTGCCAGATTGTGCCATTTCCTGATCTTCGTTCACGATGCCGGTGTCCTTCAGAAGGTTGTTGACGTCAATGGGCGCGCTCTCGGATCGAATCGCATCCATGACTTCGCGAGTGTTCGCGGGGATCTTGGGATTTGCTGTAAGTTCCCACTTGTAGAGACCATCCGCCCAGAGAGCCTTTTCTTCATCATAGAAGCCGAAAGATACGGGTTCACCTTCTGCAAATGAGGCCTCGAAGGGTTCGATGCCAGGCCCCGTAACCCGCAATTGGATCGACTGATAATTCTGCAGCAGTGGGCGCCAGGTTATCCTTTCAGGCGAACTTGCTACCCTGGTGAGGGGTTGCCGCGATGAGCGTCGCAGGGTTTTGGCCTTCTCCGTGCGTTCGACGCCAGTGCTAGCCGCTGGCGTGCCTTCGTCGGCCAGAGCGTGCGGGGTGAAAAGCCCGAGCGATAGCCCGATCGTGCCCACCGATAATACCGAAATAGGGCGTAGTTTGTGATTCCTACTCATAGTAAATGCTTAGTTAGGTGTGTGGATTGAAATGAGCCTTTCTGTTATTGTATTGAATTCCAAGGCAAGTAGCATCTCACCAGGATGACACTGATAGATTATTCGGCGAAACTCAGCATCGGACAAGCCTTTTCGAATGTATTACTGCAGTTTTTAGATTCCACGTTCAAGATTGAGAACACCATCGAATATGAGATTTAAATCTAGCATACAATCCTATAGAGTATTGTCACGGCTATGGCTATGTACGACTTTGGTCTATCTTGGGGGGGCTGCCGGGATGGCTCTTGCAGGTGGGGAAGACGGTGAGGCGGTGCAGTTGAGGATGGCGACACGGGACGATATTTCGGACGCCCATTATGTTGATGCAGGTGCCCCGTTTGCAGCTGTAGGGCGGCTAAGGGTGGGAAATCGCTCATGCTCAGCAACTCTTGTGACCACTGTTGATGGCAGGTTAAGGGTGCTCGCGGCTGCTCACTGCTTAGACAGGAACTTTGACAATGTACCGGACGTGGCCCCCGGTCAGGTCACCTTCGTGACCGGAGCGGAACTCAGCGGGCCGACGACACGTGCGGTAGACATTCGTGTGAATCAGTGGAACTTAACTGGAGGACTGGACATGGCGGTAGTCACGCTCGGGGAGTTCACCGGTGGTGTTAGCCCCATTCCGTTGACGGTATCGTCACATAACCCCTTGGGTCAGATGGCTACCCTTGTGGGCTATGGGACTCATGGGACTGGGCAGCCTCCGTTCGAGGGGCTTTCTGACGATCTGCGACGCGCTGCCACCAACATGGTCGACTTAGTAAATGAGGCAGGCGAGGATGCAGGGGAGATTCGGTTGGATTTTGATCATCCCAGTGATCCCGATTTCAGCACGATGGGCTCAACTGTGCCGACAGAGCTGGAAGGTACCCCGGGCGTTGGAGACAGCGGAGGACCTTTACTAGTTGGTGATCGGCTAGTGGGAGTGTTGCACGGCGGGATCAATCCAACGCGGTTTGATTTTTCCGAGTATGGCGATGTAGCCATTTATGCGGGCGTTTTCGATCCGCGGAATATTGAATTCCTGAAGGGATCTGGAGTGCTTGTGGTTGGCGGCAACGAGCCGGCTGATAGGGTGACAGTGGAAGTGACCGCACGGCCTGGCCTGCCGTATGTGGCTTCACCAGATGGGCGGCCTGCGTGCGATGGAACAGTCGTCCGAATCGGCTCATTTCCTTCTAATTTTGACGTGGTTGCAGCGGGGCTGGGAGATGTTGCCCGGGCCTGGTTGCCATTTGGAGAGGGAGAAGTGCGTCATCTGGCCAGTGAGCCAGGGCACCTTTCCGCGAGTGTCACCGGAGATGGTCGAGACTTCACAGGAAAACAAATCTACTGGTGGGTGCTTGAGACAGCACAGGGATTGCCCACCGCTGATCTGGGAAACATCACCGCCTGGGGCTTGTTTTCCAGTAGCGCGCCGCAGTGGGTATTTCCCGTGCCCGGCTCGGCTCCGCCAGCGAATGCAGTACTGCTAGATTCAGGGCAGATTGACGTCGCAGGAATTGGAGGGCAGATACATGATGGAAAGCTGGTAATGACTGCGGTTTCGGATCTCGTTCTTGACTACGAGACGTGGTCGCGCACCGTCTTCCCGCCAGCGATCCCAATTTCATCGCGTATCCGAACGGCGGATTATGATAGGGATGGCCTGGACAACGCTTCCGAATGGGTGTTTGGAACTTCGCCACTGCACGAAGATACTGTTAAACCTCAACTCTCCATTACGACAGTGGGTGGCGGTTTGGTCTTTCGTTTCGTGCGGCGACGATTCCTTCCTCCTGACGCTTACAGAATAGAACTTTCCAGCAACCTTCTCGACTGGAGGGATGCGACATTTGACGCTGAGAGTCTCAGTATATTGGAGGGAGCTCGCGAGGAAGTGATTGGGAACATAACGGCACCTCGATCCCTC
The DNA here is from genome assembly GCA_020439995.1 of Verrucomicrobiia bacterium. Classification (GTDB taxonomy): domain Bacteria; phylum Verrucomicrobiota; class Verrucomicrobiia; order Verrucomicrobiales; family DEV007; genus JAGROY01. Next base: position 39,564 of record JAGROY010000120.1, read on the forward strand.
ACATTCTGGCGGCTCAACATCTCGAATAACTAAATGGATTTGAGGACGTGGCTATCTTGCGATCAATTGTCTCCATAATTCAAGTTGTGACTTTTGAATCATTAGTGCGACTGAGTTATGATAACGAAAAACTGAAGTTAAGTATAGGGGCAAAGTGAAAGCAGTGTGGGTTGCTAGAATGTCGTCATGCTAACTAAATTATTGGTTAGAGCGAAAATCTCTAGACGACCGAACAAAAATTACATAGTCTCAGCGTAGAAGTGGGTCTGGATCTCTGGGAGATAGAGGCGCTACTATTCAATCAAATTCGCATTGCACATTATGTCTAAAGCTACCAGGAGCCAAACAGCCTTACAGTCGAGTTGCGTCGTTCCGGGGCCGTTCTGCGTGAGAATGATTCTTAGCGGACTGTTCTGCCTGATGTTTAACTCCCTGGCGTTCTCGGGTGTCGCTACTTCGGAGACTGCAGTGGATGCTCGGACAGCTGTTGAGAGTAGTTCAGATCAGGATGTCACCCTAACTGCTACCGTAACGGTGACCGGTTCTGGCACGCCCATCTCGACCGGTGAGGTGAGCTTTCAGGTCAAAGACTCAGGGAACAACAACGTGGGAACTGCCGTCGTCGACACTTCTCTCACTGCAGCCGGCATCGCGGAAGTTACTTACACACTGCCTGCTGGCATCGTCGGTGCATTTACGATTCAGGCATCGTATTCGGATTCCTTTGCCACTTTTGGTACGAGCATGGGATCAAATTCACTGATTGTCACTCCAGCAAGGGTTTACGTCGATGCGGCCGGCGACTTCACGATCACCGGCGACGTTGCGCCGTTGGGCGGAAGCCCAACATCGGGTGATACGGTCACCTGGAGTAGCTTGAATCTCGGTGACAAGACGGGGGCAGTTTTTGGCACGAATGCATTTTCGTCGATTCAAAGTGCCGTCGACGCGGTCAGTGATGGTGGACTGGTATTCATCGCTGATGGCACTTATCTGGAGGGAGCGGAGATCTCGATCGCCAAGAGTGTTCGCTTGTTCGGTGACGACAGGGATACAACCTTTCTAGATGGGGCTGACACTCATCGGGTCGTCAATATTCATAATGGAGCATTTGATGTACAGCTTAGAGATCTCACGATCCAGAACGGAAATGCTGCTGGAGCAGTGGATGGGGGGGCGGGAGTTCTGAGTGTATCATCTGGAGCTGTTACGATCTCAAACTCTATCCTTACGGGCAACAACTCGAATTCCAATGGAGCTAACTTGGCTGGAGGTGGAGCTATTCGCATCAATGGCTCGGGGATGGTGTCTATCGCAAACTCTACAATTCTGGAGAACTCTGCTGATGATGCTGCCGACAATGGTGGCGGCGGAGGTGGCGGAATCTTCAACAACGGTGGGGTGGTGGTTCTTTCTCGATCCACTGTTAGGGCCAACTCCGCAAGTGCAGACATGGGAGCTGGCCTGGGAGGAGGAGGGGTTTTCAACAACAGCGGTACTGTGACCATTGACAAGTCCACTGTAACTGCAAACGATGCCGGAAAGGTTGGCGGAGGCGGTGTCCGCAACGCTTCTACGCTGATCGTAACGAATTCGACCATCTCCGGCAATGGCGTCGGTGGTGTTGGAACGGATGAAGGTGGAGGAATCTACAATAGTGGGACTGTGACAGTTACGAATGCCACGATCACTGGCAACGCAGCTTCTTTTCAAGGTACTTCTGCTGGCGGTGGTATCTTTAACGACGGAGGAAGCGTGACGTTGCATAACAGCATCGTGGCTGGGAATGCATCCTCAAACTCCCCGGACATCTCCAGCTCTGCGTTGAGCTCAAATGGTGCCAACTTCGTAGGCGATGCCACAGGAACGATCCTCGCTGCTGGTGACAAAACCTTCGCCAGCACCTCGACGACTATCGTCAATCTTCTTGATACCAATCTAGCCGACAATGGCGGGTCGACGCTGACCCATAATCTGATATTGGGGAGTCCCGCGATCGATGCCGCAAACGATGCTGATGTGCCAACACCCACTGCGCCAGTTGGTGTTGAGCCAGCGCCACCCAGTGACCAGACAGGGAGGACACGGTTTGTTGATGGAGATGGAAACAGTTCGACCACTGCCGACATCGGAGCACTCGAGTTCGTTCCCGTCATCGAGCCGTTGTTTGACACTCAGATAGGAGTCGCTAAAAATGCAACGGTATTGGGTAGGTCGATCACATTTGACTTCTATGTGGAGAATCTCGGGAAACTTGCTCTCAACAATCTGAGCCTTTCTGACGACCTTGACGCTGTTTTCGGTGCGGGGAATTACGCGGTTGTTTCAGGACCAACATTGGAATCAAGTGCGATCGCTGTCACTTTAAATGGGGCTTTTGATGGAACTACAAATACAGCACTGATCACATCAGGAACACTCGATCCGGGTGAGCAGATGGAGATTCAGATTGTGGTCGACGTCTTAACCCCTGTGGATCTCGGGTCGGGGCTTGGAATCTACTCCAATCAGGTTACAGCAACAGCAGATAGTTCGGGAGGAAGCACGTCCGACCTGTCGGACAACGGAACGGACCCGGATGCCAATGGCAATGGCGACCCCACCGATGCAGGCGAAGACGATCCAACGCCCATGAGCTTGTTCGAGGCTCCGAAGATCGGCTTGGCAAAGACGGTCAAAGTCAGCGGCACTCAGGTAACATTTGATTTCTACGTCGAGAACCTCGGGAATATCTCACTGGGTCAACTGACGCTGACGGATGATCTTGATACTGTGTTTGGAGCTGGGAACTATTCCGTTCTCTCTGGACCGGGGTTCATCGTTGATCCGGGCACAATCACTCTGAATGGAGGATTTAATGGAAGCGGGGATCCTGCATTAATCAGTTCTGGAACCTTGAATTCGGGTGTAACCGCGGTGATTCGATTAATTGTCGATGTCACCAACGTAGTCGATCGAGGGGGTGGTCTTGGGGTATATTCGAACCAGGCATCGGTGATGGGGGAGACTCAATACGGCACGACTGCAACTGACCTTTCAGACAATGGAATAGAGCCCGACCCTAATGGGAGTGGGGATGCATCCGATGTAGGAGAAAATGATCCGACGACTTTCGCACTCGGCGAAGAGCCTGCGTTGGGAGTAGCGCAGACTGCTTCTGTGAGTGGAACTGAAGTTACATTTGATATCTATCTAGAGAACCTTGGGAATACGACCGTCAGCGATCTTTACCTGCCTCATGGCCTCGATGCAGTATTCGGGGCGAGTCATTACACAGTCTCATCGATGCCAACGCTGGTCGATGACCCCGGTTCGGTCGCTCTTAATCCGACATTCGATGGTGGTTCTGACGTATCAATTATTGCGAATGGGTCGTCACTCGCAAGCGGAGATACTGCTCAGATCCGCTTTGTGGTGACGGTGTTTGAGATAAGCGACCAAGGTGGAGGCTTAGGAGTGTACTCCAGTCAGATCCCGATCAGAGCTGTGGCACCCGCAGGCCAGGTCGTCAACGACTTCTCCGATAATGGTACCGATCCGGATCCAAATGGAAACGGCGATCCTGATGAGGCAGGTGAGAATGACGCGACCGGAGTGACCATCGCTGAAAATCCGGTTATCGGAGTCTCGAAAGAAGGTCTGTTGGTGATCAGTGGCGGGGCAACATACATCGATTGGATTTGGCATATTGAGAATCTTGGGAATGTGGATCTTTTCAATCTCACTATGTCCGATAATCTTAACGCGGTGTTTGGAGCGGGCAATTTCAGCCATATCACGGATCCATCGTCGGATGGGACGATTATTGGAAATGCAGCTTACAATGGAAATACAAATACCAGCGTGCTCAGCAGTGGTACACTGGCCGTCGGGCAATCTGCGACGATCACAGCACGCTCGCTTTTGACGAATGTGACGGACCAAGGCTTCGGTCTTGGGGTCTATCAAAATCAAGTGACGATTAACGCTACGACTGCTGGATCAGTTCCGGTCTCAGATGTATCGCATTCTGGAGTCGATCCTGATCCAAATGGTGACGGCAACCCGAGCGAAATGGATCCAACGGTAATCGACGTGAACAATGTTGGTGTGATTGGCATCGCTGTCGATGCCGTTGTAAGCAGTGGCAATCAGGTTACGGTTGACGTTTATCTGGAGAATCTTGGAGCGGTTCCGGTCAGTGAGGTCTCATTGGTTGCAAACTTGGATAGTGTTTTTGGCTCAGGAAGTTACGTTTTTGGGAGTGTTCCAGCATTTATAGATGACCCTGGCACTTTGTCCCTGAATCCGGCTTTTGGTGTCTCCGATGTGGCGCTGTTAGAGCCGCAGAGCAGCAGCCTGGCGGTCGGCGATACAGCGCAGATTCGGTTTACGCTCGTGCTGAATAAGGCAGTGAACACCGGGCTGGGCCTTGGAAACTATTCTCTTCAGATGACAGCCTCAGGTATTCCCGTGGGTGGACGGCAGGTGTCTGACACGTCCGATTTTGGGACGGATCCTGATCCTAACGGAAACGGGAACCCCAATGAAGGCGGCGAAAATGATGCGACAACTTTCTCCGTTGCAGCGGGGACGGTGGGTGCTGCGAAGAGCATCGCGATCGCAGGGCGACAGGTCACGATCGACATCTATCTGGAGCAGTTTGGCAACGGGCCAAGCGTCAATGTTTCAGTGATCGAGGATCTTGATAGCGTTTTTGGAAATGGCAACTACAGCATTACAAGTGCTCCATCGTTCGTTGTTGACCCAGGAACTCTAGTCCTCAATGGAAGCTACGATGGAATTGCTGACACAGACCTTCTGGTGCCGGGTAGCAGTTCGATGAACTCAGGTTCCACTGCTCAGATTCAACTCGTTGTTAATGTCGCGACGATTGCGGATTCCCAGGGAATTGGCACCGGGGCGTATAATAACCAGGTGACGGTAACAAGCACGGATCCAATTGGGCTCACTACCGAGGATCTGTCAACCGAGGGAACGGATCCAGATACGAACGGTGACGGAGATCCAAGCGGTGAGAGTGCCCAGAATTTCATCGTCCTTGGCAATGCAGCGATTGGAATTTCCAAGAAGGCGATTGTATCAGGTACGGTCGTAACTGTCGAATTCGCCATCGAGAATCTTGGAGAGAATCAGGTAAAGAGTATACTGCTGAGCGATCCGCTTAATCCTGTGTTTGGCAGCGGAAATTATTCGATCCTTGCTCAACCTTCATTGATTGAAGGTCCCAACACGCTCTCCCTTAGCCCACAGTTTTTCGGGTTCAACATTTTTGATCGAGTTGTCGCGGGAGGCTCTCTTGAGCCAGGAGAAGTAGCGAGAATCCGGGTGCGGATCAATGTGAACACCGTTACCGATGTAGGGAATGGATTTGGGATCTATTTTAATGGAGTCACTGTGAATGCCACAGATCCAGCGGGGTTGGCGGTGTCTGATGCCTCGGATGATGGATATCTCGCCGACCCGAACGGGAACGGAGATGCTGGGGATACCGGTGAGAATGATCCTACTCAAATCATTATTGGAGATGAAGCCAATCTCGGCGTGGCAATGACAGCTACGGTTGGGAGTGGCACGCAGCAGGTGACCGTAGATGTCCATCTTGAGAATCTCGGAGGTAGCATGCTGAACGGTGTCACCGTTTTGGATGACTTGGACGCTGTGTTTGGAGCTGGGAATTACACGATAAATTCTGCGCCAGTATTTGTCGATGATCCGGGAACAATCAATTTGAATGCTGGTTTCGATGGAAGCGGAGACACGAACCTGATCGCAGCGGCAAGCTCGTTGGCTGCCTTTGACACTGCTCAATTCCGGTTCGTTGTCGACGTCACTAACGTCACTGATCAGGGAATGGGAGTCGGGGTGTATCAGAGCCAGGTCACAGCGGCGGGCACGGCACCGCTCGGATCTGTGGCCATCGACCTCTCAGACTCCGGCACCGACCCTGATCCAAGTGGAAACGGATTTGCGAACGATTCTGGAGAGAGCGATCCGACCAGCTTTACCGTTGTCGAGCAGAGGACGGCGATCGGTGTTGCCAAAAATGCGTCTGTATCGGGGAATGACGTGACTTTCGACTACTATCTGGAGAATCTGGGTTCGACATCAATTGACACACTGAGCCTGGCTGACGATCTCGATGTGTTATTTGGATCAGGAAATTACAGCGTTTCCAGTCCTGCATTGTTGATCAGCTCGCCAAGAAGCGTGACGGTCAATACCGCATTTAATGGAAGCAGTGACACCGAATTAATCTCTTCGGGAACGATGGTCGCAAATGAGAAGGTTCAGATAAGAGTTGTGGTGAGGGTGTCGCAACTGATTGACGGTGGAAGCGGGCTTGGAATTTACTCCAGCCAGGTGACTCTCAACGGCCAGGTCGTGAGCGTAGGAACTCCGGTTTCTGACCTTTCTGATTCAGGAGTGGATCCCGACTCGAACGGGAACGCTGATGCAACTGAGGCAGGTGAGAACGATCCTACCACTTTTGCGATCTCTCAGGATCCAAGGATTGGCGTTGCAATGGCCGCATCAGTGAGTAACCAATCGGTCACGTTCGATTTCTATTTGGAGTCTTTTGGAAATGTTGCCGTTTCCAGTCTCTCACTAGTAGAGGATCTCGATGCTTTGTTCGGGGCGGGCAACTACTCGATTTCCAGTGGGCCATCGATGATTGACGATCCGGGTACCATTACTCTGGATGGCGGATTCGATGGGAGCGCAAGCAACGATCTGTTCACATCTGGAAGTGCCCTTGCGATCGGAGATACGGCTCAGATCAGAATCGTTGTCGACGTAACGACGGTGACAGATCAAGGAAGTGGACTTGGTATCTACAGCAATCAGGTTACAGCGAGCGGCCAGTCGCCGGACTCGACGGCTACTTCAGATCTATCCGATTCAGGCACGGATTCTGATCCCAATGGCAACGGTGATCCGACAGACGCTGGAGAGAACGACGCGACCTCTATCGTTCTTCAATCGACCGTTAGAAGCAGGGTCTTCAATGACCTGAACGGAAATGGAACGGATGATACGGAGCCTGGGCTCTCAGGGGTGACGGTCTTCCTTGATCTCAATACAAACGGCTCTCTGGATGGCGGAGAGCCATCGGTGATGACGCCCGCATCGGGGGAGTATTCCTTTGAGAATCTGGCTGCTGGCACCTATTCCGTGAAGGTGGTTCCGGGAACTGTTTCGGCTGGATTCGTCCTCACGACTGCGGGTAATCCGTTATCTACCTCTCTCGATGCGGGAGAGAACCAGACATCGGTCGCTTTTGGTTATCAATTGCAGACGGCTTCGATCGGCGACTTTGTATGGAAGGATCTCGATGGAGACGGGGTTCAGGATGGAGGTGAGCCCGGGCTCTCAGGTGTGACGGTGTTCCTTGACC